>CAZOCN010000011.1:0-22173 GCA_964578315.1 uncultured Candidatus Bathyarchaeia archaeon
CTGTAGATTTCCACATTTCCACTCGTTGGAAGTCTAACAGAAGCAATTATGGAGGTGAGAGTAGTTTTTCCAGATCCGTTCGGTCCCATTAAGGCATAGAATTCTCCTTCCTCAATCTTCAAATCCACACCTCTAAGAACTTCAATGTCACCATATTTCTTTGTTAAATTTTGCACGAGAATTGCATTTGCCCTCGATTTCATGATAATAAATCTATTTGATCGCTATTTAACATTTTTTTGTTCACTCAGCGAACTGAGCATAATTGAAAGAAGGAATTTTCGTAAGAATCTACAATCTATAAAAGGTTCAAATTCACACACGTCAAAATAAATTTGGCAGTTGCTTTCCTTAACATGCGTGAAAAACCGATAATTTGAACGGCGTCCTGACTAGGGTGTCATGGTAGCCCGGGGGAGATTCGAACTCCCGTCGGCGGGTCCAAAGCCCGCCATGCTTGTCCGCTACACTCGGCGGAGAGCTAAGTCTCCTCCACCGGGCTCTCCTCTTTCCGGGCTTCAGCTCATGGTTTTTTAGTTCAACCTATGCGATTTTAAGTTTACTGTGGTTCACTCCTCCTATCCTAGGAAAGGTTTATTAGGGGCTGAGATGGTTGGATGTGGAAATCCGCTATACGTGGAGTTTGGAATGGAGATCTTTAAGAGGACTAGAGAAGGGCAGACGCTTTACATTCTTTCGGATAGCGATAGCGAGGATGTTGGAAGAGTTGCGATCTCTGTTTTCTCTGATGTTATCCGTGTTCATACATTATTCGTCAAACCGGAGTACAGAGATAAAGGCTATGGAAAGGCGTTGATGGAAGCTGTTCTACGGGACTACCCCGAGAAGCGGATTTCCCTCTGCACAGGACTAGGAAACATCGAGTTTTTTGAGAGGCTCAACTTTAAAGTCTGTGAAGAAGCTCCCTCGGATTCCCTCTTTGAAATGACTAGAGAGCCCCTCTAGAAGGCTTCCTCCTTTAGTAATCTAAAGCCTACAACGAAGAGCCATATTAAAGCCGCGAGAGCTGAGAGCGCCTCAGGTATAGCGACGCCCTTCCATGAGAAAATCCACGGGATAGCTGAGGCAAATCCTAAAAGTAGGGTAAATAGTCCGATTCCTCTTCTGGAAGGTTGAAGCGTTACAGTGAAGCCTATTGTTAGGAGGGAGATAGAGAGCAACATAAAGAAGGCAACGGAGAAGTAGAAGTGTAGAGGCTTCACCGTCTCGGGGAAAAATCCTATACAACTCAGAGCTACCGCGGCGAGCATAAGGATAGCGACGCCTATTTGATTCGATTTCCTGTCTCTTAGAGTTTCGCGGAGTCCGAAGGCAAAGATTAGGGTCAGTAATCCGCTCAGAATCAGTCCAGTATTGAATAGCACAGCAGCTACTCCGTTTACGCCAAGGTCGCTTAAGGCGTTTTCCATCCAATCAAACCATGGAGAAAGGTAGATTGCGGAGAGTATAAACGCGGAGATGAGGACTGGAGTTACTATACCACAGAGCCCTCCGACCTTAATTAAACGCCGTCGAGATTCCATCGGCAATATTTCCTCCCTTTTATAGAGAGATAAGGGATAGGCGTAGCCTATTCTCTAATCTGTCCTCTACCTAGTATGAAGAATTTTGTGGTGGTTAGGTGTTGGACGCTCATCGGTCCTCTTGCATGTAGTTTCTGGGTGCTGATTCCGATCTCCGCTCCAAGACCGAATTGATTGCCGTCTGTGAAGCGTGTAGAAGCGTTCCAGTAAACTGCTGCTGCGTCCACTTCTCTGATGAAGCGGAGAGCTTTGTTGAAATCTGCAGTGAGGATGGATTCAGAGTGTTTTGTGCCATACTTATTTATGTGAGCAATCGCCTCATCCAAATTCTCCATCACCTTCACACCTATGATTAGGTCCAGATACTCCGCCCACCAGTCCTCCTCAGTAGCCTGCTTTACACCAGGAACTATCTTAACCGTCTTTTCACATCCCCTAACTTCAACCCCTTCCTTCCTGAGGGCGGCGATTATTACCGGTAGGAACTTCTCTGCTACATTCTTATGGACTAGGAGCTTCTCTGCGGCGTTACAAGTTCCCGGCCTCTGGCACTTCGCGTTTATGATTATGTCTACAGCTCTCTCTAGGTCAGCATCTTCTTCAACATAAATATGACAGTTTCCAGTCCCCGTCTCTATAACTGGAACCATCGCCTTCTCTATCACCGCCTTTATTAAGCCTGCTCCCCCCCGCGGAATCAGAACATCCACGTACTCCCGCATCCTCATAAGCTCCTCCGCAGCGCTTCTCGCCGTTACACTTACGACTTGTATCGCGTCCTTCGGCAAACCAGCCTCCGCTAAGGCCTCTCTTAGCACCTCTCCTATGGCGGCGTTGGAGTTTATAGCGTCTGAGCCTCCTCGGAGGATTACTGCATTGCCGGATTTTATGCAGATTCCAGAGGCGTCTGAGGTGACGTCGGGTCTGGATTCGTAGATGATCCCTACTACACCTAAGGGTACGCGGATCTGCCCTATTATTAAGCCGTTAGGTCTAGTCCAGGTCTTCACGATTTCGCCTACTGGATCAGGTAGTCCAGCTACCTCCCTTAAGCAGCGCGCCATATTGGCTATACGACGCTCATTCAGGATTAACCGGTCAAGTAAGGCGGGCTTTACACCCTTAGCTTTGGCTGCTTCAACATCCTTCCGGTTTGCCTCAAGGATCTTATCCACGTTCTTTTCGAGGGCCTCAGCCATCTTATGCAGAGCCCTATTTTTCCTTTCAGTGGAGAGCATAGCCAGCTTGTAGGAGACCTTCTTCGCCCTTTTACAGATCTCTAATATCATTCATTCTCCCCTCAGAAGGTGCATATTTCTATGTCCAATAACCTCCTTTCGCCTTATATATCCGAGTGCCTTCTCGATCTGGTCCGTCTTTAATCCCTTTATGATTTTTATCTCGCCGCTATCGTAGTTGGATATTCCCTTCGCGAACTCCACGTTATTCTGATCCACTATGCCGACTACGTCCCCCACCTTGAAGTGACCTACAACTTTGACGACGCCTACGGGTAGGAGGCTTGCACCTTCGAGTATCGCTTTCTTGGCTCCTTCGTTCACGAAGATCTGCCCCTTTACTGAAGCCCCATAGGCTATCCACCTCTTTATAGGTCGCATCCTCTCCCTAGGTTTGAAGTAGGTTCCTACCTTCTTCCCCGCCAATATATCGAGGAGGACGTTCTCCCTTCGGCTGTTGGCTATGACCACGGGTATCCCACTTTTTGTGGCTATTTCGGCAGCTTTAAGTTTGGTCTGCATCCCCCCTCTGCCTAAACGACTCTTCCCTTCCACAACACTCTTCAACTCAGGAGTGATCTCTTCAACCGTTTTAATTATGGTTGCTCCGGGTTTCTTTGGATTCATAGTGTATAGACCTTCTACGTCGGATAATATGATGACCAGATCTGCTTCTACAGCGTTGGCTATGAGGACTGAGAGTATGTCGTTGTCACTGAAGTTGACTCTGTAACCCTTCGTCACGGGGATTAGTTCGTCGATGGAGGTTACGTCATTCTCGTTTATGATGGGAACAACACCGAGTTGTAGGAGCATATCTAGTACGTCGCATATGTGGAGGTAGGAGACTCGGTTGGAGAGGTCTTCAGCTGTGAGGAGAATCTGGGCGACTTTCAATTTATGTTTCTTGAAGAGTTCACGGTACTTGGACATGAGTATGCTCTGTCCAGTTGCTGCCGAGACCTGTTGGAAGACTATATCATTGGGCTTTGGAGGAACCCCGAGCTCGGCTATGCCTGCGGCGATGGCTCCTGAGGTCACTAAAATTATCCTGTTACCTTTCTTGACTGTTTCCGCTACTTGATCTACTAGTCTCTGCATCTCCCCTTCATCAAGGCTACCATCACTCTTTGTCAAACTACTGGTTCCAATCTTGACTATCACTAATCTTGAAGACACTCTTTATCCCCTTACAGTTGATAAGACTTCGTAAATTAGGACTTTTATCTTTTACCTTCCTTTAAACTACGAATCTTTATTTAAAGAAGTGAAAATTTTCAATTTTTTTCTTCATGTAACTCTTCATTAGATAAGCTTATTTGTGGGCTCTTGCATTTTTGTTTTAGGCTTTGGTCTAGTTTAAATTTGAAGAGGAGGATGTGCTATGACTGAGATAGGTAAGAGGATTCGTTTGGATCGAATTATGAATAGGAATACCAAGAGGACTGTGATTATCCCCTTAGATCACGGAATCACGATGGGTCCCATAAGGGGTTTGTATGATATGAAAAGTATTGTTGACAAGGTAGCTGAAGGAGGCGCCAACGCCGTCCTTGAGCATAAAGGCATAATAAGAGCTGGTTATAGAGGCTTTGGGAAGGACATAGGATTGATACTCCATCTCTCCGCCAGCACCAATTTGGGTCCAGATCCCAACAATAAGGTTTTAGTGGCGGATGTGGAGGAGGCGATTAAATTAGGAGCTGACGCCGTCTCTTTACACATTAATGTCGGATCTGAAACGGAGCCGCAGCAACTTGAGACCCTTGGCATAATAGCGAAGATCTGCGATGAATGGGGAATTCCCTTACTCGCCATGATGTATCCGCGTGGACGGAAAATTTCGGATCAGTACGACGTTGACGTAGTTAAGCATGTTGCGAGAATAGGAGCGGAACTAGGAGCGGATATAATCAAGACCAACTATACCGGTGATCCAGACTCCTTCAGGGAAGTAGTTAGAGGCTGTCCAGTTCCGGTGGTTATGGCTGGGGGACCGAAGACCAATACTGATGAAGAGTTCTGTGAGATGGTCTATGGGTGCATCCAGGCTGGAGGCGCGGGGGTTGCTGCGGGACGGAATGTATTCCAACACGAAGACCCAACAAGTATGGTTAAAGTGCTATGCGGCATCGTCCATGAGGGCCTAGACCCGAAGACTTCTTTAGAAAAATATATGAAGTAAGAGTCACTGTTCTGAGTGGAGAGTGGTCTTCTGGTTAGAAAGATAAAGATAGTAACTGAAGTGACCGGGGAGGTTATTGCAGAGATTCTAGAGGAGAGGAACCCCAAGACGGCGGAGGCTGTCTGGAAGGCTCTACCGGTGGAAAGTAGGGCGAATAGGTGGGGGGAGGAAGTTTACTTCTCTACTCCGATAAGTGTAAGTGAGGAAAACGCTGTGGAGGTTGTTGAGATGGGAGATGTGGCGTTCTGGCCTCCTGGGAAAGCTATATGCATATTCTTTGGCCCAACACCCGCCAGTCAAGGTTCAGAGATCAGACCAGCCAGCCCAGTAAACGTCTTCGCAAAGATAGTCGGCGACCCCAAAATCTTCAGTAAAATCCGAGACGGAGACAGAATCGAAGTTAAAAAGTAACTTCTCACGCCCTCCTTCTCTTTTACTCAATCCGATTTTTATTCGCTCAACTAGTAAAATTTTAAATAGATATCTCGTTGATTTGGTGTTGGTGTATTGATATGCCGGTTTTTACAGCTGAGCAGTTGAAGAAAGTTGGAACCGCGATTTTTGAGGCTGCAGGTACGCCTCCAGAGGAAGCTAAGTTAACTACGGAGTTACTTGTGAAGTCTAACCTCTGTGGTCATGACTCGCATGGTGTTATGGCGATCCCTTACTACATCCAATTGATACTTGATGGAACCTGTAAGCCGGGAAGCGATATTAGAATAGTGAAGGAATCCTCAACAACAGCTCTCGTCGATGGCAATTGGGGTTTGGGTCAAGTCGTCGCAACCAAAACCATGAATCTGGCTATAGAGAAAGCTAAGAAGCATGATATAGGAGCAGTGGCGACCTTCCACTGCAACCACATAGGGCGGATGGCAGACTATGTCTTAATGGCTCCTCCTCACGACATGATCGGCTTCTGCACAGTAATCCACTACGCACAAGTCGTACCTTATGGCGGAGCAGAACGCATATTCAACCAGAGCCCCATAGGCATTGCAATTCCAGCCGGAGAAGAACCGCCTTTCCTTCTTGATATATCGACCTCAGTCTGCGCAGGCGGAAAGATCATGCATGCACTGGCTATGGGGAAGAAGATGCCTGAGGGCTACATCGTAGATAAAGATGGAAACCCCACAACCGACCCGGAGGATTTCGTGAAGGGCGGAGCCGTACTCCCCCTAGGGGGACCTGTAGCTTACAAGGGATACGGACTTGCAATGGCAGTTGATATAATCGCGGGTATACTTACCGGTAGGGGACCAGCCTCCTTCAACATGAGCGATGAACAAGGCGTCTTCCAGATGGCCATCAAGATCGACGCATTCCAGCCCATTGAAAAATTCAAAGCGGAAATGGACAAGTTGATAAGGACCGTGAAAAACTCCAAGAAGGCTCCTGGCTTCAAAGAGATCTTGATACCTGGAGAGTTGGAGCTACGGAAGGAGAAGGAACGACTGAAGACGGGCATAGACGTTCCAGAGAAGACTTGGGCAGAGATCTTAAAGACAGCCGAGAAAGTAGGCGTTAACGTTAATGAAATCCTAAAAAGCGAAAAATAAGAGAAAGTTGGGGATAGCACCCCTCTTTTTAACCTTCTCCACAGAGTTCAGTTATCCTCTTCCAGTTCGCGTCGACCCACTGCTGGATAAGGTCTAGTTGATCTCTGAATTCCGGTTTGAATAGATGACGGAATCTCCCTTGCGGTTTGAGGAACTCCTCCACGGGTTTCGGCTTCGGCACCTTCATGTTCAGCTTGTAAACACCCTTATCCACTTCATATATAGGGAAGTACCGCGTTTGAACAGCGAGTTTAGCTAATTTGATACTCTGTGAAGAGTCATGTCTCCAACCCCTCGGACAAGGACTGAGTACGTGGATAACTGCTGGGCCATCCACTTCTAAGCCCTTCCTCACTTTGGTTATGAAGTCATTCCAGTAGGCTGGCGAAGCCGTAGCAGCGAATTCTATACCATGAGCCGCGCAGATTCCTATGAAGTCTTTCTTCCACTCCGGCTTACCAGGTATCTTCAGTCCTGCCGGACTCGTAGTCGTTGAGGCTCCGTGGGGTGTTGCACTCGACCTCTGTATGCCAGTATTCATGTAGGCCTCATTATCGTAGCATATGTATAGAAAGTCATGTCCTCGCTCTAAGGCTCCCGAAAGAGCTTGTATTCCAATATCGAAGGTTCCTCCGTCACCAGCTATAGCTATCACATCCACTTTCTTGTCCCACGCTCCTCTTCTAGCCATCGCCTTGTAAGCTGCTTCAATTCCAGAGGCTACAGCAGCCACATTCTCAAAGGCTATATGGACCCAAGGCAGCTTCCAAGCAGTATAGGGATATATCGTAGACGCAACTTCTAGGCATCCAGTAGCGTTGGCAATCACTGTAGGGCCTCTTAAGGCTTTGAGGATCATTCGCATTACGGTTCCTGCGCCACAACCTGCACATAACCTATGCCCTGAAGTGAAGAGTTCTTCCGTTGTAAGATCTTTTAACCTAACCATTCCTTATTTCACCCCCAGAAATCTGAGTCGATCTTTAACCTCACCTGTCTTCGCGATCTTAAGGATCTCTTTGAATACCCCTTCCAAGTCCGTAGGCGTGACGTCTCTTCCACCTAGACCGTAAATATAATTAACCATTTTCTTTTCCATCCCTGACTTGTACAGAACTGTTGAGACGTCTTCTCCGAGAGGACCGAAGGGTGCACCGAAACTACAGGCTTTATCCATTACGGCCAGGACTTCCACCTTCTCCAACGTCTTAATCAAGCTCTCTTCAGGGAAAGGACGATAAATCCAAGGTTTAATAACGCCGACTTTGAAGCCTTTCTCTCTCAGGCTCCTAGCAACAACCTTTGCTGTTCCGGCGGTGCTTCCAAGGCATATCAACGCTACTTCGGCGTCTTCCATTCCGTATGTATCTATCTGACCGTATCTCCTACCGCTTAGGCTTTCAAAGGCCTTATTCACTTCTTCTAAGACTTCTAGAGAACCTCGAAGAGCGTTGTCTTGCTGGAATTTAAACTCGTAGTAATAGTCTGGAAGAGCTAGGGCTCCGACCGTGAAGGGTTTATCTGGGTCTACAGCATAAACTGCTTTTCTTGGTGGAAGGAAATCCTTCACATCTTCATCTTCAAGAGGTAGGAAATCCTCCATGCAATGGGAGAGTATGAATCCATCTAGGTTTACCGAAGCGGGTAGAAGAACTCTATGGTCCTCTGTTAATTTGAAGGCTTGGATCACCCAGTCGTAGGCTTCTTGAACATTCTCAGCGTATATCTGTATCCATCCGCAGTCTCTCGACCCCATCATGTCCGAGTGGTCTCCGTGTATGTTGATAGGTGACGATAATGCTCTATTAGCGACTCCCATGACAATTGGACAGCGGAGGCTTGATGCCATGTATAGAACCTCATGCATTAAGGCTAAGCCTTGACTTGCTGTAGCTGTGAATACGCGGGCTCCAGTCAAACTGGCACCTACGCATGCAGACATTGCGGAGTGTTCAGACTCGACGCAGACGAACTCACTGTGAACTTCGCCATTGGCGACATACTCGCTGAATAACTCCACCATTATGGTTTGGGGAGTTATTGGATAGGCGGCGACCACGTCAACATTACTCTGCTTTACAGCGTAGGCAACTACCTCATCGCCAGTTAACCCCTTCGACTTCATCATGCTCACTCCGCTCCCTCCTCAACCATCGTAATTGCACCCACAGGGCATTCTTCTGCACAGATACCACATCCTTTACAGTAGTCGTAATTCACTGCCACTTTTTCTTCTGTTCTAGTGATTGCAGAGTCTGGACAGTATATCCAGCAGAGCAGACAGTTAGTACATTTCTCCTTGTCTATTACCGGCCTTGATGATCTCCAGTCCCCTGTCTTGTACTTTAATGCTGAACCTGGCTCAAGGAGTAAGCCTCCTATAGGTAACTTCTTCCATAGAGGTTCACTTTCACTCAACTTGATGATACCTCCTTGTAGGCTCGTTCAATAACTTTCACGTTCTTCTCCGCTATACTACCCTTGAACCGTTTACGCGTCACTTCTTTCACGGAGTCCAGAGATGTTAAGTTAGAGACTCGGATTAGAGCCCCTAACATAGCCGTATTATATATTGGCCTACCCAGCAGATCCAGAGCTATTCTTCTAGCATTTACCGTGTATACCTTCGCATTCTCTATCTTCAACTCCTTCTTCATCTCCTCAGGACTTTTCTCGGTGTTAAGAAGAATCTTTCCTCCTTTAACTAGTCCTTCTGTAACATCGATGTTCTTTAAGAGCGTTGGATCAAGAACTACTACAATGTCAGGTGTGTAGACTTGGCTGTGTATATCTATAGGTTCGTCTCCTATCCGGGTGAAACCCTTAATTGGGGCTCCCGTCCTTTCAGGTCCGAACTCCGGGAAGGATTGAACATGTTTCCCCTCCGTCAATGCAGCTTCGGCGAGGAGACGGCTTATAGTGACTATTCCTTGTCCTCCTCTGCCATGCCAACGGATCTCAGTTAACAATCGACATCCTCCCTTCCTCACGCTTTTGATAGGAATGCACATACCCAGATATTACTATTTTCCTTATCCGAGACAATTCTACGCAGAGAACAGCACTTTAAATACCAAAAAAGGGAAGTACAATATAAACAGTTACGACGCATGAAAAAAGGTATCATAAGGACGCAGATTTCATTTTCTTAATGGAAACTATCTCGTCCCCTATCATGATAGGCACGACTTCATAAACGTTGAGTCTAGTGCAGAAGTGTAGGTCTTCTCCTAAGCCTATAAGCTCCAGTTCCCTTCCATGGGAACTTGAACGCGTAATCTTCTCTATATCGTCTCCCACTCCTTTCGAGGCCAATAGAGCGATAAGGGCAGCGTCAGAGAGACTTATCTGCCCTTTAGGGAGGTACTCTATGATTCTACCGGCGCAGAGGATGTCCTCTAGCGAGGCTCTACCCTTCAATCCGGAGGCAACGAGGCTTATTCCACGCCCTTCCTTCTTGGCGAGGTTATAGAGTGCCTTACTGACCGCCTCAGCATTTAGGAAGGAGCCGACTAAGACCGGGCCACCTCCTCTCGACGCTTGAAGGGCTTTCGTTCCATCTGTTGTAGTTAGGATAATATGTTTCCCCCTAACAATCTCCTTTGCGAATTCTCTAGGAGAGTTTCCAAGATCGAAGCCCTTCGGTTTGACACCTCCCCGTTCTCCAGCCAACAGATAACTAGGATGCACCTCATGGAGACGCCTCGCAGTTTTAACGGTTCTTACGGGTAATATTCCAGCTGCTCCATTCCTTAATGCAGTAACTATCGTTGAAGAACATCTGAATACATCGATCACCACCGTCACATCGCCTCTCTCCGCAGCTCTCCGCCCATCTCTCGCATAAAACTCCAAATTTACGGGAATTACCAAGACTCCATCTCCAACGTCCTATATACCTGAAACTTTTTCGGTTAGCTAATAAATAATTAGGGGCTGGGTGTCGGCGTTGCTAGTGTTCGGTGTGGACTATGACGGAACGATAGCGGATACGAATGTTATGATAGCAAAGTGGATAAAGATGAAAGTTGGTATCGAAGTGCCTCCTTGGAAATGCGACCGAACGAGATGCGTCCCCATAATAGGCTTGGAGATATATGAAGAGATGAGTGACGTGGTTTACGAGAAAGAATGGACCTTGAAGGCTCCACCTGTAGAAGGAGCCCTAGAAGGCCTCAAGAAACTGAAGAGTTTAGGGAGAGTCTACATAGTTACCGCTAGGCCTAAGAGGAGGATAAAATGGGCGGAGAGTTGGCTGAGGCACCATGGAGTTCTAGATCAAATAGACGGTTTCATTTCTGCCTGGAATAAGAGTAAGAGAGACCTTTGCAGAGAATACTCCATAAATATTCTTCTAGACAACGACGAGAGACACTTGACCGCGATTAAAGATGAGGATATAGTTAAGGTACTCATTAAGAATGGGGGACCTAAGCAATTGAATGTTCCCAGAGACTTACTCTACGTTACTTGTTGGGAAGAATTTTTGAGAATAGTGGAGAAAATAAAGAGTAGAGATTGTTGAGTCGATATTAGATGGCTCTTCTTAGGTCTGGGAGGTAACGCCATACCACTCTTACAACAGGAATTGCTACTATTAAACCGATACTCATCTGACCTATGTTAACTGGCACTTCCGCTATGGCACCCGGACCAACCAGCACAAAGAACTCGTAAAGGAAATATCCGAAGACCATCTCCAATCCTCCCGCGAATACCGAGAGCACCAACCAACCGAAATCTGGTTCAAAGATGAAGCCAGTCATAGCTATAAGAACCGCCACTATTACTCCGAGCCCAATCCAAAATTCAGGGACTACGTTAAGAATGAGAGATGGGCTTTCTGGAGGAGGAATGCCGAGATAGAGCTCCACTTCTCCAGTATAGTATATAGAGCCTACAACACCTAAAACGACACCCACTAGAAACCCAACTATAACAGTGAAGACCTTCCAGTAAGATTTCGCCTCAGAGCCTGAGGCTTTACGACTTAAGAAGCCTACAATCGCTCCTTCGCACGCTTTTATAACCAAGGTTGCGGGCGCATAATAGCCATATCCCAGAAAGACGTCAGCTAGCATAGAGCCGACGCCACCAGCGAAGGCTCCGACAAAGGGCCCGAAGAGGAAGGCTGTGATGTAGACCATGGTCTCACCAATATTGAAAAAGCCTCTAGTACTTGGAACGTAGATTGAGAAGATCATAGTGGAAGCGCAAACGAGGGCTGTAAAGATAGCAGCAGCGGAGACCCGTAGAGGGTTGGATAGGCGCTTTTCGACCTGCAACTCCAATCGAAATAGTAAAGTTATAACTTTACTATTTAAAATTTGCTGAAAGATTTTTTTCAAAGCAAAACCTTAAGCTCTTCTATCGCCTTAAGAACCTTCACTCCTCTCTCTCCGATTCTGAAGTACCTCCGACCATCCTTCTTGTAGGAAGTTACGAGACCCTTCTTTGAGAGTTCGTTTAGGTGCTGGTAGATGGCGGCTCTGGTCATTGTTCGCCCAAGTTTCTTCCAGAGGTTATATCCGTAAGTATCCTTCTCGCTGAGAAGTCTGAGAATCTTCTCTTTGGTACTCAAGTCTAAGCCGACGATGGCGGTCTTCCTCTTCTTAGTCAACGCTTGCAGAATATCCGTAGCCTTCAATCCGCTCCCCGTAATTAGGCACACTACACGATCCCCTCTGTCCACGACACCCTCCGCTAACAGTTTCTCAAGGGCAGCTATCGTTGCGGAGCTGGCTGGCTCAGCGAAGACTCCTCCAAACCTTGCGATTTCACGTTCAGCTGTTAGTATCGCGGTGTCGCTGACTGCAACAGCCGTTCCTCCTGATTCCCTGATAGCCCCTTCAGCTTTACTGGCAAAGAAGGGCTTCGAGACTAGTATACCTAGGGCTCTTGTAGCCGGCTTCGAGGATTTCTTGACCTCACTAGCTCTTCCTAGGAAACGATCCACTATGTAGGAGCAGTCTTCTGCTTGGACTCCTACTATTCGAGGTTTCTCATCTATCAACCCAAGCCTCTCGAATTCTTTGAGACCTTTCCAGAGAGAGTATACTGTTCCGCCACTACCCATGGGAACTATAATCCAGTCTGGGAGAACCTTCTGCTCGATCAACTCATAAGCTATCGTCTTCTGCGCTTCTATAGTTAGAGGATTCAGCTCAGCTGTTGCTTGATACCAACCAGTCTCCTCAACAAGCCTTTTCGCACGCTCTATAGACTCATCTACTGTCTCTCCATACTCCTCGATGGCAGCATTATAAATTAACATCTGAGCAAGTTTACCCATATCCACAAGTTCCGGAACTATTATGTGGCATAGAGCCCCAGATACAGCACAGTAGGCTGCTAGAGAAGCACCCAGATTACCGTTTGAAGCACAGACCAGCGTATAGCCGGATAGATCCAAAGCGTTTGACACCAAAAGAGCTGCACCGCGATCCCTAAAGGAATTCGTGGGATTCCTAGTCTCATCCTTCAAGTGAAGCTCTCTCAAGCCTACGCGTTTGGCAAGTCTTTCTGCTTTACGTAGCGGCGTTCCGCCTTCACCAAGAGTTATAGTTCTCTCAGTCTCTGGGAGCAATGGCTTGTACCTCCAGAAGGAAAGCGGACCGGAGAGCTTCAGCTCTTTAACCTTCTCAGCTTCCACCTCGAATTCCAGCAACCCTCCGCACCTAACACATTCAATCCTCGGTCTTCTTACATAATGGAGAAGACCGCATTCTGTGCATCTAAACCGCATCAACCATGACCATCCGTAACAATGAATAGTATTCTCTGTCTACTCTTTATCAATTTCCATTTCACAAAGAGAACACTTTAGAGTATAAATATCGGAACAGCGCCAGCTCCAAAAACATTATATTTGTGCAATATCAAGGAATTGGTAAGAACAGAAAGGGGAAGAAAACTTTGAAGGTAGCTGTTTCCGCTACGGGCCCTTCATTGGACGCATCTGTTGATCCTCGTTTCGGGCGCTGCGCATACTTCGTGATCGTTGATACAGATACTATGCAGTTTGAAGCTTTTTCGAATCCAGCTCAGTATGCAAGTGGAGGAGCTGGAATACAGGCAGCTCAAACAATAGCAAGTAAAGGTGCAAAGGTTGTCTTAACGGGAAATGTTGGTCCGAATGCCTACCAGGCTTTATCGGCAGCGGGTGTTCAAATAGTAACAGGAGCCTACGGGACTGTGCGAGAAGCCGTGATGGGGTATAAATCTGGAGAGCATAAAGGCATCTCCGGACCTACAGCCCCTATACATTATGGTGTGGGGGGCGGATACGGCATGGGTATGGGTAGAGGCCGCGGAATGGGCATGGGGCGAGGTATGGGACGTGGAATGGGAAGAGTCACACAGCCAGCATATTCCGGAACAACGGTGATGCCGCCTACGCCTTCGATGACAAGAGAGCAGGAAATTCAAATGCTAAAGGATCAGATGAGGATTTTACAGGATCAACTGGAACAGATGAAGAAGAGATTGAAGGATCTGGAGAAATAGAGGAAAGCTTAGCAGTATTTTCTTTGGAGCGCCGAAAATGATTGCTTTCGGGCCCGTTCCTTCTAGACGTTTAGGTAGAAGCCTAGGAATAAATAATATTCCCGCAAAGGTTTGTTCCTATTCGTGTATCTACTGCCAATTAGGAAGGACTATAAAGATAAGCGTAGAAAGAGAAGCCTTCTATAATCCTGAAAAGGTCTTTAAGGACGTCGAAAGGAAGGTTAAAGAGGCAGAGATTAGAAAAGAAAAAGTTGATTTTTTAACTTTTGTTCCAGATGGGGAACCAACTTTAGATTTGAATCTTGGTGTAGAGATGGAACTACTAAGAGAGATGAAGACGCCCATAGCTATATTAACGAATGCCTCACTTCTTTGGCGTGCAGACGTGAGAGGAGGCCTTCTGAAAGCAGATCTCGTCTCCATAAAGGTTGATGCCGTCGATGAAGACCTATGGAGAAAAATAAATAGACCTCACAAGTCTCTGAGGATAGATGAAATTTTAAACGGAATAATTGAATTCTCTAAAGAGTTTAAAGGAGAGATAATCACTGAAACAATGCTTATAGATAGATTGGACTATGAAGATGAGCTGGAAAAGATAGCTGGATTTTTATCAGAATTAAGGCCACATAAGGCTTACATAGCGATTCCAACTCGGCCTCCAGCGGAAACATGGGTTAAACCAGCTGATGAAAGAGTTGTAAACATGGCTTTCCAAGTCTTTTCCGAAAAACTCGGAGAAGATAAGGTTGAGTATTTGATAGGATATGAAGGGAATGCCTTCGCTTTCACAGGGAATATTAAAGAGGATCTGCTAAGCATAACAGCAGTACACCCAATGCGTGAAGAGGGAGTTAAGGAGCTTTTAAGGAAAGCAAATGCTGGCTGGGAGATTATTGAGAAACTTTTGGATGAAGGAAAAATCATAGAGCTCGAATATGAGGGGCATAAGTATTATATGAGGAAGATTACAAGCAGGATAAAGAAATAGAAAAAGTCAGATTTCTATTATGTAACCAGCCGAGCACCTCAAAGTCGAATTCGGATAACGCTTTAGAATTTCCATTTTTCTTGTAGTGCAATGGCAAGGAACAATTAGGGTCATATTCCTCAAGATTTCTAGTTTATTAAAAGTGTGAAAGCCGCCGATCACCCCGTAGTTTCGACCAAATTTTGAAGCTACGCTTAATATTTTCTCTAAGCCTGGATGTGAACAGCCAGTTATTACGACTACACCTTTCTCTGTCTTGATTATAAGGGACTGCTCTTTAGTAAAGAAGCCGAGTTCACCTGTCGTAAAGATTCCATCAGAGATCTCCGCCAGCTCTTTAACCTCTCTCAGTTTAACGTTTGCAAATGAAGCAATCTTACTCTTAAGATTTCTTGAAAAAGATCCGAGAACATAAACCTCAACGTTTCCGAGCTTCTTTATAATTCTGAAGCCTCCGGTATGATCTTCATGTTCGTGTGAAAAGACGACTTTATTGATTTCGTTAAAATTCACATCGAATTTCTGCATATTAAAAAGTAAAGTATTCATATCAGCTCCGGTATCAAAGAGTAAATTTTCTCCAATTAAACACGAGAAACCCCAGCCGCTTATGAACCCTTCTTTAGCCTCATTATCGTAAAGAATCTTCAATTCCGTCTGGGACCCTCCACATCGTTGAATCAATTAAAGTTTCTATCTTTACTTAATTAACTATTTTTTTAAAGAATAGGAAATTAATGCACTCTGAGCCAAGCATTATACTTAAATGTTGGCACAGCACTAGTCTCTCTGTTTGAGAAGTGACTAGTAATGAGTGGAAGGGGTTATGGTAGAGGTAGGGGAGGAGGACGCCAAGGAGTAGGTGGTCCAGCTTATTGTGTTTGTCCGAAATGCGGTTATAAGATACCTCATGTCAGAGGAGTTCCGTGTCTTTCTACTAAATGTCCTAAATGTGGAACGCCTATGATGCCTTCATCTTGAGCCGCCGAATTAATTAAGCCGTAGTACTAGTGTTTTTTAAGAGCGAGGCGATGCACCAACCATAAAAACTATCGGAAAGTGTTGTGTTTGGAGTTAGCGGAGCTTAAGCCAGGGATGAGTAATGTGGATGTTACGGTTAAAGTGGTGTCCGAGCCTAAAGTAAAACATTTGAAGACGGGGCGTGGAGTGGAGCATACGATCTTAGAGGCGAAGGTGGAGGACGCTTCTGGATCCATGATACTTGTTCTCTGGGATGACAAAGTAGAGGAGATCAAAGTTGATGATGTGATAAACGTTAAGAATGGATTTGTCTCCTCCTTCAGAGGAGAGTGGCGAGTGAATGTGGGGAAATATGGAGAGATAACAAAGCACTAGGTTAATTTTTCTTCGTGAAGTATTTTATTCCCGAAAATTGGAACGCGATATAACCCACGAAGAGCCTGTACCAGAAGGATACTACCCTCGTCAGCACAGTTGCTGTAGCAGCCACGGTGACGGGTATACCCAGTAGAGCGTAAAGGGTTGTCATAGCTATCTCTGCGATGCCAATTACTCCGGGTAAGCCGACGGGCATTGTCTGTAGCGCACCTATAAAGGAGTAGACGATGAGGACTATACTGAAGGATGTTGGGAAGCCTATAGCGATGAAGACGAAGAGGATGAGGACTAGATCGAAGAGCCAAGCTAAGAAAGACGCGAAGATGGATCTAATGAGGCCTTGAGGCGACCTTGTTAAGGTCTTGAAGCCCTCATGGAAGTGTTTTAGAGACGTTTCCGCCACTTTCCTATAGTGATCTAAGTCCATTCTTCCCCTGGTTACGAAATCAACGACTCTAAAAAGAGCATTTACAACCCTTTTAGTGATGCTTTCTTTAATGCCGAGAATGTATAAACCTCCTATAGAGATCACTGATAAGATGGTTATCGCAATTACAAATTCTACTATGTAAATGTGGACTTTGTGACCTATGAGGAATGTAATCGAACCCGCTATTAATCCACCTAAAGTCATTGTCATAGTTAATATTCTATGACTGACTATAGAGGCTGCTATGCTACCAATGTTTGCTGAGGAACTTTTAGACAGCATATATGCTCTGGAAACCTCACCGCTGAGGGCTTCAGCTGGAATAAGGAGGTCTATAAATGTGCTCACCCAGACCAATAGGAGAGATTGGGACATACTAACTCTAACGGACAAGATCTCCAAGAGTATCTTCCAGGTGTAAGCGAAAAAAAAGACGCTGAAGTTAACCGCTATAAACGCTGTGGTCAAATAAACTGGATCAGCCCTCTTCATTATGGTGATCATCTGATTGACGTCGACGAAGAAGTAGAGGTATAGAAAGAAGACTGCTAGTCCCAACAGAAAGAAGACAAACACTTTTTTCTTATCGAGGGCTTTTTCGCTCAGCAATTTTCAAAACCTTTCCTTTTTACATCTTAAACTTAATGACCACCAGAACCGATCATAATCTCATAAGAGACTTGAAAAGGTTTTCAAGGTCCGCGTCACTCTTTGAAGAGCCTTCATCGACACGGGGATAACCATAGGGGAGGCTAGGAATGACTAAAGGAGACGAAGAACTTCTACACTCAACGGCTCTATCAGGTCTAAACATTCTCAACTTCTCCACACTAGATCACTCATTAACTAAATACTCTTCAATAGAGGCCCCTGATTATCTCTCTTTTCTTAAATCCAATAGTTAAGAAATTCTCTTAGGTTAACCTTAAATGCTTAACCCTAAAAGGGAAGATAACTGTTATATGGTACCTATCGATCGAACGAACTTTCACTTGCTGCCGCTTATTTTTCGAAAAAGTTTATATGAGAGAGGGAGAGAAAGGCTGAGTTCGTCTGGAGGTGGGCGATTTTGGATGAACTAGATAAGAAGGCGATTAAAGTCTTATGCGGCCTAATCGGATTAGGCATGTTAATAATTGCTTTCTCGCTCCTCCTCTAAAATCTGAAGAGAAACTCTTTTTTATGAGCTATTACGGTAAATTTGGAATTGCCTTTGGGGTTAATGCTAAGAGCCAACCTAAAATTATAACCACTGTTGCGGGGAAAAAGCCGAATTCGACATTGAGAATTACACTTTCAATCATGAAGAAAACTATACCGATGACTACGGAAGTAAAGAAGGCAAATTTCCTTCCGTATTTTCGAGCTGTTTGTATTACGAGAAGTCCTGTTAGGAATAGGTCGCCTAATCCTATGATCGCTAGGCGGTTTGGTAGGGGGAAAGTAGGTAGAATGATCATAGCTGGAAGTTGAAGACTCATAATCTTCTCCGCGGAAGTTACCATGAATCTAGTTCCTAAAACCTGTATGACGTCCACGATAGCGAGCAAACCAGCGAAGATCCAGGTCGTCTTCCAAGTGAAGGTATTACCTAAGTATAGAGAAACAGCTATAGCGAAGATAACAGCGAAGACGTTCAGTGTTTGGAGGTTCCAGTAGAGGAAATAGAAGGCAACGAATACGACCGGTGTTAGGAGCGCAAGGTACCATCGAGGTATAAGCACGTAAGTGAAGAAGAAGAGCGCAACTGAATAGGCTGTTAAGAACAGTATAAGCATAGCGAGATGCGGAATAACCGCCAATATTGTTATCAGTGCCCCTATAAGCGCCACAAGTATAACGACATCTCTCGTCCTCAGTTTCTTATCTCCCAGAAGATTCTTAATCTTCGCCTCGTAACGAGGAGATAGCAATAAGATCAGAGACGATATCAGAAAGAGGCTTACGGCAAGCGAGATATCAAACATCATTGCGGTCTTCTCCTTTTAATTAAAAATATTTGGAAATCTTCACCCTTTATCACTTTAACCCCTTATGCCACTGAAATTCAGTGGTGGATATATTTCATGGGAGGTAAACTAGAGCTGCGATGACGCAGCCATAGTGATCCTTTGGAATCTGTAGTAATTCTATTTTATAGTTTATACCGTTGATTTCTATCTCTCTTATCTTCGCCATCTCCTTCATCTTCCATTTCAAGGTCTCTCTCAGGTCTTCCTTGTCCATATTGCCGTGTGCCTCTGCCACTAATCCGTATCTTCCATTCTTCTCCCAAGCCCAGGCTAGTCCAGCAGATATCTTGGCTCCTCCGACACCGTCCATTCTGGCGAATACCATGTAGGTTATCATTCCACTGGGGAGTTCCTTTGGTTCGATCATTCTACATTTGGGTGGTAGTATGGAGCTCACGGTGACTATATTACACTGGGCGATTCCCGCGTCTTTAAGGGCTAGGTCAAAGGCATTTAACTCTGATACAAGACTCGTTGCCTTTCCGCTTGTTACAAAGAATTCTTTCGGTATCATCCACACCTATACCTTCATTCATTTTATAGCTTGTTCCAGAAGAGAGAGAATCTAGCCTAAAAACCTTTTTAGATTCCAATTGGAAAAATCGCAGGCTCCTCTAGAGAGTAACCATATTTTTATAACGTCTACCCAGTGAAGTTCACTGGGAGGTTTTTATTCCAGTTAACTTTTCAGCTGTATTTTCTTTTTCAAGGAGAAACTTGATATTTGCCCATTGATCCCGTAGAATGCTCATTTCTCCCACGGTGTTTGTGTGAACTGAGTAGAATATGTAGCAGAGGTATGCACACTTTGTACATTTAGAATACTCCTCCCTCTTTCTGTCAAGTTCTGGGCTTTTCCAGACCTCCGGCAACTCGAAGATTGTCGTTACGGGTTCTCTACAGTGGCATCCGGCCACTCTACCTAGGTGATCTATAACGAGGAAGTTCTGGAGGGCTTTACAATTCCAAGTTCTTCTGTCATTTGCGTAGAGTTCCCTTACAGCTTCTAATGTCTTGTCTGTTATGAATATACCCTTCCGTTCCTTCTTCAACTCCCTAATCTCATCGATGACTCGAACGAGACGCTCCTTTTCCACTATTTCATACTCGTCATTTTTTGTCCCTATCCCGAAGAGCCTCCCTTCGAAGGCGTAATCATACCAGTATAGGCAATACCAGACGGGAATCTTCCTCTCAGTGAAATACTTCGTGAAGTCTATAATTTCATCTACATTGAAATGAGATATGGTGGGGGACACACATACGTTTATACCAGCGTTTTTTAAGGTCTCGATGGAGTTCATAGCTTTCCTCCAAGACCCCGCGACTCCCTTTAGGTAGTCGTTTTTCTTCTCATCTAAGGTGTCTAGAGATATGGCGACGAAGTCTGCATATTTTAAGGCATCTACTTTTTCGGCTGCTATACTACCGTTGTCGTATATAGTTGTTATAAAGTACCTTGAGGAGTATTCGAGGATTTCTCCTATGTCTTCTCTTAGTAGAGGGTTTCCACCGGAGAAGACTATCTCCAATACTCCTAGCTTCCTGAGGTTATCGAGTCCAATTTTGATCTCTTCCGTGGATAGCTCTCCGCTGTAATCTTTCTCAAGCCATACCTCACAGCCTTTACAACGGTAATTGCATCTCCGGGTTAGGAACCATTGAGCGTGAGCTGGACTGTTACTTTTAATGTAATGCTTCAGGATAGTTACGCCCTTCAAAGTGGAGAGTCTCATATTCTACGTAACCTCATCGAGTCCAAGGGTTAATTCTAGCTATGCAATATCGTTATAAAAGTTATATTATATTATCGGATTGGACGCCACTCTGAATCTTTAGGTTTACCGAAGATCGTAAGCCACAGGTAATTTGCGATCCAAGAGCTTAGGACTTTCCTTATTCCGAGTTTTCTGAAGCGCCTCATAGACTCATAGACAACCATATCATCATTATAGATGAACCTTCCCAGTTTAGAAAGTCTCATCGCTAAATCGTGGTCTTCGAGGCAGGATAATTCCTCGTTGAAGCCGCCTACTTTGAAGAAGGCGTCCCTTCTAGCCGCGAGAAGTTCGCCTCTGGAATGAGGAACGAAAAGGGAGCAAAATTTTAGGAGTAGATTATAGAATTTGAAGAAGGCGTTCTCTACGGGTGTGGGTTTAGCGGGCATGATATTGCATGTGACCCCGACGACGCTCTCGTCCTCGAAGGATTTTAGGAGTTTCTCTGTTAGGTCAAGTGGAGGGGTAACATCTGCGTCCAGAAATACTAGTATGTCTCCTTCAGCCTTTCTGGCGCCTAGATTCCTAGCTTTGGAGATTCCTCTCTCCGGGGACTTGTAGACTTTAGGCGTGTATTCTCGTGCTATGTTAACGGTTGTGTCTTTAATGTCGGAGTCCACTACGATGATCTCTGGTTGAGGTTTCATATTTACGAGTCTTATCAGCAGTCGCTTAATGTACTCTTCTTCATGGAGAGTAGGTATAACCACCGATATCCTCTGGGGACTGGGCGTCACGTTCCGCCTCCAAACCCACACATCACTCTTCCCGTTAAGTTATGAAGGAATAAATCGATTTTAAAGGGTACGCTATTCTACTATCTAATGAAATCTAAAATTGGGGTAGAAGAAGCTTTGAAGGGACGGAGTAAACCTACCGTTGTCTATTGGTTCGGGAATACGTTGTACTTGAACGTTACAAATCGGTGCACCAATGACTGTTACTTCTGCTTCCGAAGGTTCACGGACGGCATCTGGAACTTCAATTTAAGGCTGGAGCGTGAACCTTCAACCGGGGAGGTGATCCACTCATTAAGAGAGGCTTTGAAGAGAGGTTACTGGAAGCGGGTTACTTTCTGCGGTTTCGGCGAGCCAACCCTCAGACTTCCCCTTCTTCTAGAGGTTGCCAGATGGTTAAAGAAGAATCACCCTGCTTTAACGTTGGGGTTAGACACCAACGGGCAGGGCTACTTGATCAATGAAGGAGTAAACGTGGTTCAGGAGTTAGTGAAAGCTGGTTTGGACAGGGTGAGTGTCAGCCTTAACGCTCAAGATGAGGAAACCTATAGGATAGTCTGTAAGCCTAAGCTGGACGGAGCCTACAAGGCGGTTTTGAATTTCATAAGGGACTCCAGAGACGCTGGTTTAGAGACGGAAGTAACCGCAGTAGCGATCCCAGAGGTCAATTTAGAAAAGATCAGAGCTCAAGCAGAATCTATGGGCGTCACCTTCAGACTCAGAATATATGAAGGCCCCCTCTCCTTCCTCTAAAAATAGTAAAATCTATGGAGGCGATCGAGAGGGATAAAATCCACTGAGATGCCATCGTTTATAAGCCACTTATAAACA
>CAZOCN010000012.1:0-21760 GCA_964578315.1 uncultured Candidatus Bathyarchaeia archaeon
CGTAAGACTTTAAGAACGGCCTTCTGTCCTTCACGGACAAAGTTTCTTATGTTTCTAACCCACGAGGAGGAGATCTCAGAGATATGGAGGAGTCCCTCCTTTCCGTATTCATCAAGGTAAACGTAGGCACCATACTCTGTAATTCTCCTCACGGTGACTATGACGAGGTCGCCAACCTCGGGCCAATCCGTTTCTTTTGAGGTTATTTTTCACACCAACCTTTATTCTCTCATTACTCTATGGAGGAATGGAAGAAATATAAATAGTAATGTAAAAATCTAACTCCAAATTAAAAACTTAAAGATTGTGTTTATTCTCAAGAGATTAGAGTGTGTAGGTCACTCTAAGACCTCTACGATCTCCCCTTTGATCTTGGCTTTTCCTCCTGTGGGCTCGGTTAGGGTTGCGTTACAGATGTTACAATGGACAATGTTCGTTGCGTGGCTGAAGACTATCTGCTCATTCCCGCAGTCTGGACATCTAACGCGGAGAAACTTGCTCCTCGGTCTTGGAATAAGCTCTTCCCACTCACTCAAGGTCACACCCTCCACCTACTAATCGAAAGTTAATTTTCTCAGCCTTATCCCCTTCTTCTGTATCGTATGATTGCATACTTTGCAACGTAGCTTCAAGGTCTGCTTTTTAGTAGTTTTAGCGAACTTCTTCTGTAAGGGGTACTTCTGCCCACCGTAACCACTCTTCTCCCTTTTATGGTGCCGTTCTCCTTTAGCTAACGCTCTTCTCTTCCCCGCTTTATAAAGGGAGACCGTGTGCTCCGTATACGTATTACACCTTGGACAGTAGGTTCTTATCGTCTTAGGGGCCTTCATTTTACTTCTACTTCAATGGCTACACCTTGTTTAATAAGCGTTCTGGCGTTTTCAACAGGAATAGTCGCCAAATCCTCTGGTTTGAAGGGTCCATAGGTCTTCATATCCGACCCTATTATGGCAGGTACCTCTCGGAGAAACCGAACTAGAACATATCTCTCCTCTTCTCTCTTTATCCCTTTTATTACTCCCCTAGAGACATCTTTTATGAGGGAGAGGAGGGAATCCTTCAAGGGAATCGCATCTTTGTATAAAGCCTTTTCTTCATCTGTTAAAGCTTCTACCGGGACGTCTCCGTCTTCCCTTATTCTCTCCAGAACCTTCTCGTATCGGAGGGCGATAAGTTCTTTAATCATTCTCTTGGCATATTCCCATTCGCTCTTCATGAGTCGTGCTTTCGTTGTCTTCTCATCCAGCATCCTCCTGCCCTCTTTTATCTTCTTAACATAATCCGCAGCCCTCCGATAGAAATCTCTAGGGAGTTTCTGGAGTTCAGGTTCTTCTTTCTCTTTAAGCCAAGCTTCATATAATTCATCATACATGCTAAGTCGCCAACCTAGCTAAACCCTTACATAACAACAATAGAGCAGCGGAAGTTGGTAATTCAACCTCCCTATTGGAGTAGGGCCCATAGACTTCTTCCCCCAAACGGAACTTCGGTGCTTCTATAACGTGGACCCTCACAGAGCCTTTCCTAAAAGCTACAGCCTCCCTGAGAGGATCGAAGGCTTCAATCCACTTCACCGGAACTTCCGTCTTTACCAGTCCAGTCTTTCCATGGAGGGTTCCTGTCAGTCTAATCAAGCGGTGAATATCCGTCGTCACTACTGTATCTATCCTAACTATCTGACTCTCCAACCCTGCAATAGCAATCTTCTTCCACGTTTCCACGCCAATTCCTCGCCGAATGTTCCATGCCACTCCCCTTTTCCATCCCTGAATCAGTTCATCTCGGCTTTTAATGAGTAAGTCAGCAATATTTCTCTTCAATCCAATATTCAAAAGCTTCTCCTTGTCTGCGTTCAGTAGAAGATCGTATATTCCACGTGCTATTCTGCCCCTCCAACCAGCATCTCCTAAATCCGGCCCCACCACTCTATGGTCTCCCTTCTGTTCATATAGACCGTGGAGTTCAGGGTCTAAACCTATGCCTACAAGGTAATCTACTATCTCTTTACGTGCCATGCTATCTAGCGAACGGATTACATCGCTTTCTACATGAAGGTGATATCCTCTCTGTCCTGAAAAACGAATCTTCAATTCATCTGTTGAGAAGCCGAAATCTTCCGTGAGAATATCTATGAGTTTCATGGTCTCCCTCTTAGCAGCCTCCAAACATACCTCACAGGGCCAAGTCCTCTCTTCAAACTTGTTCCCTCCACAGTTAGGACAGGCTTCAGGCGCCTTTCCACGTTGAGTCAACCCACAGTTCCTGCAGGTCCAAGTGTCATGGCTCTTATCACAGGGAGTTGGGATATGATCCGCATCTATGTCAAATAGTATATCCGCTCCCAACCACCCCTTTCTGTCCATATCCTCCTCCGGCCTCTCATAGTAAGCTATAGAGTAGTAGACGTGGGAGGGGGCTCTATCCACGAGGAAGTCCTTCAACTCCTTAGCTCTCCTGAATCCGAGGTGTCTGATCATAATCTTCTCCCGGACCAAGAAGAAACCGAACTCTCTCTTCTCGAACTCTGGAGGTAACTCTACATTACTGAAGTTCTCTCTGTAATACTCTCGGAACTTATCTTGAATAAAACTCAGAGAGTCTACTCGAAGCTTTTCAGTTTTGGACAAGTTCACTTCACGGGGGCCGCCTTTTATTCTTCATTATTTAAGTAGGGTTTAGGCTATAATTATAACTTTCATCACGTCTTCGCTGTTATTCGTGGGTGTCTCCGCTTATAATATGCTAAGGGATGTCTAACTCTCTTACATAGTTCATCTGGATTCACGCAGATGCCGTGGGTCTTAAGCGTCTTGCAACTCGGACTTAAATACTTTGTTCTGGAGCCTCTATCTCCGGCTATATGCTCCACTTGATAACGGGTCATTCTCTCGCTGAAGTCGGAGAGGGGATGGAAGAGGTTGACCACTTCTTCAGGGGTGAACCCCACATTCAGAAGGAAAGAGGTTAGAGTGAAACGTCCAATATGAGACATTCTACGCCCAGCCTTAGTGGCTTCGTAAAGACGTTTTATGCAAGGTGGAAAGGCGGAGATCTTCACTTCCTTCGGAACCATTCCGAAATCTGTCTCTCCCTTCTTCTCTAGGAAGGCTTGCCTCCACTTCTTAATTCTCTTAGTCAAGTCCTCTGGTAACGCCACCTCCACTCTCCTGTCGAGGAGTTTCTCCACATACCTCCTAGCTTCTTCCTCCATAAGGCGAGCTGCCTCCTGTTGAGTTATGAGAATTCTGCCTCCCTCCATCAGCCTATTAACCAGCTTCCATTTCCTGTCCCTCAAGTGAGATGTATTCCTCAGATAATCCGTGAAGTGTAATCTTAGACGGGTCCTGTCCTCCTTCATGTCCCATTGGAAACTCTTAGAGATCTCAATAAGCTTCTCTCGGCTTTCCTCTTTCAGGAAACTCGACATTCTTTTTGCTTCGGATTCGACGAAGAGTCTCTTGGCGGAGTCCTCCTCAATTGCAGAGATCATTAGAACTGCGACTGGGAAAGAGATGATCTCGTCTTCAACTTCCGCGTATTCTTTGTCCTTCCATGAAAGGTCTCTTGCTGAGTATCCTCCTTCAAGAGCCTTCCTTATCCTTCTCTCCGCCCTCTTCAATATACCCTCATACTCGGGTCTCATAAGGCTGGTTAAGTCGAGGCCTAGATCAACATCGTAATCTTCGGAGTCTCTGAAGAAGGGATAACCTAAACTTCTAACATACCTCCCAGCGCCTTCTAGAAAGGGATATTTGGCGTAATCGGTGATTGTGATTACTTCGTTATCCCTCCCTGAATGGGGGTCAATCTCTTTTAATCCCCTTCTATACGAGGCGCGAGATAATAGATTAAGCTCCCTTCGTTGGGTTGTTTGAAGTCTATCCGGATCGGCATATCCGTTGAGAACTCCAAGGTTGCTATCTCGGAAGTCGCCGATGCCGCTCTTATGATCTCCGCTAGATAGCTGAGACTGAAGGTTGCCTTGGAGTCCTCCTTAACTTCGAGGCTGATGAGGGCGTCGCTCCCCTTCTTCAACTCTATTACAGCGCCCATCAACTCACCTGTCGCTCGGAGGATGAGACTCTCTTCGTTGGCTTCGATTCTGACGTGGTCGCTGACAAGAGACGCATCATCAATAGCTTGCCGTATTCCAGAAGTTGTTACCTGCGCCTTAGCGTTGAAGATTATCCGCGGCGTCGGGACCTCCTCTTCCATAGCTTCTAACAAAGGCATATTAAAGGTTCTCGTGTAGGAACCTCTTATCGTGATGTTAAGTCTTCCAGCTTCCTCATCTAATGAGAGCTCAACAGCGTCGCTCTTCCCAGCTCTTTTAATGAGTTTAAGAAACTCCGTTATATTCAAGCATAATTTAGTTGGCTCAGTGCAGATATACTCTTCAAAGGCGCTTTTGGGCCAGTAAAAGTCGATCATAGCTACTCTGGATGGATCCATCTCTCTAAGTTTTATTCCGTTTTCATCGACCTCAAAGGTTGCTTCATCAACTAGTGTAGCTACAGCCGTAATTATATCCCTCAAAGATTTGGCATCCGAAATGGTAACTTTAAACAAGCCTCTATAACACTCTCCCTCAACACTCTTTTAGAGTCCTTTATTCCATAATTGTCTTTCGACAGAAAGGTAGTTATCTATGAGAAACATAATTCAAAATACTTTCCTTTCTTATCCTCTAAAGCTGTGTTTCCGTCATTGTCAAATGCAACTATGTAGAATTGTAACCTTTCAGCGTTCTCTGAAGGGAAAAGTTGGCACCACCATAACCCCCTAGTAGTGTCATAAGCCATCATCAAAGTCTCAGTAGTCTCCCAGTAGTCAACTGTGTAGTATATAGTGACGTTTTTCACTCCAGAGCTTGGAAATGGATCGGAGACCTGAACTAGAATCGTTACCGGCTGCTCTCTTATCGGTTTTTCCGGAAGAATCCCTACCATTTGAACTGTTGGCGGCGTGGTATCTACTAAGAATAGGGAGAGAATAAGAGAGGATGCGATTAGAAGTATAACTACATGTTTCAAACCAACCAGAACCGAACCTTTACTGAGTTTTCCGGCGACCAACCCTCCGAAGAAGGCTTCAATCATCGCTAAATCGAAGAGGATTACCTTATACTCTTCTAGGGTTATCGAGAGCCCTAACGTACTCGATCCGGCGACATCGCTAAATAGGGAGACAAGAAAGTTCTGGTAGATGATTACGACTATGGCAATGAAGATTAAGGAGCAGACATATACTACTATTACGTATGGGCGTAGCTTTGACTCCCTTTCTGCCTTCACAGCTAATATTTCTCTCACAAAATCAGCTGTAGACTTCACAGTAGCCCTTACGTCACCGCCTAAACGTAGAGCCTCGAGAATCAGAACAGTTACTTGCTTCGAAAGGCGCGTTCCAATGCGTTCAGAGAAAAACTTGAAGGCGCTCTCTAAGGGGACTCCCCAACTCACCCGGGCAACAAGTTGTCTCAGCTCCTCAGTTATGGGTCCGTAGCTCCTCTTAGAAGACTCTTCTAATGCTTGTATAAGCGTCATACCCGCCTCTTGACTCTCAACTATGTCGTCCATAAGCCTCGGTAACATGATATCTATTCTATCTCTCCGCCTATTGTCCAAGTGGATAAATGTTGCTGGAGTGATAAGGGCTGTCACTATTCCTATAGTCGCTATTATATGCGCCATAAACTTCGGGAAATACGTTATGTAGCCGTAAACGATTATTGATACGCCTAGAATTGCAGAGAGTCCGTATAGAATTAGCCTCAGTCTATTAGGGAGAACCTTCGCCTTTCTCTCTACTGCCATTTGCTTCTTTCACCAACCAGACATTATGGCGTTGATGAATGCCAGTATACCTATTCCCATCAACGGAACTATGAGGTATACTGTGATGAACATGGCTTCTATCGTGGAGAAGCCTCCTCCCAACTGGCTTCCGAAGAGGCTCATAACAGCAAGCATAGTCACTATTATCACCGGGAAGGCAATCAAGGCTGTGACGAAGAGTTCCCCGGCTAAGTCTAAGTTGCCAACTATCTTCTCTAATCTTCTCCTTCTATACCCCATAAACTCCCTGGACATAGTGGAAAGGTACGCCTTAAGGTCTCCTCCAACCCTAACGGTGGCTATTAAGCCCTGAAGTAGAGTCGTATACTTCCTCGAGGGAGAGCGTTTACTCTCCTCATTCAAGGCGGTTATTATATCATGGCCTAAAAGCTCAACGTCTCGAATCACCGACCTCGCGCTTCTCCTAACGCCGTAAAAGTCATCTATCTTCGCCAAGGAAAGGAACATATCCCCGATGGTGGCTCCAGCGCTGGAGAGCATAGCTAGATAATTCGTTAGATAAACCAAGTTTCTGTCTATTCGTGTCCTCCAAGAAACCTCCCTATACGCTGGATAAAGGAGGAATAAAGCGAAGATGGAACCACCGCAAATCAGTCCCGTCAGTGCTCCATACAGAATGTACAAGTTGCGGTTGGAGATGTAGAGGATACCTACAGCAAGGACGCTTATTATGGAAGCGGTAATTAGAGACCAGAAGAACATAGCGCTCACGTAAACAACGCAGCTCACCCGTATCCCAGCTCTTAGTAGTTTAGTTCTGAATCTTCCAAAGACTGGAAATAGCCTCACCGGTTTATCTTTAAGGACACGGTATCCCACCAAGTGGAGTTTACTGTAGAGTTTCATGTCCTCTTCTCCACTAACATTAAGGAGGCTTCTCTGTATGTTCCTTCAGGATCAGAGTAGAACCTCCTGATAACTTTACTAACGTCTGTAAATTTCCGTAGGTTCTTCTTCACCATCCATTCCAATACAACCTTTCGCTTCAGTATCTCTCTATTCAACTCTGCTAGTGGCTTTTTCAGCCTCTCCGCCAACTTTTCTAGGATGTAGCTCCGACCAGAGTACGTGTATGCGTCGTCCTCTGGGTTCCATTTGAAGAGTTGATGGGTTACGATCTCGTTAGTGGAAGAGTCCATCCCTACTATCTCCGCCGTTGTTACAGTCCTTCTTATAGGCTTACCTGTCTTCTCCAATCTGGCTTGAACAGTTATAATGTCCAATCCAGCTATCAACGACCGCGGGATATTCATAGGTTCTGTTTCTAGACGGTGGATGACAGCTGAAACTGAGTTCGCATGGATTGTAGAGAGGCTCAGATGTCCAGTAGCCATAGCCTGAAAGAGGGTGTAGGCCTCTTTTCCTCGAACTTCTCCAACTATCATGTATTCGGGTCTCTGTCGTAGGGCGGCTTTCAAGAGGTCAAAGAGGGATATCTCAGCGGAGTCTCGAGAGCCTGACCTGCTCACTGAACGTATCCAGTTCTGATGATAAAGCTGCAGCTCCTGGGTGTCCTCTATAGTGACGATCTTCGATTCTGGTTTTATAAAGTTGGAGAGGCAATTTAGGAGGGTGGTTTTCCCGGAAGCTGTGGCGCCACTTACAAATATATTGTGTTTGTTCTCTATGAGGTACCAGAAGAAAGCTGCCATTTCACTCGATAACGTATTATACTTTATGAGATCGACGATGGTGAAGGGGTCCTCCCTAAACTTCCGGATACTGAAGGTAGAGCCACGCTTAGTAACAACCTTTCCAAGGGTTATCTGAATTCTACTACCATTGGGTAGAGTGGCGTCCAGCATCGGCTGCGCCATAGAGATCATTCTGCCAGCCCTATAAGCGAGTCTTATGACGAAGGAATCCAGTTCCTCCTCAGAGGTGAAGGCGATATTGGTTGACATCGACTCGTACTCTTTATGCCAAACAAAAACTGGAATATTAGCCCCTGAACAACTCACATCCTCAATCTCCGGGTCTCTCATTATGATATCGATCTTGCCATAACCTATATAGTCCCGGATAATGTAATAGAGAAGTTTTCTCAGCGTGTAACCGTCTAATTGGAGATCGAAGTCCTTTGCTATCTCCTCTACCTTCCCGCGTAAATATTCCACGGCCTTCTCTTCAGAGCCGAGTTCAGATAGCGTCGCATCCAAGGTTTCGATTAGAATACTCTTAATCATAGTGAGCCATCTGCTCTCTTCAGCGTCCAGTTTGGGCTCGATCACCTTATACTGAAATTCATGGTTAACTGGATCTTCTTTAATGACGACATAGCCGAAGGGCTCCTTAACTTTGTATACTCTGATAACGTTACTTCGAGAAGCTAAAAATTCAACCAAAGAGGCGTTTCCTCCTCAAAGCACATTTGAGTCTTCCATCCTTCAACATTATATACGAGAATATTCCCTCTCTCCGTCACCACCTTAAGAGTATACACGTCTGTATGTAACGGTTGATTCACTGTGAGACTTCCAGTAGACTCCGGAGCTAAATACAAGTCGACAGCTATTCTCCGATGCTCCGTAGGACAGATGATCCATACACTTACAATGCGAATGCCAAGTGAGCCTAAATTTCTTAAGAGAATAACCGCCTTATTCTGTGCCTCTAAACCTTGAGAAACAGCTTCAAGAGAAATGAACTCTGCTTTACAAGTGAAATTTTCCTCGCTGACGCTGTAAATCCGAACTTCAACTTCTCCAGAACTGGATAAGTAGCACCCTATATGGTCAGATGAAAGGCTGTATCTGACTGTTGTAGGATTAATCGACAATCTGGAGGTTCCAAGGAGAACCCAGGCACTACGGGTGAAATCTCTCACATACACCCATTGGAGGACCGGAGCCTCCAGACGATACTCAGTTGCGAGAGTCAAAGATCCTCTTTTACAGCATGTTCTCTCCAAGTTCAAGTCAAAAAGGGCGCTCCATTCTGTTACATAGGCGTTTTTCTTAAGGGTTATGCCAATATCGTCCAAGTATAACCTAAACATGGGAAGCGCTTCTTCTGAGTGGACAAGACCCACTTGAACCATCACAACAAACTCGTACCACCCCTCAGACCAGGAGTAACTAATGTCCCTGGTGTCTTCTATCCAATCGTAGTCTACCCCTCCTACGGATCTGCTCCAAAGAATGCTATTGTTTAGTAAAACTTTGACTGTTGCATTCTCTGCAACTCCGTGGAAAACCATGGACCTGCTACCTATGCTAAGTAGAGTAGAATTAACTCCCTCCGCTAGTTCAGAGCCCACGTAGAAATGGGTAGTCCAGTTCATCACAGCGCGTATAACGTTTCCCTCTTGAGGATTGCCTAGGAAGCATGTGCAGAGCGAACCGGCTCCAGAAGGAGACCCAACCGCTTCAGTGGTATAATGTCCCTCCGCTTCCATAGAATTAAGGTGGCTCCCGGAGTACGCCCTCGTAAAGACCCATCCTTCGGAACTCCCTGTAAAATTCATATTACTTATCAAATAGTATTCTGCTACATCATGCTCAGCTATTATCCCCGAAGAGAAAACACCGTCTTTTGTAGACCCGAGGGTAACGGTTATCCCGTCAGGGTTTTCTCTATTTTTCTGTTGTGTCTCAATTTCCCCTGGGATTACATCTGTGATCTCTAACTCTTCTTTCTCCCGTTCTAAATTTAACTTGCTCACTGAGGTCTGTACACGGTGAATCTCAAAGAGAAAGTTGACGAGTAAGAAGGCTATCATTAAGAAGAAGAGTGCGCCGAAGATAGCCGCTTGTCCGCGTCTCCCTCTTCTAATTCGGGAAAGCATATACTGTAAAAACGCCTCCACGAAGTGTTAAAACAGTAATCTTGTAGGTTCTGTTTGGAATCCACTCCACGGTTACATTCAAACATCCGCCTTGTCGGGGCAAAAGTTGTAAAGGTAAAGGCTCCGTTGTGTAAGGGTCTCCCCCCACTAGAACATCAGAGTTTATTGTAACGTCCACGTCACCAGCATTCCAGAGGTATATAGAGACTAAGCTTCTGGAACCGTTGAGGGTGCGGAACCAGACATCTTCAAAAATGACATCTTCTCTCATAGTCTTTACAGTAGTGTTTCTTTGATTTCCAATCCAGTTCAGGGTTACGGCGTACAGGCTCCCAAAGGCGGCTACGGTGATTACTATCAATAATAAGGCGGATATTATCGGACTGACTCCCTTGCGGTCAAATAACAGTCTAAACATTGCTTCAAACCTAGAAATTTACTTGAATTCAGAATTTAAAATTGACCGTTGAGAGCTTTAATATTCTTGTCTCTATAATATGTAACATACAAAGATTTTCTCTCATGTACACCTCCAGAGTTGTAGAGGTCGTGGATGGAGCTGGTGCTGGATAACTTTCACATATTTGGCTTAGGCGAGGAGGTTCTCCTTTAGGTTTTCAATATACTGCGTATAATTGGCTTCTAAACTAGTGGAGTGAAGAAGATTTTACCTACAACCCAGAAGATTAAGTCTCCCACTATTAGGGAAACTATGAAACCTGCAGTTATAAATAGTAGCATGGGAAGGGAGAAATCCACGAATACGCTCTCTGGGAGACTTTCGAAGTCTATTTCTTCATCCCCTTCCTCCGTGACTCTCCAAGAAACTTTGATTTTCCTTATTCTGTTCCCTTCTATGGTTTCAATTCTCTCCGCTATAGTGTCGTATGTTTTAAGCTCCGATTTCCTCCTTCTCACACAGAATAATAAAGCGAAGAGTTTCCTTCGAAGAGGTTCAGACTCTAATCCTTTGAATAAAGGTTCTTTACTCCTAACCTTCCATAGCGTATTAGAGATCAAAGCGTAAGGAAAGGTAGCGATAGATAAGACTAAGGTGTTGTTCAGAATAGATAACGGAAAAAGCGGTAGGTTTCCCCATAACGGAAAAACCCCCAACTGAGGACTTAGTGGAATAGCTATGGATAGACAAATCAACGCTTTTGCATCTGCTCCTCCGTAGAATCCTAAATAGAAGATGAGGATGAAGACCACAACTGATATCGCGACTGAGACCCCTACTTGAGTGATATATGAGAAAATGAAACTTTCGTAATATAAGTCAAATATACAGAATATGATAGCTACTGGGAGAAAGAGTTTCCATACCCTATTAGGGACCTCTCTTGACATGTAATCGTGGTAAGATGCCCAGAGTAAGAATCCTATACAGACGATGACTCTTAAGCCATCGAATAATAACGGCAACGCCCCATCCTTTATACTCTGTAAAAGGTAGATCCCTATAAGGGTTCATGAATAAAAGTAGTCTAGAACCTAAACTTGAAATGCTGTTCCCTTTAGGCCACAGTTTTTCTTTGGCATCACTTCTTTTTAGCAGCAGCCACTCTCCGGGCTTCTCTTAGTATTCGCTTAGTCTCTTCATCTGCATCCATGAAGCTTCTTTTTAGGTCATAGTTCAAATTATCTAAACTTCCGATTTGCAACTCATTTATGCTCCTAACTCCCTGGAAACCTTCCCTAACGTTTCCCCTCCATCTTGAGATAGATCCCTTACCCAACTATATCCCCCACTTCACATCTGCCAGAGAATTATTATTTCATTTATGTTATGCACGTAACGCCTCAGAATATAGGAATATTGCTATTTTATAACAACTAAAGTTTCTATTACTCCTATTTATGGCAAAAACGAAGACTGGTAGACTCTGTTTTTTAACTTTAAATCGAAGACTGCCAATTTTTTTGGTTATAAAAAATTAAATTTCAATCATTTTTTATTTGAATTTAAACTTGTTTATGCAACTTCTCGCGAAATTTTTCTTTTTTAAAGTTTTAGCTTCTATAGGTGGAGATATGCACTCATATTAACAATGGTTATTTCTAATGAATATTGTCAGATTCTTTGGTGAATTTGATGTCATCCTTTGAATTATATGCCGTGTTTTCATCTCAAATGGCTGAGAGAGAACTTGAAACATTAAAGAAGAAGAAAGCACACTTGGATGAACTATTGAACAGGGGAACTATCTCAAAGTTTACCTACGACTATATTCTAAAAGATTTGGAGAAGAGTATCGCAGAGGCTGAAAGTAAACAAAAGGTTCTCATAGATGCGATGACCGCGAAATTGCAGGAGCTTGAGGAGCGAAAGAAGGAGCTTGAGATGGCGCTTGCACAGTTAGAACTTAAGCATATTGCGGGAGAGATTGCATCGCCTTTCTTTGATCAAGAGAGTAAACTCTTAACCTCAGCGATAGAGAACACCATACGCGAATTGACGAATATACGAAGATCCCTGATAAGCGTGATACCTGAAGATTACGCGGTTGAAGGTGAAGATAAACCGGAGGAGGAAATTTCTGAGTCCGCTCCTGTTGAAACGGAGACAACTGAGACTGTTGAGGAGAAGTCAGTCGAGACCGTTACTTCTGAGACGGACGTAGAGACTGTGGAGGAGACGGTTTTCGAAGAGAGTACTCCAACAGAAGAAGTTGACATCGTAACAGAGACGGCGGAGGAGACTGTCCCCTCAGAGGACGTGGAGACTCTCGATTTTTCAGAAGCCGGAGAGGAAAGTCTCTACTGATAGAACCCCCTCAATATGGTCTTTCATGACTATCCAACTATTTTTTGCCAAGTCTTTCTGCAGTTTCTTCTTCGATCCAAGAGAACTTCCTCTGAAGAGCCTTAGGATAGAACTTTCTCCAGTTGAAGTCTACTTTGAGGAACCATTCATAATAAACCCTAGGATCTATGTAACTCTTCAAGGAAGTCCTTAGATTAAAATCTCTAGTTGCTCTTTGTTCTCTAATTCGAAGTCGGAGCTTCCTCATACGTTCTCTAGTTTTTTTCGTAATCCTCTTCTGATTTTTATACTTCTTCAGCCGTTCCTTCTTCTTCTCTAAGGATTTGCTCCAGTTTTTAGGTATCTTCCGCTTGTGATTGCAGATCTTCGCGGCCTCGAGGTTCGCCATAACCGCCACATGCTTCTTCAATAAATCATCGTCTCTGGAAATCTTTGCTTTTGAAAGATATGCTTTCACGACTCTAGTTGCGTGGTAAGTTCTGAAGACCTTAGCTGTTAATCCTGGCATGACTTCGCTCAAAAAGGAATTCACGTCCTTCGATTCTATACCGCTGAAGATAGGCGACTTCGCCTCTGAAGCGAACTCTCGGAGATTATTTATCACGATATCCGGAAGCTTAACCTTCTTCTTCCATTTCACGGAATCCTTACCTAGAAAGTTGAAAATGACAAATCCATCAGACCCAATCTTCACATGTTCCGGTCTTAGGGTTGTAGCTCCCACAGTGTCAGCCTCATCCTTATCCTTTTCGTCACCCACTCGCATTTTTAATTCGTCTATAAGGAAACAGACAGTCGCGATCTTTCTCCGAGTTAAATCTTCAGAGTGGAGGTTCCTCTTTATGTGCTCTCTGACTTTTTCTATGTAATTCTCCAGCTCCCTAGCCTTATTGTACTTCTCTATCTCCCGGAGTTGCTTGACTCTGAAGGTGTCTGAGAGCCAAACATGTTTCATCTTTCCCCTTAGCTTATCTCTCCACTTTGCAATCCACAGCGAATCGGGTTGCCAAACAATTTCTTTCCAATTACCTGCGGGCCTAGGCGCGTCTGGTGAAAGATTGAGTATTATATCTTCCTGTGAAGGCCCTTCTTTCCAGCGTCCTCTGAGAGGGTGTTTACCTCTTCCCATAAATATTGATGAAGGCTCCACGGTGTAGTTGCTGATTTCTACTCTTTTACCATCAACAACGGCGTAACCATAACGTTCCTTCCTAGCTTCTCTTATAACCCTCCGTAACTTCGCCCTAAGCTTTCGTTCCTCCCTCGAAAGGTTAGCTTTATTCTCCTTCTCTTCCTCTAAATAGTGTTCTATGACTGTGAAATCGAAGTCTTCTGGGGAGACTCTGCCCTTTATGCCTAGCGCCTTTTTGAAGTCTTTGAAAAAGTTCCTCGTGAATCTCCGGTCTTTGGCGTAAGGAGTCCCGAGTTTCCTAACCCACGCTACAGCCATCTCTTCCTGTTTAGGAGTTAAATCTATCCTTCTGCCTTTGAATAGAATGTGGAAACCTTTAGCCTTATACTTTTCAGGGATTATTACGCCGTTGTGGATCAATTGCCACATAGGGAACTACCTTAGGTTTCCTAATAATCCTCAAGACCAGAAAATAAGTTTACCTCCTCTTCCGTTTCCATCTTTTTTGGTTAAAGTTTTTAGATCAAACCTCATAATCTCCGTTGGGCGTAGATAGCTTTGGTACGTAAAGGCGAAGTTTACTTCATAGGGGAAGTTATTCGGTCTGGAGAAGTATCCGAGATAAAGATTTATCCAGAATTCTGTGAAGGCCTCGAAGGATTGGAACAGTTTTCCCATGCAATAGTCCTATACTGGCTCCATCAAAGAGATGACGAGAAGAATAGGAGGACTCTGAAGGTTACTCCTAGGAGACATACTCTCACATTAAAGGTTGGTGTGTTTGCGACTAGAAGTCCGAGTAGACCGAACCCTATAGGTCTCTGCGTTGTTAAGATCGATGAGATTAAAGGTTGCACTCTATTTGTGGTGGGTCTAGACGCCTTTGAGGGTTCTCCAATAATAGATGTGAAACCTTATCTACCACGGGCAGACGTAGTGATAGAGGCTGAAGCTCCGGAGTGGACTTCTAAAGGTCCAAAAACTTGAAAGACTAACGCCCACTATGAGCTATCCAAGTGAATAACTCTTCGTCTGAGCTCCTTAGAACTTCTCTGGCTTCTTCTTCACATTTCTCCCATGGTACAGGACCATACCTCTTTAGTACAGATTCTTTAACCTCGATCTGGACTTCGTTATTTTCTCTGCCGAAGATAGCGGATATGCCCTTTCCACCTGAAATTTTTATTCTTTCAACTCCAACAACGGCTTTCATTCCGTCTACAGAGCAGAAGAAGGGTTTACGCTGTATAACCATGGCTTTACATTTATCCGGTTTTCCAGAGAGAAGTTTCTCCGCGAGGAGGCTCATTCTCAAACCGATAACTAGGAAAGGTCCCAAATGTCCATGCATCTCGACGGCTTTTTTCAGTAACTCAGAAGTCGCACTCAACAACCTCAAACACGCTCCGTACTCGAAACATTTTTTTCAGTATGAGGTAACACTATACGGGTTGAAAGCGCTCTTATGAGCGCTACTCCGATTACGCTACCTATTAACCCTCCTATCGCATGAAGTCCAGAGAACACGTATAACCCTCCAATCATAACGAGCATCGTAGGCCTCATGAATAAGAGTCCAATTATAACACCGGCAGTAGCTGTGGAGATCATAGAGATGAGTATTAAACTTGCGGTACTCATTAAGGGGCGATCTAAGGAATTCCTGTAGCCTACGCCCCTGGCTAGAATGTCGAAGACTACGCTGGCTGCTGTGAAGCCTAAGAAATGAACAGACTGCGGTCTGATTATTAAGGTGAGAATCGTTGCGATTATACCCGTTGCCGTTATAGCTCCCAACTTTCTAATCCACCAGAGAGCCAAAATTAACACAGTAGCCCCTATCATATCACATAAGAAGGGTAGATGCGTTAAACTCCAGAATATAGGTCCTATTGTCGCACCTAATACTGCCCAGAGGGCGCCGCATATTGCGATAGCGGCTATGTCTCTGCTTGTAAACTTAGCCATCCAAACCCTCCAAGTATTACTTTTCCCAATATTAATAATACTAAAGTATTAAAACTTTATTATCCAGTAGCATCCACAGGATGTATGGGAGCCGCGTAGGTCTATGTCTGAGAAGAATTTCATCAGAATCAGTATCTCCCTCCCTCAAGATCTCCTCATAGAGTTTGAAGAAACCGCAAAGAAGCTCGGCTTTGATGATAGATCTAAGGCGATTAGGGCTGCTTTGCGTAGTTTAATTGCGGAGTCAAAATGGATGAGTGAAGAGCGGGGTATCGTTTGCGGAGCCTTAGTCCTAATCTTCGACCATAACGTTAAGGGTCTGTCTGAAGAGTTGACTGATATACAGCACCACTATGAGGATATAGTGAAATCTTCTATGCATATCCATCTTGACAAAAATAATTGTTTAGAGATAATCGCAGTTACAGGTGAGGCTAGAAAGATACAGAATCTCGCTAAAGCCTTAACTGTAAGAGGGGTTAAACAGCTGAAACCGGCAATAACAATTTCTGGATAAAACCTCAACGAAATAGCCTCTTTCACTCTTGAAAGTAATACTTAAATCCTCCTCAATTCTGCTCTTTACAAGACTGGAGGTGCCTCTTCTTTGGAGGAAGGTTCTTCAAAACGTTGGTATTATGCTAGCCTATCGCTAATTCTAATCCTTGTGATCATCACATCTTCCCTTTTAGCCCTATACTTCGACCTCCGACTACACAATGCTACTTTAGAGAAGGAACTTGAAAATCTGGAAGTGCAGAATTCCCGTTTAGAGACAAAATTTGAGACTCTACAGGCAAATTTGGAATCGGAACTTAACATTATGCGTTCAATGTTAGGGAACATGACGCCGCAGTACGCGAATGAAAGTATAGCCCTGATAGGAGCTAAAATCTACAAAATTGCAGAGCCCTCTGTTGTTCTGATAACCTTAGAAGTTTTAGGAGGCGGAGTTGCACAGGGTTCAGGTTTCGTATATAACGTGGAAGGTTATATAGTGACTAACAATCATGTGGTGGAAGACGCCGTAGACCCGAATTCATTGACTGTAATGTTCATGAACGGCACAGTAACCAAAGCCTTTGTAGTTGGAAGAGACCCCTATAGTGACCTTGCAGTCATTAAAGTGGACTTGCCAAGTGAGATGTTGAAACCCCTACCTATAGGCAACTCCTCCGCCTTGAGGGTAGGAGAACCAGTTTTCGCGGTAGGTAACCCCTTCGGTTTAAGCGGTACTATAACCTCAGGTATAGTGAGCCAGCTTGGGAGGACCCTAGAAGCCCCGGGTGGTTACAGGATAATTAACGTAATCCAAACAGACGCCGCAATAAACCCCGGTAACTCAGGAGGTCCTCTTCTGAATATCTACGGAGAAGTCGTCGGCGTCAATACTGCCATAGCCTCTACTACTGGCTCTTTCACAGGCATCGGATTCGCCGTATCCTCCGATCTAATGAAGAGGGTAGTTCCGTCTCTGATAGAGAAGGGTCACTACGATCACCCATGGGTAGGAATCGTAGGGACTGATGTGACTCCAGAGATAGCCAATGAGATGGGTCTAAACGAATCAACCGGATTACTAATAAAGGAGGTTGTTGGGGGAAGCCCAGCGGATAAGGCGGGTCTCAGAGACGGCGACGTGATAGTGGGAGTCGATGACCACCCAGTCCGGAGGTTTGAAGACTTGGTTACTTACACGGAGATGGAGAAAAGTGTCGGCGACACCATAACCCTAACTATAATCCGCGATAAGACTAGGATGGAGGTAAACTTAACCCTCGGTGCAAGACCTCCGCCTTAAAGAGTCCTTCAATAAAAAGAGAATTTGTTGAGATTTCACTTTCGAGTTGGAAAAATTCTCGGTCGAGTTTAGAACACTTTCGTGCCGTGGGTTCCCTCGGTTAATAACTTCTCATACTTCTCTATCATAAGTTTAGTGACAGGTCCTACTCTGCCGTCTCCTATTTTTCTTCCGTCAATCTCTGTCACCGGGAAGATTCCTCCTGCGGTGCTGCAGAGGAAGACCTCATCGGCAGTGTAAAGATCATACTTTGTTAAGTCGGTTTCCCTGACTTCGTAGCCTTCATCCCTCGCCATCTCCATCACAGTCTCCCTCGTTATCCCTTCCAGAATTCCCCTAGCGGGAGTCAGTAGAGTTCTCCCTCTCACTATGAAGAGGTTCTCAGCACCACCTTCGGCAACATACCCGCTATAATCGTATGTTATGGACTCATCAGCCCCCAACTCCACGGCCTCACGTCTCATCAACATGTTGGGCAGGTAATTCAGGGATTTCACTCTTGGATCTATGCTCTCTGGATGCGTCCTCTTTATAGTAGTAGAAACCAGTTTAGCTCCCTTCTCTATCTTCTCTTCGTCTACTACAGAGACTGGAGGAACCGCGAAGACTACGACGGTGGGCTTTATGGTTTCTCCTTTACCTAGAACAGGCTTCCTTCCAATCCCCCTAGTGATAATACACTTCAAATAGGCGTCGCGGAGTCCACTTCTCCGGACAGTCTCAATTACGATCTTCTTCAACTCTTCCTTGTCAAGGGGTGGAGTGATCTTCACCGCCTTCGCTGATCTATATAGTCGGTCTATATGCTTGTCCAGTTTGAATATATACCCATTCCTGACGACTAGAGTGTCATAGATACCGTCCCCGAATATGAAACCTTGATCGAATATGGATATTTTCGCCTCGTTTGCCTTGAAGTATTTCCCATTCACGTATGCTACTCCTTCCATCTCCAACTTTCAGCACACCAAATCCATAAAGGTATAGAATGCAAATTTAACATTTAAGCTGTCCAGCGCTTTAGTCTTAAGAGAAACCAACCTATAATGGCTGTTAAGGTTAAATTTTTTCCTCTTGAATTACGGTAAATGTTATTTGAGTTATATTCTGAATAGGAATTGGCGCTTCCACTGATGGGAGGAATAAACCTTGATGAAGTATGATGTTATCGTAGTAGGCGCCGGAACTGCAGGGTGCACTTTTGCCCGTCATGCAGCTGAGGCTGGATTAAAGGTCTGCCTTATAGACCGAAAGAAGAGTGATAAGATAGGCAGGAAGGTTTGTGGTGACGCCATCGGTAGGCATCACTTCGATGAGGTTGGTTTGGATCCGCCGAAGGGGGAAGAGTTAGAGAGAAGGGTTGAAGGCGTCGATATATACTCTCCAAACAAGAAGGTAAAGATGCGCTTCCGTGGAGAAGGCATTTACGGTTACATAATAAACCGTTACTTGTTCGGTCAAAGATTACTTAATATGGCTGTTAACTCCGGAGTAATACTAGAGGATTCCACGCAGGTTCTCGAGCCGATTATAAAAGACGGCTTCGTAGTCGGCATATCCGCTCTAAAGGATGGTGGAAAAGTAAAGTTTCACGGGAAAGTTATAATCGACGCGAGCGGATACAACGCCGTTCTAAGGAGGAAGCTTCCTCAAGAGATGGGAATCCAGAATGAGGTCTCAAAGGAAGACGTCATCATCTGTTATCGGGAGATAAGGGAATTAGAAAGACAACTTGAAAACCCAAACTACCTCCGAATTTACCTCAATCTAGAGACGGCTCCAGGAGGATACGTGTGGGCTTTCCCAGAGGGCGACAATAAACTCAACGTAGGCTTAGGCGTAGTTTTGGCCGATGGGTACCCAAACCCTAAAACTCAACTTTACAACAAAGTCCTACGAGACCCCATTTTTAATGGTTCAGTTCTGCATGGTGGAGGCGGTCATGTACCAACTCGGAGGCCTCTAGATACGATGGTGGGGAACGGCATAATCCTAGTTGGCGACTCTGCGTGCCAAGTTAACCCGATCCATGGCGGTGGAATCGGCCCTTCAATGATAGGTGGGATGATAGCCGCGAAGACTGTGGTCAAGGCTCTGGAGGTTGGCGACGTTGGTAGGCGAGGTTTATGGGTCTATAACGTTGATTATAATCTAAAATATGGGGCTAAACAAGCGGGCTTGGATGTTTTCCGCATCTTTCTACAAAAGTTAAGGGACGAAGATTTAGATTATGGTATGGAGCATAGGTTGATTACGGAAGAGGACCTCCTTAAAGCGAGTATGGGTGTTGGTGAAGGCGTTCGGTTAAATATAACAGAGAAGGCGACTCGCGTCTTCAGAGGTCTTGGGAAATTGGCCTTCTTGATGAAATTGAGGACTGCTGCAAATTTGATGAAGCAGTTGAAGAGGCATTACATGGATTACCCGGAGACGCCGGAAAAGTTTGATGAATGGAGACTGAAAGCGTCTTCCCTAATAGAGGAAGCTAAAAGAAAACTCTGATTTCTCTTCCCGTCCTATTACCTGTTATTCGCTGTAATACAAGACGAAAGGTGTATGAGTTTCTATTCTAATTAATACTTCTCTGGAGTCTAGTCGGAGAAGTGTGCGCTTGGACTTTGCAGTTCTCATATCTGGAGGGAAAGATTCAGCATTAGCACTGCACCGCGTACTGAAGGAGGGGCATAGGGTGAAGTATCTCGTTACGATGATTCCTCAACGTGATGATAGTTGGATGTTCCATTATCCAAACATCCGCCTTACAGCTCTCTTCTCTGAAGCCGTTGGAATACCTCTAGTTAAATCTGAGACTATGGGATTGAAGGACCAAGAAGTTCAAGATCTCAAGGACCTCCTTTCAACTTTGGATGTAGAAGGCATTGTTGCAGGCGCAATAGCATCTAACTACCAGAAATCACAGATAGAAGCTCTCTGTAGCGAACTCGAACTGAAAGCAGTTTTCCCTTTATGGAAAGAAGATCCCTTAAACCTATTAAAGGAGCTCTTACGGGAAGGCTTCGAGGTTATCTTTGTCGGGGTTTACGCCTATGGTTTCAGTAGGTCTTGGCTTGGTAGAAGATTGGACGAAGACGCCATCAGAGAACTGCTCGATCTTAATAAGCGGTTAGGTATATCCCTTGTCGGGGAAGGAGGGGAATATGAAAGTCTGGTTCTAGACGCTCCCTTCTTCAAGAAGAGGATCTCTCTTATCCGCGTAGAAGAGGTCTGGAAGGAAGATAGTGGATACCTCTCCATTCATGAAGCGAGACTCGTAGAGAAAAACCAGCGTTAAGCTCTTCAGTCCCCCTTTCAGGGATTTTCCATCAGAAATCTAGGTTCAAATAACCAGTTAAAATGAAGAATGTTCAGTGGGGAACTTTACGAGTTTATTTATAAAAAGCATTTTAATGTAACTTCGGTTTATTCATCTCCCGTTGTGAAGGGTTCCAGATGGTCAAGTTCGTCTTTGTAACTGGAGGAGTCTTAAGCTCAGTGGGTAAAGGTATCGTAACCTCCTCCATAGGGAAGATGCTCCAGGTTAGAGGTTACTCTGTCACAGTTATCAAGATAGATCCCTATGTGAATGTAGACGCGGGGACCATGAACCCCTACATCCACGGCGAAGTTTACGTTACAGATGACGGAGGCGAAACAGACCTAGATTTAGGATGGTATGAACGGTTTCTAGATCTAGACCTTCCAAAGGAGAACAATATAACCACGGGACAAATCTACCGAACAGTGATCGAAAAGGAAAGACGGGGAGACTTCCTCGGCAGATGCGTTCAGATAATCCCTCACGTAACAAATGAGATAAAACATCGAATTCGCCTTGTAGCTGATAGATCAAAAGTCGACGTGGTTCTCACAGAATGCGGAGGGACTGTAGGCGACATAGAGGGTCTCCCTTTCCTAGAGGCTATAAGGCAAATGCGGTTAGAGGAGGGCTTCGAGAATACTCTCTATGTCCATGTTGCCCTCGTTCCCATCCTCGATGTTACAGGAGAGATGAAGACTAAGCCGCTCCAACACAGCGTTAACGAACTCCGCCGCATCGGCATCCAACCCGACATAATAATTGCAAGATGTAGGAAGATGGTGACTCAGGAAGTTGTTAGAAAGATAGCTCTCTTCGGTACGATACCCGAAGAGGCTGTGTTCTGCTCTTACAATGTACCAACGGTCTACATGGTTCCACTAATCCTCGACGAGCAAGGTATGGGCGCGTATGTAAGGAAGAGGCTTGGGTTAAGGGATGACCCTCCACGATGGGAGGAATGGAAAGCCATTACAGACTCTATTCTTAATCCAAAATATGAAGTCAGAATCGCCTTGGTTGGAAAATACGCGGGGTTAGTTGATAGTTATGTCAGTATGAATGAGGCCCTAAGACATGGCGGAGCCCTCTGTGAAACTAGAGTTAAAATAGACTATATCGAAGCCGAAA
>CAZOCN010000013.1:0-232 GCA_964578315.1 uncultured Candidatus Bathyarchaeia archaeon
GTTTGAAAATAGAGAGAAACAGGAATTTACTTTTTAAGGATGAAATTAAACGCCTAAGAGAATATTATCTGAACCTTCTCAAGAAGCTTCCCCAATTTCAAAGAACCGAAGTAATTACCTTCAACTATTAAAAACCCTATACACTCCCTTTCAACTCATTAGAAACAACTCTTTTGTTGTTTTTCGATAAAACCTAATAGTCTACTCTACATAGAGAGTCATAGGGATTAAT
>CAZOCN010000013.1:242-21758 GCA_964578315.1 uncultured Candidatus Bathyarchaeia archaeon
TAATCAACGGAATAGGTCGGTTTAACCTTGTTCAAGTTCAATAGGGAACAGAAAGTCTTTGAAGTTGGAAACGTGAAGGTCGGCGGACAACCTGGAGAGTTGCCTACTGTTTTAATCGGTAGTTTATTCCATATGGGCCACAAAATAGTTAAGAACCGAAGAAGAGGGGTTTTTGATAGGAAGAAAGCTGAGAGTTTGATAAAGTTTCAGGAAGAGATGTCGGAGAGAACTGGAGTTCCGTGTATGGTTGATGTTGTAGGCGAGACTCCTGAAGCGTTGATACGGTATATAGATTTCGTGTCCAGCGTCACGGATAGCCCTTTCCTTATAAATGGGCCGGAAATGTCTGTGAGGGTGAAGGCTGCTAATTATGTAAGAGCTGTGGGTCTTCAAGAGAAAGCTGTTTACAACTCCATCAATTACACTCTGAATGACAAAGAGATAGAGGCGGTGCAGGATACTGGCTTAAAGGCAGCCATCGTCCAAGCGTTTAACCCTAGAAACCCCTATCCAAGAGGGATGCTCCAGATTTTGAGAGGGACATCGGAGGGGGAGGGGCTAATTGACGGAGCCTATAAGGCGGGTATAAAGAAACCTCTACTCTTCATGCCAGTCTTAGATGTCCCGAGTATCGGTTGCGGAGCTGGAGGTATCCGTTTAGCCAAGGAAGAGTTTGGGCTTCCTTGTGGAACCGCCCCTGTTGGAGTTGTTGGACGTTGGAATAAAATTAGGAAATGGAACGGAAACGTAAAGAGGCTCTGTAGGGCCGGTGCAACAACACTTGTCCAATCAATGGGCGCAGACTTCGTGATTTACGGCTCCCTGGCGAAGGCTAAAGACATCTTCCCTGTCTGTGCGATGATAGATGCTATAATCGCATATAACGCTAGGACCCTCGGAATAAGACCCCTAATCAAGGATCATCCAATATACAAGATGCTTTAAATCGTGGTTAACCTTTCTTCTTTGCCTTTATAGCTACAAAACCAGCCTCTTTATTGTACCCTAATTTCGGCTCTTCAGATAAGAGAGGTTCTTCGGTTGGAGCTTGGAAGATTGTTGAAGCTACATCCTCTATCTGAAAGTTTGTTTCATCCAGAAGAGACTTCACCTCTCCAAATGTATAGAACCTCGCCATTTTGTAGAAAACATTCCCCGCCTCGGCTTTTCTAGAATAAAAGATTGCCCAAGGACTGCCCTTAAATATTAAACCTAAGATGAGGTGACCTTTATCTATAAGGACCCTCTCCACCTCCTCCAGCACACCCTTTGGGTCCTCTACGAAACATAAAGTAACTATCAAGAAGACTGCTCCGAAGGAGTTAGAGATGAAAGGCAGTGCTTCCCCCATTCCTCTAACGCATTCAATTTCCCTCTCTTTCGCAAGTTTCAAGACGCCAATGGACCTGTCCACTCCGTACTTTATATCCAATGCGAAGGCGAATCTTCCAGTCCCAACGCCCACCTCCAAGAAGGGTCTCCTCAGATCTTTACAGAGGGTTTTTATGCAATCTGTTTCCAGCTTAAACGCGGTCTTTCCGAAAGGCTTATCATACCACAGGTCATACCGCTTCGCATACTTATCGAAGGCGTAATTCACTTTCTCACTCCTTCTCCACTTCCAATAAAGGCTCGGTTAACACTTCAAGTCCCGAGACACACCTTCTCCTTTTTTCTAGTTGATAGTAAATACAGTTGAAAGTGTATTTTTAGGAGGTGTGATGTCATTTATCCCTAGGGACCTTCTGAAGCGCCAAGAAGGAACAGGTTCATAGACAGTTGACGCGTGTAACTCCCCTCTACAAGTTAAGATACGTGTTTACTCTCTTCCATACTTCGGTTATACTTTTAGAAGCTGTGCTATCTGGAGAATACGCCACTACTGGTTCGCCCTGTGCCATGGCTTCGGTTACAACTGGATCGAAAGGTATCTTACCTACGAGTTCCAAGTTTCTAGATCTGCAGAATTCGGCGATCTCCAGAGTATTCTTCATGTTTATGTCATACTTATTTATGCAGACTAACGCTTGGACTTGAAAGTGGTCTAATAAGCCGACTGCTCTTTCTAGGTCATGTATCCCGGATAAGGTAGGTTCTACAATAACTAATCCGAGATCTATGCCGCTAATAGAAGCTATAACGGGGCAACCTATCCCCGGTGGCCCATCATTTATTATCAAGTTAAGACCTTTTTTCTCAGCTATTCTCTTGGCGTTGTTCCTCACCAACGTCACCAGCTTCCCAGAGTTCTCCTCGCCGGGGTTCAGTCTAGCATGTGCCATGAGTCCATATCTAGTATTTGAGATGAAAGCGTATCCAGAGATTCTCTCCATCATCTCTATCGCTTCCACAGGACAGACATAAGCACAGACAGCGCATCCCTCACAGAGTATAGGATCCACCTGGAACTCCTTTATCGCATCAAACCGACAACTCTCCTCGCATTTCCCACATTGAATACATTCTGTTTCGTCGATGACAGCCAACTTAAGCCCTTTAAACTCTTGTTTTTCGATAACCTTAGGCTTTAACAGAAGATGGAGGTTCGGAGCGTCTACGTCGCAGTCTGCTAAAACCTTGTTTTTCGAGAGAGCGGCGAAGGAGGCGGTGATGGTTGTCTTTCCAGTTCCGCCCTTACCACTCAGAATGGTTATCTGCTTCAAGGTTTAACTCTCTCCTTTATCTCATCTAGTATTCTACGGAATTTCTCCTTCCATTCCGGTATCTCCTCTACGAAAGGAACTCCGTTGGAATATAACTCAGCGATTCTTCTATCAAAGGGTATCTCGAGGAGAATCGGAATGCCCTCTTCTCTACAGTAATCGTAGACCTTCCTGTCGCCGATTCCTTGGAAGTTCACAATAACGCCTAAGGGGAGCCCCATCTTCTTCAAGACTTCAACAGTCATCTTCAAGTCGTGGAGACCAAAAGGTGTTGGTTCAGTTACTAACAAACAGAAGTCACTACCATAAACCGATGAGACAACTGGACACGCCGTTCCAGGAGGGGCGTCTATTATCACCATTCTATCCTTATTTATCTCCCTCTTCGTCATTCTTATCACAGGAACCGGTAAGGGTTCGCCCACATTCAACTCGCCGTAAACAAACTCCAACCCGCCGTCTACAAAGCCTTTCCGGACTACTCCTATCTCACGTTTCTCCTCCGTAATCGCCTTCTTGGGGCATACTATGGAGCAGCCTCCACAACTGTGACATAACTCCGGGAATACCACAACCTTTTCTGAAGAGAGGAAGAGAGCGTTGTACCTGCAAAACTCAGCGCATTTTCCACATAGATCACATAACTCTTCGGATATTACGGGAATCTTGGCATATACAGGCTTCGTCTCCACTATTTTCGGTTTGAGTAGGAGGTGGTCATTAGGTTCTTCTACATCACAGTCTAGAAGCTGCACATCCCCTAAGGAGAGGGCTAAATTCACTGCAACAGTTGTCTTTCCAGTTCCGCCCTTACCACTTGCGACTGCGATTATCGTTGAGAATCACCCCTACTTAGTTTTTTCACCTTAAACGCCTTCTCTTAATGATGACGAGCTTGGTGGCAGCCCTCCGTCAACTCTTCTAGTTCATCGTTGACATAAGCCTTAATCGCGTCTCTCACGACAGCTGAGTTTGTTCTCATGACCGCTACTCCAGCGTTCTGGAATATACTGAGAGCCCTAGGACCCATTCCATAGGTTATCAACACTCTTGGTTTTAGAGCGAGGATCCGATCCGGTGGACGTCCTGTTCCACCAAAATGTTCGCTAGTATTTGGTATGGTCTTACAGTCTACTATGGTTCCCTTCTCGTCTATGTCGAAGACGGCGAAGAATGGAGCGCGTCCGAAATGCTCTGAGAGTATGGCGTCTAATCCGCTCTCATCGATTACGGGTATCACAATCCTCACAGGCATGAGCGTTACCTCCATCCACCCCTACCAGCTCTTCCCCGACCCATACCAAAATGTCCTCCCACAGTCGGCGAACCGACCTCTTTTAACTCCCCCCGCTTATACTTCTCGACAGCCTCTCTAACGGTTCCGTAGAACCCTGTTAGAACCTTCACTCCAGCAGAAGCCAAAGCCTGGAAGGCGTTGGGTCCAACATTCCCTGTTATAACAGCCTCCACACCTTTCTCCGTTATAATTTGGGCTGCGCGAATACCCGCACCGCCTATAGCATCCTTTGCTGCGTTAGGAACAGCCTCAAAAGCCAGGGTTTCGGGGTTCACTATTATGAAGTACTGACACCGCCCAAAGCGTGGATCTAACTGGGCATCTAGATTATCCGATACGGCTGACACACAAACTTTCATTCAGTCACCTCCCTCGCGCTCCTTTATGAAGTCCTCTATCTTCTTAACTATCTCCATGAAGGCTTTCGCAGAAGGCGAGTCTGGATGGTCAACTATGAAAGCTACTCCCCTATCAGAGTCTTCACATATTTTAGGGTCTATCGGAATCTTTCCTAGAAATGTTACCTCGAGGTCGTTAGCGATCTTCTCCCCTCCTCCGGTTCTGAAGATGTCAGTTCTTTCACCGCATTTAGGGCAGACAAAGCCGCTCATGTTCTCAACTATGCCTATAACCGGCATCTTCAACTGCCTCGCGAAGGTCACGGCTTTCTTCACGACGATCTGAGAGACCTCCGAGGGTATAGTCACTATCACAACACCGTCCATTTCCGGCAGTAGTTGCATAACACTTAAGGGTTCATCACCCGTTCCAGGGGGCAAGTCTATGAAGAGGAAGTCCAGTGGTCCCCAAAGGATGTCGGAGAGGAACTGTCTTATAGCCCTCATCTTCAAGGGGCCACGCCATATCACAGCTGCCTCTTCCGTTGGTAGGAGAAAATCCATCGAGACTACCTTAACACCTAGAGGTCCCGTAACGGGGAAGACTCCTGGAGGACCAGCCTGAAGTCTGCGACCACTCAAACCCAGCATTTTCGGCACGGACGGTCCATGTATATCCGCGTCTAAAATCCCAACTCGGTTAGCGTAGCCATGCATAGCGAAGGCCATAGCGAGATTTACGGTTACAGTGCTCTTTCCGACGCCTCCCTTACCACTTATAACAGCGATCTTATGCTTAATTTTACTCATCCTAGACTGGAGACGTAGATCCTCCTCACTGAGTTGTTTACCGCCCTCTTCACGTTCACCCATTATGACTCTCTCCAGAGGATCAACAATAACACCGTTTTATTTAAGCTATTTCACAATTTTCGATCCTACATAAAAGGAGGAGGGGTGGTAGTTAACTAGTGAAGGGTCTATGCTCCAAACTCCTCCATTATCGCCGCAGTGTAGGCTATCCCCTTCATGTAGGCCTCCACGGTTGTAAACTCATTCGGGGCGTGTATGTTAGAGAAGGGTGGGGAAGAACCGGTCCAAATTGAATCCAAACCCAATATCTTAGTGAAGACGTAATCTGGCGCAGAACCGGCAGAGTTCGGGTATATCACGGGTTTCACGCGGTAAACTCTCTCAGCGGCCTTCCTCGCGACTCCGACTATCTTCGCCTTTACCGGGGTTCTAGAGGGATATGAAGAGCCGATAACACGTACTTCAATGTCTCCGAAGCCCTTATCCACCAGATGCTCCTTCAACCTTTTCAGGAGAACGTCAGGGTTCTGATTCGGCACTAAACGGAAATCTATCTTAGCCATGGCTTCGCTTGGTAGAACAGTCTTCAAGCCGGGACCGGAATAACCAGCTTTTACGCCGCAGATTGTACACGTAGGGTGAAAGATTAGGGCTTTTAGGGCTTCCAGTCCCCTTAAGTTTTGAAGAAAACTTGTTATCCCAAACTGTTCTTTCAGTTCCTCCTCGTTGAAGGGTATTTCCCTTAGAATCTCCATCTCTTCAGGTGTGGGAGGGAGAGCGTCTTCACACCAACCTTCAATGGCTATTTCACCACTCGGCTTCCTTAGAGTCTGTAGGACATGGACTAGACGCCAAAGGGGATTCGGAACTATAGGGGCGTAGGCTGAGTGAAGATCGGCTTTTGAGCCTCTACACCACAGTTCTAGATAGAGCATCCCTTTAACTCCGAGATTTATGGCTGGTCTTCCGCTTCTATCCATTCCACCATCTAAGCAGACTACAGCATCAGCATTCAACTCCGCTTTATTGTCTTTAATAAACTTTGGAAGACGGGGGCTCTCAATCTCCTCCTCGCCTTCAAAGATGAATTTGAGGTTCACTGGAACGTCACCAAACCTGTCAAGGTAGTATTCAACTGCCTTTATGGCGGTCATGAGGTTCCCCTTCGCATCTGAAGATCCCCTGGCATATATAACTCCGTTCTTCATCTCAGCTGCGAAGGGATCATACTTCCACTCTTCCAGCGGGTCCGTCGGTTGAACATCGTAATGGCTGTAGATCAAGAGTGTTCTCTTAGAAACCTTAGAGGCCACTTCCCCCAGAACCAAGGGATGCCCACCCTTTAAGGGCACAACTTTTGCCTTGATACCCGCCTTCTGCATCAGCTCTCTTAAGAGTTCGGCGCACTCTTTAACGCCGATGTTTTGGGCGGAGACGCTTGGTTGTCTGAGGAGAACTCTCAACTCTTCAACAAGCCGCTCTTCGTTCTCTTCAAGATAAGAAACTATATTATCTGTCTTCATTTTAGATCCAATTTAATCAGTGTCCGGTTTAGTTATTTCTATTTTTGGTCTCTACCTGCAAGTAGCTATTTTAATTTAGAAAACAGAGTGAAATAGAAGGACGGTGTCTGTTTGATCTCCGGTAGGTTTTCGATCTTGAGATTGAGGAATTTCCAAAGGAAGTCTGATGGATAAAGGAACTGGGAGGGTGAGCTGTAGGGTTGACGCTTAAGGTATCGGAAGGCTTTATTGATCAGCTGTCCCCTTATTGAGGAGGAGGATAGGTCTTTGTCTGCAGGAGATATGTCCTCTCGGCCCTTTAGAGCATTTGAGTCTCAGTGCGAGGAAGCCTTAAAGACAGCTTTGGATAAGGTTTACCCCAATATTTCAGTAAAGCTTCCTCCCTTGTCTGTACCGCCTAATCCTGAATTTGGGGAATTGGCTTCCTCTATCTCTTTCCTTTTAGCTAAAGAGTTGAGAATAAAGCCTGGGATAGTCGCTCAGAGCCTCAGTGAAGCCTTAGACCTGAGCGTTTATCCTTTGATTGAGCGTATTGAAGGGGTAGGCGGCTACTTGAACTTTCGTTTAAATTTCCCCTCCTTTACTTCTCTGACTTTGGAGACCGTTCTAAAAGAGGGACCTAATTATGGTGTTGTTAAAACAGAGAAGCCTAGGAAGGTTATAGTGGAGCATACTAGTGTCAACCCTATCCATCCGATTCACATAGGTCAGGCTCGGAATCCAGTTTTAGGCGACGCTTTAGCCCGGATTTTGAAGGCTAGGGGGCATACAGTTTCGAGGCATTACTATGTCGATGATGTGGGACGTCAGTCTGCTCTGATCGCCTATGGCTATGATAAGTTAGGAAGGCCTAAACCCGATATGAAGCCTGACCATTTCATAGGCGCCGTCTACGCTATAACCAACTGCATACTTGAGTTGTTAAAAGCCGAGAAGGAGGGGTCCTCTGGAGGAGAATGGAGGGAGGTTGCAGAGGAGTTAAGGGATAAGCACCCGCTCCTCTTCAAGGAGCTTCTCGAGGCTATAAGAGAGGACGAGAACCCTGAGGAGAAGGTTGCAGAGCTAATAAGGAGATATGAGGCGGGAGAAAAAGAAGCGAAGAAGTTGATACGGGAGGTCTGCAAGTTATGTCTCATAGGTTTCAGAGAGACCCTCTCCAGACTAGGCATCACATACGATTCTTGGGATTGGGAGAGCATGTTCATCTGGAAAGGCGACGTAAAGAGGATCTTAGAAGGCCTCATGAAGACCCCTTACGTATATGAAAAGGAGGGCGTTCTAGAATTTGATGTGAATAGAGCAATAGACGACTTCGAATTGAGGAAGAAATTTGGTTTCAAGGAAGATTATGAAGTTCCTTCTTTGACATTGACCCGTGCTGATGGAACCTCTCTCTACCCAACTCGGGATATCGCCTATTCTTTATGGAAATTTAACAGAGCTGAGAAAGTAATAAACGTAATAGGGATGGAGCAGAAGCTCCCTCAACTCCAACTTAAGATGGCGTTATACGCTTTAGGCTACAAGAGGTTCGCTGAAAACCTCATCCATTTCGCCTATAACCTCGTTAGACTCCCCGGACAGAGAATGTCTGGGAGGAGAGGACGATACGTTACTTTGGACGAGGTGATAGATGAAGCTGAAAAAAGAGCTTTCAGAGAAGTCTCTGAGAGGTCTCCTCAACTCTCAAGGAAGGAGAAGAGGTACATAGCCCGGTTTGTTGGGATAGGCGCTATAAAATATGCCTTAGTAGATGTAGATCCTTCGAAGCCTGTAGTTTTCACTTGGGACAGAGTGTTAAATTTCGAGAGAAATAGTGCACCCTACATTCAATATTCACATGCGAGGGCTTGTAGTGTAATAAAGAAGGCTGACAGAAAACCAACGCAGGCAGATTACTCTCTTCTAAGAGAGGCAGTTGAGCGGGAGTTAGTTCTAATGTTAAGTCGTTACCCGGAGGTCTTCTTGGAAGCAGCAGAAAACCTCAAACCACATATTATAGCTGATTTCGCCAATAACCTAGCCGACATCTTCAATTCCTTCTATAACTCTCTACCTGTAATCCAAGCTGAGCCCAAGGGATTAAGTGACGCCAGACTTGTTCTGGTCGATGCCGTGAGAATAGTCCTCGCAAACTCGTTAGGTTTAATTGGAATCCACGCACCCGAGAGAATGTAACTCCCCCTCTCATTTCTCCTTGGCGCTGGAGTCGTCTTCAGCATGGGTTAATTGTCCCGTTCTGCCGACCCATAATTGGAGGTTCCCATGGAACCTCACCACCTTAGCTCGACTCACATTTATTCTGTCCCCAACGAAGAACCTGTTAATCTGCTTATTCCATAAGGGGAGTATTATAGTTCCACTGTCGTCTCCTATGACGGCATTAGCAACGATGGAAGGTAGGCCAAATCTAGTTATGATCCTTCTCGGCTTCTCTATCTCCAAGATCTCACCTGTAACTTTAACCTTCCTCATCCCAACCTTCAAATCCTTTATACAAGAGACCTTTGAGACCTCCTTCATTTTAACGAGGCTCTTTATCTCGTGGAAGAACGCCTCGATAGGATTCTCCTCTCCTAATAAACGCTTAGATACATTAAATTGTGTCACAACCTCTGAATTCCTAGTGATGAGGAAGGTGGACTTTTCACGGTCTCTAACTCGGAACAGAATAGTGAGACGTCCACACTTCGCCTCTCCCTCCTCTAACGCCTCTTGAATCCCTCCGAAGAAGTCCATTGGATCAATTTCATACTTTATGCAGAGATAAGCTAGATATCTGAGAAGTCTAGCATCTCCGGTAGAGAAACGCCTTCTTTGAGAACGCCTTCGGAAAGCAGAGGAACTAGTCTTCCACACCAACGTACTATTATCCAGTTAAGTTTTAGTAATAAAATTATAGGCATGGGAGTATTTAAGGAGGCTTTTAGAAGCCCAGCTCTATTGCCGAGAGCTGGGCGCTCCAGTATCGAGAGATGTCAAAATTTATTTTTCATTTTTTCAGGAATAATATTCTTGGGTAACTGAGAGGTGAAAAATGGGAGAAGCTAGGTCTAGTGGATTCAAGGTTGTATTAACGGCTGATAGAACCCTCCTAAGTGAATATCACGGGGGCATATTCCTCGGTTTCAGCGCATGCGTCCCTAGAGGGATGATTCCCGATTGGCTTTACTTCTCCCTATTCTGTCCCTCTGTAGAAGTAAATGAAGACGGGTCGGTTGATTACGCTCCCTGTGGATTAAGAAAGATAGAAGCAACCCTACTTGATTACGGTTTCAAAGAGAAAGACGTGATAGTTGCGCATCCTGAACATCTAGATCGAGTGATAGGTCCAGAAACTAGAGTGCTGGGGATAACAGAGAACGATCCCCTAGGTATAGGCCCCGCAACAACGACTTTTACTCAACTCCTAGGTGGGGAGGCGTACATGAAAGTGAAGTTCAGAGAACTCCTCTCTCACCCTACAGTTCGGAGATACAGGCCACGGATAATAGTTGGGGGGCCGGGAGCCTGGCAACTGGAAGATGAAGTGGTTCAGAACACTCTTGGAATAGATTGTGTAGTTATAGGCGAAGGTGAGAAGGTCGCCGGTCCACTTTTCGAGAGAGCGGTAAAGGGCGGCCCGCTCCCTAAAGTTGTTCACGGGAAACCAGTCCCAGAGGATGAGATACCAGTCATAAGAAGGGCGACTATCGATGGGATAGTTGAGATAGCCCGAGGTTGCGGACGCGGATGCGTTTTCTGTATTCCAACACTCCAGCGATATAGATGCCTCTCTCTGGAGCACATCTTAAAGGAAGTTGAAGTCAATTTGAGAGCTGGAAGACAGCCCCTCCTACACGCAGAAGACGTTCTAAGATATAAGGCGAAGGGATTGAATGTTAACGAAGATGCCGTTATCGAGCTTTTTAAGAGGATTATGGAGTATCCAGGAGTCTCTTCCATCGGGATAAGCCACTTCGCCCTTTCTTCAGTTGCCAGTGCCCCCTCCCTCGTCGAAGAGATCTCCAATATCGTGGGAGTAAGTAAGGAACAGTGGTTCAGTGGGCAGACCGGTATAGAGACTGGGAGCCCTAGGTTAATTGAGAGGTATATGCGTGGTAAATGCAAACCCTTCAAACCAGGAGAGTGGCCTCAAGTAGTTATAAACGCCTTCGAGGTCCTAGCAGAAAATAATTGGGTTCCATGTTCAACTTTAATCATCGGCCTCCCTGGCGAAACGGAGAAGGACGTAGAGTTAACTCTCGACCTAGTCCAGGAACTACGACCCTTCAAAAGCCTAATCGTCCCCCTATTCTTCGTCTCTATAGGTAGAATAAAGGATCAATCAGAGTCTTTCACGCTTGAAAATATGACACCTAAACAAGCTGAACTCCTCCTCGAATGTTGGGAGCATAACCTCCAATGGGGGCCTGTCCTATTAAGGGAGTACTTCCTAACAAAGAAAGGAATTACCCGCTACAGCCTAAAACCGATTTTCTCTTACGCAATCAGCCAGGGTAGGAGACTCATTAAGAGATGTCGAGACCAGTACAATTACGATATAATAGCGATGATCAGAGATGCAAGGAACGGAAGGTTAGACATGCGCCCTCTACCGATAAATTTCGCCTGGAAATTAATAAAAACGATAGCTAGAGCTTGAAACTCTCACTTTATAGTTAGGTACCCATTCTTTCTGAGCCATTCAGCTTGGCTTCTTGTGTACCTCCAGAATATGTCACCGCGTTTATCAGATTGGAAATCCCAAGGTGAGACTAAGACGATGTCGCCGACTCTGATCCAAACCCTCCTCTTCATCTTACCTCTTATCCTGCAGAGGCGCTCATGACCATCCTCACACTTCACTAATACCCGATCGTAACCTAGGAGTTTAATAACTATCCCTAGAACATCGTTGGGGGAAGGAAGAACCATATCCTTTAATTCTTCCTCACTCAACACCTTCTTCTTGCCCAATACTTCACCCCTGCAGACAACTACTACAAAGAGGTAAACACCCTTTAAATATGTTGGGAAAGAGAGAGGCGATGGTTATACTTTAATTTTAAGGATGAACCTTAAAACTCGGAAAGAGAACAGTCAAATAGCTAGAATCTTACAATCTGGGCGTGTGGGACTCCTTCAATTCTTAGTACAGCCTCTGGATGCACAAGGCCCGCCTCTATGGCTTTGCCGACTATTAGGTGACCGACCATATTTACTATCGTTGATTGCTCGATGAGGTCGATGGCTTCTTCAACTGTTACTTGAGAACCTTCGTAAAATTCTTTCCGTATCTCGAAGACTATCTTTCCCTCCCTCAAAACCTTTCCCAAGAGGTCGACGTCGCATATAGCTGTAAGAACATAGTTGCCCCATCGCCGTAGATTTACGTATACGAGTTTGCTTTTGTTAGGATATTGTTTCTCTGACTTCATCCAACAACCAATCCTACCATATAGAACTATTAAAACCAGCACTCTAATAATTTTAATGTAACAAAAATGATCGGGGCGTTTATATTAGGCGTTGTTTCTGTTCATAATAATAGTTTAGGCTTATTCATTAAGGAGGATGTTTGGAGTTGCCAATAAGACAACCTATAGTCTGCGTGTTGGGGCATAACTCGGCTAAGCATCGCTTACCGGGTGCCAATCGACACGGGTAAGACTTTACTTCTAGACAGAATGCGGAAGAGTTCCGTTCAAGCCCGCGAGGCTGGAGGCATAACTCAGCATATAGGCGCGAGTTTCTTCCCAATGAAAACATTGCTGGAGATCTGCGGGCCCATTCTAGGCGGTCGAGTCTCCCGCATAAAGATACCCGGCCTCCTAGTGATAGACACGCCAGGACATGAAGCCTTCGCGAACCTCAGAAGGCGAGGAGGAGGAGTCGCTGATATAGCGATCCTTGTGATAGATGTGCTGAAGGGCTTTGAAGCACAGACCTATGAGTGTATAGAGGTGCTGAAAGCCAGGAGAACTCCCTTTTTGGTTGCGGCTAACAAGATCGACCGTATATCGGGATGGAAGCCCATAGAAGACTCGCCTTTCTTCCTCTCAAGTAAGAAGCAGGATCCTTACGTGCTTCAGGATCTTGAGGAAAGAATCTACTCTATTATTGGAACGTTCTCTAGACTTGGCTTCCGTGCCAACCGCTTTGATAAAATAACGGACTTCACCCGTAACGTTGCGATTGTTCCGGTAAGCGCGAAAACAGGGGAAGGAATACCGGAGTTATTAGCTGTCCTTATAGGCCTTACTCAGCAGTACCTTAAGGACTCATTGGAAATCACTGAGGGTCCTGCCAGAGGAACCGTTTTGGAGGTGAAGGAAGAACCTGGATTGGGAATGACGATAAACGCTATTATTTATGATGGGGTTCTCCGGAAAGGTGATATCATAGTAGTCGGCGGCAAGGAGAAGCCTATAGTTACTAGGGTGCGGGCTCTACTTCAACCTAAACCTCTAGATGAGATACGCGACCCTAGAGATAAGTTCACTTCTATAGAGGAGGTTTCAGCTGCGGCTGGAGTGAAGATAGCCGCGCCTGAGTTAGAAGACGTCATCGCGGGAGCCCCACTCTACGTTTCACATTCTGGTGAAGATACTGATAAGCTGGTAACTGAAGTTCTGGAAGAGATTCAGAGTCTTAGAATACACACCGACACTAACGGCGTGGTCTTGAAGACGGACACCTTGGGTTCTCTTGAAGCGATAGCGGAGAGTCTGAAACGCCATAACATCCCCTTAAGGATAGCTGATGTAGGCGATGTCTCTAAGAGGGATGTAGTGGAAGCGAGGGTTGTGAAGGCGCAGGACCCACTTTATGGTGTCGTCTTAGCCTTCAACGTAAAGGTTCTCCCAGACGCGGAGATTGAAGCTAGAGACCGTATGGTACCCATCTTCAAGCATAAAATAATCTATCACTTGATTGATGAGTACTTAGAATGGGTGCAGAAGGAAGAGGAGGCGCGTAGAAGAGAGGAATTGGATAGGCTTATCCTCCCCGGAAAGATCAAGGTTCTCCCCGGCTACATTTTCAGGAAGGCGAAGCCGGCCATCTTCGGAGTGGAAGTACTCGCTGGAGTTATAAAGCCAAGGGTTCCTCTCGTTAGGAGAGACGGGAAAGATTTGGGAGAAATATCCCAGATTCAGGAAAAGGGAGAAGCCATCTCTGAGGCGAGAGTTGGAATGCAAGTTGCGATATCCATGAACAAACCTGTTATTGGGAAGCACATTAAAGAGGGAGATGTTCTCTACGTGAAAGTTCCTGAAGACCACGCTAAGGCTCTATCCACCCGTCTACGTGAATACCTATCTGAAGACGAAGCAGAAGCCTTAAGGGAATACCTAGAAAAAATGAAAGAAGAGAATGCTTTTAGCTCTTTCAGTTAAATGTCTCCTATGTTTATTGATAGTTTTGAAAATTAAGAAGTGAGGTTAAGAGGTTATTGTTTAGTCGTGTAAACAAAGTTGTTATTAATTTCTTCATCGTTTTAGATAATGAAGTGTTGAGGTAGGAGAGGACTGAGGACTTGCAGAGCTCTCAGAGAGAAGTTGAAGGTGTAGTGAGTAGATTGGATGCTCTGCAAGTCTTCTTTAAGCCTCGATCAGTCGCTGTGATAGGGGCCTCCAGAAGAGAAGGATCTGTAGGGAATGAGATAGTTAGGAACCTCATAGAATGTGGGTATCCAGGTAAAATTTATCCGATAAATCCAAAGGCCGAGGAGATTCGAGGGATACCTTGCTACCGGAGTATCTTGAAGGTTAAAGATGAGATCGATCTTGGAGTGATCGCTGTTCCGGCACCAATAGTGCCTAAAGTTGCGGAGGAGGCGGGAAGGAAAGGGGTCAAGTGTTTAATTGTCATCTCCGCTGGTTTCAGTGAAATAGGGGCGGAGGGGCTTTCAAGAGAGAGGGAATTGAAAAGGATCTGTAAGGAGTATGGGGTGCGTCTTTTAGGACCGAATTGCCTGGGTTTATTAAATACCACAACTCCCTTGAATGCCTCTTTTGCTCGGCAGCTCCCTCTTAAGGGAGGAATCGCCTTTATCTCTCAGAGTGGAGCCTTATGTACTTCCGTCCTCGATTGGGCCGTAGAGGAGAATATTGGCTTCAGTAACGTGATAAGCCTTGGTAATATGGTTGATACCGACGAAACAGACTTCATGGAAGTTCTCGCCGGCGATCCAAACACGAAGGTTATACTTGTATATTTAGAGGGTATAAGGAATGGCAGAGAGTTCTTAGACGTCGCACCCCGAGTAGTTAAGACTAAGCCTGTGGTTATTCTGAAATCCGGTGTCTCTGATGTTGGGGCCAGAGCGGTGGCTTCCCATACAGGCTCCATCGCTGGGAGCAAGGTAGCCTACGAAACAGCTTTCCGTCAGAGCGGCGTTCTCCAGGCTCACTCCATAGAAGAGCTCTTCAATCTGGGTCTAGCCTTCTCTTCTCAGCCTCCACCAAAGGGAAGAAACGTGGCTATAGTCACGAACGCAGGGGGACCAAGTATCGTGGCCACAGACGCTTGCTCAACTTACGGGTTGAATCTAGCTTGGATCTCGCCCGATACTATAGCGAAGTTAAGGACTAAACTTCCTAAGGAGGCTTCTTGGATTAATCCGATAGACGTCCTAGGAGACGCCCTTGCTGATCGCTACGCCTTCGCTCTAAAGACTGTTTTAATGGATGAAGCCGTAGACGCTGCTGTGGTCATATTAACGCCTCAAGCGATGACTCAGCCTCTAAAGACAGCGAAGGAGATCGTTGAAATTAGGAGGCAATTTAGAAAGCCTATTCTCGCCGTTTTCATGGGAGGGGAAAGCGTCGAGGAGGCCAGAGCTATTCTCTTAAAGGAAGGGATTCCCAACTATCTCTATCCAGAGAAGGCCATCTTCACCCTGGCGGGAATGGCAAAGTATGTAGAGTTCCAGAACAGAACCTACAAAGAGACTATACCTGCTATAAAGGCTGATAGGGAAAGCGTTGCGAACATCTTTGAGAGAGTGAGACGCGAAAGGCGCGTTAGTCTCTTAACCTTAGAGGGCCTAAGGGTAGCAAAGGCTTATGGGATACCCGTCCCTAAGAGTGATCTCGCTCAGAGTAGAGCTAGGGCAGAGGAGATCGCGGAGGAGATTGGATATCCAGTGGCTATGAAGGTGGTTTCACCTCAAATACTCCACAAAACGGACATTGGTGGAGTCAAACTTAACTTGACCTCCCGCGAAAGCGTAGGGGCGGCATTCAATGATATTATGAGGAACGTTTCTCTATTAATGCCTGAAGCCCACGTTTTGGGAGTGGAGGTTCAGAAGATGGTTCCTAAGGGAAGAGAAGTTATTATTGGAATGCACCGTGACATCCAATTCGGGCCTTTAATAATGTTTGGTTTAGGAGGCATCTACGTGAATATTTTGAAGGATGTTTCATTCCGCTTTGCTCCAGTTTCAAGGAAGGCAGCTTACGAGATGATAACCGAAACCAAGGCCTACGCGATATTGAGAGGAATAAGAGGCGAAACGTCCTCCGACATCGACGCTATCGTCGATGTCATCACCAAGGTTTCCCAACTTTCACTCGACTTTGAGGAGATTAATGAAATGGATATTAACCCGCTCTTCGTTTATGAACGTGGGAAGGGCGTACTAGCATTAGATGTTAAAGTAACAATTGCGCAATAGGTGAGAGAAATGAAGAAGAAACCAAGCTTATATATGGTGTCGACAATCAACCGTTCTATTGGAAAGACGGCTCTATGCCTAGGGCTCGCACTTAAATTAAAGGAGGAGGGCCTGCGGGTAGGGTACTTCAAGCCTGTTGGGTGGAAAACAACTAGAGAACTAGACAGGTTTATAGACGAAGACGCATTACTGATGAAGCACGCTTTAAATTTGAACGTTGAATCTGAATCTTTAAATCCTATATGCCTAGATTACCGGTATCTGGACACATTCAAAGAGAAGCAGACAGATTTTCTCGAGAAAGTAAAATCAGCATACGAGGATGCCTCTAAAAACATGGATTTCATGATAGTTGAGTCCGCCTCAGAGCCCTACATAGGAGCTTTTATGGGGCTCTCAGCCTTCAACGTCTCGAAGGCTTTGGATTCAGACATCTTATTCGTGTCTTCATACTCCAAAGATACAGCCGTTGACGAAGTTATATTCAAAAGGGAATATTGCCTACAGAAGGGAAATAGATGTTTGGGCATAGTCTTCAACAGAATTCGAAAAGCGGACTATGATAGAATAAAGGATCTATTTGTTCCTTTCCTGAAAGCTCGGGGTATCAATGTGTGGGGCGTCATACCTGACTATGCCCCCTTGACCGCTCCTACAATTCAAGAGCTCGTAGAGATATTAGGCGGGAAAGTTTTGACTGGTTGGGAGGGCTTATCGAATATTGTAGAGAATTATCTGATAGGTGCTATGACGCAAGAGAGTGCAATAAGATACTTTAGAAAAGCCCCTAACAAGGCTGTGATAACCGGAGGGGACCGACCTGACATTGCGTTGGCTGCCCTAGAAACCAACACCTCCGCCTTGATACTCACGGGGAATATATATCCAGACGTAAGGGTTTTAGCGCAAGCAGGCGAAAGGAAGATTCCCGTAATTCTTGTCCCATATGACACATATACAACTGTGGAGAAGATCAGAGAAACAACTGGAAAGATCAGAGTAGGTGACTGGAAGAGGATAAACTTCGCAAAGAAACTAGTCACTGAATACTTGAACTGGGAAGGATTGCTTTCCTACTTCAACTTGGCAAAAGGCAGATAAGCAAAGAGTCGATCCTTCACTTTTCATGTTCTAATTTTTTCAGCTAAGAGGAAGGTTAATATGCCTTATTCGAGAAAAATTTACGGAATGTGATAGACGATGGTCTCTAGAAAAGTGAAAAAACTGCAAGGAAAAGTTTTGAAGATAGAGAAAACGAATGAGAAGTTTAAGGACGAGGATGGTAATGAATGGGAGAAGTGTATTTTTACCATTGGTCTCACTGGCTTCTCTAAGAGGACACCAGAAGAGAAGATGCCTAAAAGCCTTTTAGGGAAGGAGGTTAAACTGGTTAGATGGTGCTGCTTCGACTGGCATTATAAAATTGGAGTTAAGAAGACTCTGGATTCGGATGAAACCGAAGCAGTAATAAAGGGAACTCCTATAGAAACTGTCTACTGGTAAGAGGGATAGGAGTATGTCGAAAGAAGAGATCCTTAAGGAAATAACCACTGCAATAGTGGAGTTCAACATAGATGGCATAAAAGATCTGATAAAGAAAGGCATAGACGCCGGGATTTCCCCCTACGAGATTCTAACTGAAGGAATGGCGAAGGGCATGGACATCGTCGGCAAAAAATACGAGGAAAAAGAGTATTTCTTGGCAGAACTAATCATGGCAGGGGAAACAATGAAGACTGGCATGGAGGTCCTGTCACCCCACCTTAAAGCAGGCGACACTAAGAGGGCGGGCACGGTAGTAATAGGCACCGTGAAAGGCGACCTCCACGACATAGGAAAAAACGTTGTAATAACGCTCCTCTCTTCAGCCGGATTCGAAATTCACGATTTAGGAGTAGATGTTCCAGCTGAGAAATACGTGGAGAAAGTGAAAGAGACAGAAGCAGACATAGTCGCCATGTCAGCCCTACTAACAACAACCATGGTCGAAATGGAGAACGTTATAAAACTTCTAGAGAAAGAAGGACTACGCGATAAAGTGAAAGTCATAGTTGGAGGCGCCCCAATAACAGAAGAATTCGCAGAGAAGATCGGCGCAGACGCCTACGCACCAGACGCCGTGAAAGGATTAGAAATCTGTAAAACTCTAATTTCCTGATTAACTTGAGCGCGTACCCTTAAAAGATGGGCAAAGCACCCTTAACTCTCAAAGTTTTTGAGATAACATTTCAAATACCGGCATTCCTTTTTTCTGATCCAGTTGGGTTATGAACTATCTTATGAAATAATATTTTATGTTCGATTTAGCAATTGAAGTAGAGGACAACCTGAGAGGAGTATTGAACATTGGATGATGCCCCTTAGACCTTATCCTGCTGCTCTCCTCCGGAAGGAAGGCGAACGGGTGCTAGTAGTTGCAGACCTCCACATAGGGTGGGAGGTCGCTCTAGCGGATAAGGGCTTCTTTATCCCTTCCAGAACGGAGAAGATGGTCGCTAGGATGATGAGGATAATTAAACGGTATAAACCCACAGAGTTAATACTCCTCGGAGACGTGAAGCATACCATCGCGAGAGCAGACCTAAGCGAGTGGAGGGATATTCCGGAGTTCCTTGAGAAGATTATAAAGGAAGTTCCTGATGTGAAGGTCATCCCGGGGAATCATGACGGAAATCTCGCCCCTCTTCTTCCAGAGAGCGTGGAGATACTCCCGGTGTCCGGCATCAACCTATGGGGAGAATTCGGTCTATTCCACGGTCACAGCTGGCCAGACCCATCATTATTGGAATGTCCGCTTCTTATAACAGGGCATATGCACCCCCTTGTCACATTTAAAGACGCCTCTGGATTCAGAATAACTCATCGTGTATGGATTAGGTCCCCTTGTAACGGGGATAAACTCGCTACTTCGCTTCTGAAACACTTAGGAATAAAAATTGAGGGAGACGTGAAACTAACGATGAATAGGCTCTACGGTTTTACGCCGAAGACAAACTCTTTAATGATTATGCCGTCCTTCAACGAGTTCTTGGGGGGGCAGTCGGTGAATAGCCGCCGAACTTATCGAGGAGACTCCAGAAGATTCATCGGTCCCGTCCTCAGATCTAAATGTGCTAATATGGAGAGGGCTGAGGTTTTCATGTTAGATGGAACTTTCCTAGGAACAATTCGCCAACTCAGGGGATTCGCTTGAGGCTCAAGGGATTAAAGGAAGCAGAACTCTTCAAAGAGCTTTGTAAAGCGGCGCAGTCTAAGGGGTACCTATCTAAGGTAGACTATGAGGTTTTTTTAGACGCCTTCGGAGAAAGGTTCAAGAGAGCTTGGGAGACTCTGAAGGCCCGGAGAGTGAAGAAATACGTCTTCTCGCCGAGTGGTAAAGTGTTATGGGTAGTGGTTGGTAAAAAACGCGAATACCTAATACTTCCGATGGCCGGCTTCTGCTCTTGCAACGACTTCTTCTATCGTGTTATGAATGGAAAGTCCTTTTTGTGTTACCATCTCATCGCTCAACGACTGGCAGAGACCCTAAATATATACGATACCGTTGAAGAGACCGATGCTTTCTATGACCTTTTTATGAAAGAGTGGAAGAAAGTAACACCTTAAATATTTCAATTGCAGAGAATAATGAAGTAGTGAAGGGAGATGGACGTAGCAACATTTTACGACCTCCTGATCACGGTTATGACAGTCGTCACATTCATAGTTATAGTTCTGATATTCTTCCATGTGCTCTATGGAAAAGAAGAAACCTCTCTCTCAGAGACCTAAATGATAAACCTCTTTACCTACCCAATAGAGATTAGGTTTTCACTTTTTATGCCGTTTGCTCGACCTTAGGAGGTGCGTTTCGTTGCGACAATTGTATAGGTTACAGGAAAATTTTATAGCTTGTGAATAGTAGATATATTACTTAATATGTACGTTCTTTAATCCGAAAAAACTTTAATACTTGTTAATTAAGAATACTAAAAAGATGGTTCATGGGAATTAAATCTTTTTTAAAGAGCTCATCTTGAATTGTAACCTGAAAACTTCTAGAAAACTTAATTTAACGAAAGCTATTTGTTCTTTAACCTAGTTTTTAAAGATTAAGTTGAGAAATCGATTGCGTGATAAACGAGGGTTAATAGAGTGAGGAAGGATTTTGAGGTGAAAACGGTCTCATTCCCTACTGTAGATGCGAGGAATAACTTTTACGTTTCTAACCGTGAACCGCTGTTGCCTAACCCCTTTATCAAACTTCCTATTAGCCAAATCATTCCGAAAGGATGGTTGAGGCGTCAGCTTATCCTGATGGCTGAGGGCATGACTGGTCATCTTCCAGAGTTAAGCGAATGGTGTCGGTTTGAAGGCAATCCATGGGCGGATCCTGATATGAAAGTTGAATATAGAACTACCTACTTGGAGTCTCTGCCTTACTGGCTGAAGGGGTTCGGTGACTTGGGCTACGTGTTGGGGGATGAACGGATCATCAAAGAGACGAGGAAATGGATTGAAACCATACTTTCTAGCCAGGAGCCTGACGGTTATTTCGGTCCTCTTGTTTGTAAAGATAAAAATGACCTCTGGCCGAACATGGTCATGCTTTACGTGCTTCGTTCGTTTTATGAGGCAACCGGTGACGAACGTGTTTTATCATTTATGAGGGGATATTTCCGCTGGCAGTATAGTTTGCAAAAACTTTTCCCAGGGCAACCTGACTTTTCTGACGTAATAGATGGAGTAGGAAACCACTGGCAAAAAATAAGGGGCGGCGATAACCTTGATAGCGTTTACTGGTTGTATAATCACATAGGCGAGCCATGGCTGTTAGAACTTGCCAAAGTTATCCACGAATGCACCTTTAACTGGACAAATTGGCATAAAATGGCGAAGGCGGGTAAATTGACAAACAGACAGATTATGAATAAACGTGATGTCGGCGCTATTGGGACTGTGGGAACTATATGGCATGGAGTTAATATCTGCCAGGGTTTCCGAGAACCAGCTCAGTACTATCAACAGTCTCACGACAAACACCACCTTCAAGCGACTGAAAAGAACTACAAAACTGTAATGGATATGTATGGACAGGTCCCTGGAGGCATGTTCGGTGCCGACGAGAATTGTCGTGTTGGATATACCGGGCCCCGTCAGGCTGCAGAAACATGTTCCATAGTCTAGTTCATGCAAAGCAACGAGATGTTACTTAAGATCACTGGTAACCCAGTTTACG
>CAZOCN010000014.1:0-20483 GCA_964578315.1 uncultured Candidatus Bathyarchaeia archaeon
CGTCACCCTTACGTGGTGAAGGTGGCAGGTTCAAGTCCTGCCCGGACCACCGAGAAACAAAAGGAGAAGGATTATCTTATGAAAAAGAGAGTCATAATAGACTGCGACCCGGGAATAGACGATGCGCTGGCGTTGATATACGCTTTAAAATCTGAAAAAATTGATGTGAGGGCAGTGACTACCGTCATGGGGAATGCTCCCTTAGCGTTGACGACGATGAATGCTTTGAAGATTTTAGAGCTCACTGGACGGGTTGAAGTCCCAGTGGCTAAGGGCGCCGATAAACCCTTGAGGGGAAGTTATAGGCCCTCCACCATCCTCCACGGTGCAGATGGACTAGGCAACACCGATCTTCCTCTCCCAAAGATTAAGGAACAACCCATAGAAGCCGCTGAACTAATACTATCAGAAGCCGAGAGGAGCGATGGGCCTCTGACTTTAATTCAATTAGGCCCTTTAACAAACCTGGCCACAGCCTTACAGAAGGTGCCAGAAATCGTTGATTCGTTAGAAGAGGTCGTTATCATGGGTGGAGCCATCAACGTTCCAGGAAATGTCACTTCCACCGCCGAGTTCAACATCCATCTCGATCCCGAGGCTGCTAGAATAGTTTTTGATTCCGGTCTGCGGATCACACTTGTCCCCCTAGACGTTACAAGGAAGACTCTGGTTCAACCAGGAGACCTGGAAGCCCTAGAGCACGTTAAAAATCCAGTTACACAATTCGCCTTTAGGGCGATGAAATACTACACTGGAGCTAATAGGAGGGTTAGAGGGGTGGAAGGATGCTTTTTACACGACCCCTTAGCCGTTGCCATAGCAGAGGATAGAACCATTGCTCAAACTAAAAGGTTGAAGATTGAGGTCGTAACTGGGGATAGACCGGACAGAGGAAGACTCATAAGCGCCGAGTTAGGTTCAAGTCCACCTAAACAAACCATCCAGGTCTGCCTCGATGTAGACGCCGAAGGCTTTCTCCACCGTTTCTTCGAGAGAATCACAACTCTCGATTAGTTAATTTGCGGATTAAGGACGCTCCGAGGAGCCTCTTAAACTCTTCATCCAGCTTCTTAACTCGCTTTATAGCCGGATGATCAGCCCCCAACTTCCTGCTTAGCATTTTAATCTCGTTCTCAATAGTCGTCGTTCTGGAGCCATTTACTAGTTTGTCAGCGTAAGAGACTATCTTCTCCTCCATACTCTTCGGCATATACACGCCCTCAGGCCACCCAAGAGCCTCAGCTTCTTCCTTGGATATCCCGCCGCCTACATGCCGCTCTATAATATTAACCACCTCTTCAGGCAGCTTCATCTTCCTAGCTATATCGGCGCCTATTACACTATGATCCACACTATGCGTCTTTGACCTCCCTATATCATGTAATAAACCACCGATCTTAACGAGTTGTATATCCACTCGGAAACCCTTCTCCTTAAGGGCTTCAGCGATCTTTGTAGCTAACTCAGAGACTACTATACAATGCTCTATAACCTCTTTAGAACATCCTACTTGCTTCAGAAGCCTTAAGGCGTCTTCCTCTGAGGGCAGGGCCTTACTCACTCAACTCCTTCCTTATAAGTTGGATCTTCTCTGAAAGACAGGACACTATCTTCGAATTATCGAAGTGTTTTAGTGGTTTACCACATTTCGGACAACGGAATACGGTCTCAATAGCCTCCTCGAAGGGTATCCGGTCACAACCCGGAGTGCCGCAGTAGTAAAAGTCGTGACTTTTCTCATATTCAAGTCTAGTCTCCAACTTTTCTAAGACCCGGAGTTTCTGGTTCAAGATGAAACCTTCAATTTGATCCGGTTGTAGTCTCCAATGAAAAACGAACCATCCAGTATTTGGGTCCCTAGACCTCCTCAATCCAACAAGAGAGTGATCGTAGAGCCTGTAGAGAATCTTTCTAACGGTGTTCAACCGTATCTCAGTCTTCTGGGAGATAACGTCATCCGTCGTCTCTTTGCTATCCTTCAGTACTTCTATAATCCTTACGGCGTCTTCTCCACCAATCACTTCAGCAATTTTCATTATGGTTTCATCATCTACTAAATACGACATTAACACGCCTCTTAACGCCTACCATATAGAAATATAGCGTTGAGAAAAACTTAAATCCTACTATAATAGCCGCTTCATTTTCTTAGAATAATACACTTTTCAGAGCTTTCTCTACAGAGGCGCTCTCTTTGCGTAGCGGAGATTTAACTACTTATCAAGTTTGGACCACTTTCTTACCCCGTCTCTGAGGGGTTATCTTCAACTTCGCTCCCTTAAACTCTCTCGTTAAGCCTTCTCCTTCGAGTAGTCTGTCCAGGAAGACCGCTAGGCTTGAACATTCAGAGTGGGGTTGATTGCCTATGGCCACGTTGAAGTCTGAGACTTTATCGGAGAAGAATTCTGATGGGACCTTACGGCTGCCCACGAGGACTAGAACGTCTCTCCCGGTCTCTTTTATTCTATTTAAGACGTCGCTGTTTTGGATGTTCTCTCCATACATTGTGAGGTGCACGACAACGCCTCCCTTTCTTCGCCACTCCTCTACTACTCGTCTCCAGGGAACGCCCATCTTGAACTCGAAGGGGCCGCCCCAGTTTTCCGTTATCTCTTTAACTTTTGCTTCTATCTCTTCATCGCGGATGTCGGAGAGTATCATTCCGGAAGCGCCTAGGGCACGGGCTGTTAGGGCTACGTGGGTGGTTAGTCGTTTGTCTCTGTATCTATGCCCCCACCTTAAGACTACAACTCGCAACGAGGCATGCACCTTGATTAGAGTGGTGGTTCTGGTTTATTTGAGGGTTTAACTTGTTAAAAGTTTTCTAAGAGAGGGTTATGAACTATAGAAGATTCCCCCTAACTTCTCAACTCTTCCCTTGACTTTATTAACGAACCACGGAACGGCTTCGAAACTAACCTCTAGAGTTCCCTCTTTGTATGATGTCTCTAGAACATTCGCTCGGTTATAGAGCCAGGAGAGGAATGAAGGACTCTTTCCATTCGGAAGACGGAAGGAGGCCTTTACATAAGGAGCCGTTTTCTTCTCTAACTCCCTCTTCAAAAGGTTTATGTTGAAGCCTCGAAGGGCTGATATGGGGACGGGGTTAGGTACCTCCCTTAATTCGTCTAACCTCTCCTTAACTTCCCTTTTAGTTAGGAGATCTATTTTGTTTAATGCGGTGACTATGGGTACTCCTGTAGCGCCGATGTCTTTTATGGTGTCGAGGCAAACTGAAACTTTCCGTTTTATCTCCGCTATCTCTTCACTGATGTCTACTACAAGGAGGATGACGTCCGAGAATATCGTCTCCTCCAGGGTTGACTTGAAGGCCTCGACTAGAGTTATCGGAAGTTTATCTATGAAGCCGACTGTATCCGTTAGTAAGGCCCTCTTTCTAGAGAGAGCTATAGCTCTCGTCTTGGTGGAGAGTGTTGTAAAGAGACCTTGGTCGGTGGTAACATTTTCTTTAGTTAATGTATTGAAGAGAGTGCTCTTACCAGAATTTGTGTAGCCGGCAAGGGATATCAAGGAGAAACCGAGTTCTATACGCCTACTCCGGTGGAGTAACCGTCTCTTACGTATCTGCTTTAACCGTCTTTTTATGCGGTAAATACGGCGTTTTATCGTTTCGTAATAGAGGTCTACCTCGTATCTTCCAAGCCCCAGAAAGCCTGGTTGTTCGCTTAGCCTTGCAAGTCTCACTTTCTCTTTCGCTCTGGAAAGTTCATAGTTCAGTCGGGCTAACTCGATCTGTAACTCAGCTTCCAAGGTTGAGGCTCTTTTAGCGAATATTTCCAGTATGAGTTGGAATCTGTCGATGGCTTCTACACCTGTTTCTTTTGCTATGTTATAAGCCTGGACCGGCCTTAACTCGTTATCAAAAATTACCTTTTCAGCTCCCAGCTCCTTCACTAGAGCCGTGAGCTCCCTTATTTTTCCTCTGCCGATTTGATACTTGGAGTCTGGTTTTCTCTTTTGAGTTAGGAAACCCACTACTTCATAACCAGCAGATTTCGCCAGACTTTTGATCTCTTCGAGGTTTCCTTCCTCTGAAGGCCATAGTCTCTGGACTATGATCGCCTTCGTTCCTCTGGCCCCTCCCTCTTATCGGTCCTGAGCTGGATGATATCTCCTATAGTGACCTCTACAGGCTTGTGAGTAACCGTTAACTTTTCTTTCTTCTCTTCCGATGGAGGTTCCAGGAGCCTTATATGGAGGGCGTGTTCCAGCTTCTTAGCCAACTTATAGTCTGGCGTCATCTTCCCCCGCTCCACCTTCTTTAACACCGAAACCTTCTCTCCAATCCTCCTCCCTAACTCTTCATGGCTGAGGCTCAGTTTTATCCTCGCAGTTCGAATTAATTCATGGAAACCCTCTACTAATTCGTATTCTTCAGTGAGGACAACGGGAACTCTCTTCCTTGGAGGCTTCACTATAACGTGTTTTGGTGGAGTTTTACTCACATTCAAGTATCTAGTGGGCTGACTCTTCCTTACACTCCAATCTGCAGAGCCCAATTTAGAACAGTGCTCACAGACTATCATCCTCGCACCTTCGATGATCCTCCGGTATGGTTTACCGTATATAACGCGTCCGCAGACCTCACATCGCACTTAGTTGCCACCGAAATGTTATTAATTCGAATTCTCTTCTTTAAAGATTATCAAAGAAAGATCTCGGTTGAAATGAAGATTAAAAGGATGCAGTTGATGAAGATAAGAAGCGTCGCCGATTATCAATTTGGTAAAGGCGCCGGTGAAGCCTTATTCCCTCAGAACGTGGAAGTTGAGGTCTCAAAGAAGACTGGAAGGATAAGGTACATTTATCTGGATGGGATACGCCTCGCTACTTTAAGGGCGACAGATGGCTACTTCACTTTAAGCTTAGAGGGGGCAAAGAGACTAATTGAAGGGATGGAAAACCCCAGGTTATGGGTTGTCGTTAAAGACGAGGCGACGCCCTTCATTGCAAGGGGGAAAAGTGTTTTTGCGAAGTATGTTGAAGACGCGGATGAGGAAATCCGTCCAAAGGATGAAGTCGTCGTTTTGGATGGTAAGGGTGAAGTTATCGCTGTAGGGAAGGCTAAACTCTCAGGGAGAGGGATGAAGGCTTTCAGGAGAGGTGTAGCTGTACAAGTTAGAAGGGGGATAGCGGAAGGAGAAAGTTAATTGGAGTAAATGAAAGTAAATAATTTTGGTGGATGGTGAGCCTTTGAAGAGTTTCAGTTCGCGGCAGGCTAGGCGGATGATGAAGAGGATGGGGTTAAGCCTAGACCAGATGCCGGATGTAGAAGAAGTGATTATCCGCACCAGCACTAAGGAGATCGTAATTGAAGATCCACAGGTTTCTGTGATAAATATGAAGGGACAGAAGATCTTTCAAGTTGCGGGAGTTGTAACGGAGAGGGAGAAAGCAGAGGGAGTTAAGCCTAAGGTTAAGATACCAGATGAAGATGTTCAGCTCGTCGCTCAACAGGCTAAGGTTAGTTTAGAAAGGGCGAGAGTTGCCCTTGAGGAGACAGAAGGAGACTTAGCCCAGGCGATTCTACTTTTAACTCAAGGCTAAAGCATTCACGGAGTCAACTGGTTCAGTATAACTTCTTTCTTCATTATCCTACCGCAGTAATGGCATCTCAGACTTAATGGCTCCTCGCTCTCAACGTAGAAAATAGATTGTATGGGTTCGCCGCTATTAGATATGCAGGTTGGATTTGCGCATTTTACTATGCCTTTCACTACAGCGGGTAACTTCACTCTCTGCTTACCGACCACTTTGAAGTCCCTTATGATATTTATCGTCGCATGAGGCGCTAAAAGCGCGATCTTATCAACTTCCTCCGTGTCGAGTTCCCGTCCCTCAATTTTTACTACATCCTTCTTCCCTAACTTCCTACTCGGGACGTTCATCGCCACTGTCACTACACCACCTTCCCAGCGCCCTCTCACTCCTAGAATTTTGAGAACATGGAGGGCTTGTCCGTTAGTTATGTGATCGATAACTGTACCGTTTTTTATTTTTGATACACGTAGGGTTTCCTTCGCCATTCCACCTTAGACCTCTCTTATTAATAGACCTCCTTGGATTGTTAAAAGTTATCATCCCTAGCCCGGAAGGCTAGTATTGCCCTAGAGAGCCGTCCTTTCTGGCTGCGTTGTATCCTAGCTTGAATATGTAGAGTGAGAAGGGCAATGAGATAAGGATGAAGCCTATCAGGGAGAGGACGTCCATAAGTACCGGAAGCGAAGCGAGGGTCTCTCCGCCTTGTAAACAGAGCCTGATCCCATCAAGAGAGTAGGTTAAGGGGAAAAGTTTGCCGATCCACATCAGATAGGGAGGGAGAAGACCTAGAGGGTAGAAGACTCCGGAGACTAACTGGGTCATCCAGGAGAAAGCCCAGGCGATAGGTGTTCCCTGTTTTGTCTTGAGGATTATACCCGCGTTGAGTATGCCGATGCAGAGGTGGCTAGCTACCAACAGAACAGAGAGAACAGCTACGGAGAGCAATGAAAGGAGACTCGTCTGTAATTGTACGCCTAATAAGACGCCGGTGATTAGTGATCCGATGAGCATCAGTGAGGCTATTATGAAGTAGAAGAGGGACTCGCCCAAGAGGAAGACGCGGAAGCTGGTAGTTGATGAAAGGATTGTTTCTAGAGTACCCATCCACTGTTCGTCTCTGATACTGATTATTATTCCCTGTATGGATGAGAAGACGTAATGTTGGAAGGCTATCCCTATAGCCGCGAAGGTGAAGTAACCTCCCGTCGTATAGCCGGCGTTATAGATCATCTGATCAGAGGCTATCAGGGAGACTAAGTAGTAAGTTGATATGAAGAAGATTATTCCGAAGATCTCTAGCGTCCACCACATCTTATAGGTCCACCAGATCTTGAAGTCGCGGATGATGAAGGCTATCACTACTCTCCAGACTGGAGTTGTCTCTCGAGGAGGTTCTTCAGCTAAAATCTTGAGGAGGGCTTCCCGATTCATAGGCTTCATCCCTTTCAGTAGGATGCTGTGGTTCCCTCCATTCTCACTTTGTTGTAGCCCCATCTGAAAGCCAGAAGACCCAGGGGTATAAAGACTAGAGTGTAAAGGATTAACACAGCGACATCGTCGAAGAGGGCTAAAGTGAGTAGGGTGTCTCCTCTGAGTAGCACTCTCCTCAAGGCTTCGAGAGCGTGGGCGTAGGGCATCGACCACGCGACAATAGAGAGTATCGGGTAATTATCTAGAAGTTGGAGAGGAAAGAGAACCCCGCCGAAGAACTCTATAAAGGCAGAGAAAAGGAAGGTTAAGGGGTCTCCTCGCTTGTAGACTAGAATTAAACCAGCAGCGACTATTCCTATGCCAAGGTGACTCGTTACTAGGAGAAAAAGGAGAATTATAGAGGAGACAACGGTTTGTATGTTCAAGACGAGATGCACCCCGCAGAGTAAGGTTCCAACCAGAAGAGCCCCTACCATAAAGTAGGCGCTCACCAAGAAACCCCTTATGGACTGCCCGATCACGTAGGACCTCAATTTTACAGGTGAAGATATGATAGCCTCGAAGGTTCCGTCTTGAATCTCATGTTTAATGGAGTGGCTCAGCCTACTGATACACATCCATAAGTAATTGGAGGATGCTACTCCAATTAGTGCGAAAGCCAACCAACTTGAACCGTAACCAGCCTCTACTATCTGCTCGGGTTTAATCTGTAAACCAATAAAAGAGTACATGATTATAGACGCTACTGTGCTCATAGTCTCTGTAATCACCCAGGTTCTGTAGGAGAGGAAAATCTTCAGATTCGCCCAGAAAATCGCCCATGTCTGTAGGGTCTCAGATCTCTGCCTCCGACTTTTCTCCTCTTTGAAGAGGAGGAGCAGATCCTTTACTTCCAATCTCCCTCTCCCTTCGCTATCTCAACGAAGACCTCTTCTAAATTTGGTTCCACTTGACGTATTGAAGTGATCTTCACACCCAGCTCCTTGAGGCTATTAACTATTTGAGGTATAGCTTCATACTCATCCACGGCCCAGAGGAGGAGCTCCGCATCTGATCCCTCTCTCTTCACATTCACTATAGTCCTCACGAGCGGCAACTCCTCTAATCTCTCCGCAATACGTACCGGATCGTAAACCCCCCTGATCTTCAGCTCTATGGGCCGTGAACCTTTAATCATCGCGCTCAATTGGGACGGAGTAGCATCAACCACTATTCTGCCCTTACGGATTATGGCTACTCTTTCACAGAGCTTTTCCACCTCGTACATGTTATGGCTGGTGAAGATGATTGTCTTACCGAGCTCTCTATTCATAGCCTTAAGTAAAGCTCTGGTCTCAACAGCCGCTATAGTGTCTAGTCCTACGGTAGGTTCATCCATGAAGAAGATCGGGGGGTTCGCTAGGAGGGATCTCGCGAGCATAACCCTCACCTTCATACCCGTCGAGAATTCCTTAACCAGTTTATCCTTATCCTTTTCAAGATCAAAGAATTCGAGGAGCGCCGAGATCCTCTTCTCCGCGATATGTTTTGGGACATTTTGAAGGTACGCGTAGAATTTGAGGTTGTCTTCTGCGCTGAGCCGCCAGTACAAGGTTCTCCCGCCGGTCTCACCGTGTAACCAACCGAAGCTCTCGCGTACTTTATCGGGTTCCTTGAGGATGTCGTAGCCGTTCACCTTGGCTGTCCCTTCCGTCGGTAACACGATAGTGCAGAGAATCTTAATTAGAGTGGTTTTTCCCGCGCCGTTCGGTCCAAGCAACCCAAAGAATGCGCCCTTCTCCACCTTGAGGTTCACATGATCTAAAGCTACTAGGGGATTAGAGCCAGCTCTCTTTCCACCCTTGAATACCTTAGTCAAGTTAAAGGTCTCTACGGCATAATCCAAACTGGACCCCTCATCTAAGCCTGAAACTATACACTGATCGGAGACTCGTCTTCTTCCCACCTACCCTATATGAATATAGGTACTCCACGAAAAAGAAAAAGGATGTGTCTGCCCATTAAGGCAGAAAAATGTTATCTTATGATCTGATAATAGAGATGGTTGTGAGTTGGTTATGTTCAAGGGCAGAGACATTATATCGATTAAGGATTTCACCCGTGAAGAGATAGACTACATATTAAAAATCGCGTCTGCTATGGAGCCTATAGCGGAGAATGGGTCTAATATGCTCCGTGGGAAGATTCTGGCTACCCTCTTCTTTGAACCAAGCACGAGGACACGCCTCAGTTTTGAGGCTGCCATGTATAGGTTGGGAGGGGCAACTATAGGCTTCGCGGAGCCGGGAGCTACCTCCATAAAGAAGGGAGAAAACCTTGTAGACACAATTCGGGTAGTAGAGAACTACGCCGACGTCATCGTTTTGAGGCATCCACTGGAGGGAGCTGCGAGGTTAGCAGCTGAATTCGCTAACGTCCCCATAATCAACGGTGGCTCTGGCGCGGAAGAACACCCCACACAGGCTATCCTCGACCTCTACACAATACAGAAGGGCAAAGGATCCATAGACGGATTAAAGATCGCCTTTATAGGAGACCTACGCTATGGGCGTACAGTTCACTCCTTAGCCTACGCTCTATCAAACTACGACGTAGAGCTCCATCTAGTATCCCCGGAGACACTCAAAATGCGCTTTGAAGTCATCAAGGATATAGAAGACAAGATTCCTGTAACGGAGCATGGAGACTTAAACGAAGTTATATCGGAGATGGATGTGCTCTATGTTACACGCATACAAAAAGAGCGGTTTCCAGATTTAGAGGAGTATGAGAAAGTGAAGGGTTCCTATAGGATAGATCTGAACACTCTGCGGAGAGCGAAGAGTGACGTCATCGTTATGCATCCTCTCCCCAGAACTGTAGAAATAGACCCTGAAATCGACTCCACAAGTAATGCGCGTTACTTCGACCAAGCAAGCAACGGCGTAATCACCAGAATGGCCCTTTTAGCCTTGATACTAGGCGCGGTAGAATAGAACGCCTATAATTTCTAGGAGATTAATAAATAACCCTTCCTATCGCCTAACGAGGTTATCATAGTAGAAGGCCAGAGGCTGAGGGGACGGTATTTCCCATCTAGACGGCTATACTTCGCTAGAGCCTCCGTGGAACTACAATTGGGACATTTAGGGAGAAGACCGATCCAAGTCCTCTTGCATTCACTACAGTAGGATAAATTGCGGTTATAGGTATACATTCCTATCCTAGTTCTGCTGATGATATATTTAGTGGCGGATACTAGTCCTTCAGGCTCTTGCTCCTCGTCTATAAGTTGGATTAAAGCCATGTGTCCACCATTACAGAATCTATGGACAACCTCTTCAATTTTTAATCGCTCCTTCCATCCTATATCGATACTCAATGGCACTAAGGCACCATTTGAGTAGAAGGGCGCTTCTCTAGAGCCCTCCGCCTTCACTCTAGACCAGCCGTACTTTTCCACATCTAAACGTGCAAGCCTCTCAGCCGCAATATGATCTGAGGCCGTAGAGAGGCCTATGCGGGATTTAGGGGATTTATTGTATTTCTCGATGAGTTTGATGATCCATTTAAATACCTCATTAACAAATTTGAGGTCTCCTCCCTCTTCGTAAACGCTTTTTTCCGTGTAGAAACGTATCATTTCATCCAGACCAATGAGGTTGATCAAGTTTGAAGCGTTATCATCCCTGAAGTAACACTCTTTCTTTCTTTTTTGGGAGAGGAAAGGTAATAGTCCTCCCTCTTTTCTCCGCTTAATAGCGAAGCGTTTGATTTTCAATGCTCTCAACGCCATCTCTACCTGCTCACTTAATATCCTGAGAAGGCTACTGCGTTTCCTGTTGGAGTCATAGGAGACTCGAGGGAGGTTGATCGATACTTTACCAACGATCCCAGTTCGGAGGGTGTCCAATTCCCAATCTTCACGCCATGAATTGTCTAGACGCGAAGCAGAAGCCATGTAAGAGGCCTGTTCCTGCCTCTTCAAGTTTAGGTTAGCAAAGTAAGGCAGTCCAGTCTCCGCCGCTATCTTATGCGCTTCAAAGAAGACGGATTCGCATTCGCTTTCTGAAAGGACATCTGGTCTTACTTTTACGATCAAACTGGGATTGAAGAAAGGAGCTCTATCTTCGCTCCCTCCAGCCAGGTCTAGAAGAACGGAAGCTATTCTGAGGCTCTCCTCATAAAAATCAGAGTAACTCCCTACAATTTTACCTTCAGGTCCAAAGGCCCTCTTTTCACCGATGAACTTGGGAATCGTGAGTTCTAGACCTAAGGAGACTTCTGGCGCGAATCCTTCTTTTAAAACAGATTGATTAATATTGTTCAGGAAGAGACTTAACGCATACCTGAGTCTGTCTAGAGAGGCGTCTTTAGTGAAGGGCGCTAAGAAAAGGTTGAAGTAGTCTAGAAGTTGTTCTCCGGAGACTTCTCTCGCAGTTATTTTAATCAAGTTGGAGACCATGAGGAGCGCGGAATCGAGGTTTTTAGGAGGCGGGTAGGACTCGCTTGACCGGGGTAAAACCCCGAATTCTAGTCCATTCTTGAAGAAGAATCTGAGGTCGTGGGAGATGCTGCTAGGTTTCAGTATCCACTCCTGCAAATTTTCAAGGTGTAGAGCGCCAGAGAGGTGAGCGTCTGCCACGTCTCTGGGGAGGATATTGAGGAGGGTGTACTCCTCAAATACCGCGTCTCCCGCGGTCTTATTCAGAGTGTAAACTCCAAGTCCTCTCTCACCAATAACTCTTATAAGCTCTGCAACATCGTAAACTGGTAGCCCTAATCTCGTGAGTTTATGCCTATACTCCTCTAGTCCCTGCTCTATCAACACCGCATTTGTGAGCTCGCGTATGAGAGGAGCCGTCAAGTACTTCATCTTGAAGGCGTAGATTCTCTTCTCAGTCTCTCTAGCGATCTTATGGGCGAGATCTACTGGAACCTCCGCTTCCTTCACAAGAGAATCCATTATTTTATTCCTATCGAACTCTTCAACTGAAGACCTTGACGTACGGACTAGAATTTTCCTCTTTCTCTGAACCCTCTTCTTGATCTCCTCTGTAACATTAACAACCTCTCTACCGAGTTCAGAGATCTTATACTTCTTGGTGGAGGCGTCTGGCTCTATAAGCCTTGAGTCGAGTAGGAGTTTCAGATGATACGCAAATCGTCCAGCGTCCCTTGTTGGATTTAACTGGAGTCTATTCATTATCTCTGTATATGAAAGAGAACCCCTGTTGTATAGGAGGCTCAGAACCTTAAGTCTGATTGGAGAGGAGAAAGCCTTTATAACTTGCATAACGGATCTACGGCCACGAGACATGGAAAACGCCTCCAAATATGGTAATAATTATAGGAGGTTATGTTTAAAAAATTAGAGTACGCTAACTCGTTATCTACAAGATAAAAAATAGAAAAACACTTTTAATTTTTTAATACCACGTTTACGTAACGATTATCCGAAAGGAATAATGAATTACCTCAAAGGGGCCGTCGGCTAGCTTGGTCTAGGCTATGAGACTTGGGCTCTCGTGACCCCGGTTCAAATCCGGGCGGCCCCACCACTTTTCGGAAGAAGAACCTTCCGACATATGAGAATTGAGAATATTAGGGTTTGTTTTTAGGGTTCTCACCTTTTAGGCGTCTTATTGCTTCTTTTAAGGCATTTTCAGCTATTTTAGAGACATTTAAGCCTAATTCTTTAGCTTCTCTGAGGACATCTTCATCCACCCTTATTGATGTTACTCTTGATTTCCCCATCTTAAATCATAAATGCATTATATGTAATACAAATATATAAACCTGTAGAGAATGGAGAGTGATGAGAATATGATGCAAATATTTGGGGAGGTTTATGCCAAAGAAGGTTACTTTAAGTGAGGAGAAAATTCTTGATAATTGGTCAGTGTTGATTGAAAACGCTCAGGGTAGAGGTAGAGAAATCTATGATCTAACAACGGAGTCCATCAAAAAAGAAAAACTGCCTGATGTTGAGATTGAAAAGGTCAAGGTCAAACTCGTCCCAGAGGTTTATTAGGCAAGGTGTTTGAGAGAGTATCTCATGGTTACCAATAAGGGCTGGAAGGACAATGAGTAAAAAAGTAAAAGAACTACTTGAGAGACATTACGCAAAACCAGGAGCACCTTGGATAAGAACCGAACCACCACAAGAATTAGTAGAACTAATAGAAAGTGGAAAGATTATCCCATGTAAAGCTATCGATGTGGGCTGTGGAGAGGGGTTCTATTCTATCTATTTAGCTTCAAAAGGATTTGATGTGTTAGGAATAGATTTATCGGAAAGAGCTATACAATATGCAAAAGAGAATGCGGCAAGACGGGGAGTTAAAGTTCGCTTTGTAGCTATGGATATAGCTGATTTAGGACAAATAACAGAAAAATTTGATTTTATCCTAGAATGGTCTCTGTTACATCAGATAACACTACCGCAAAGACAAAAGTATGTGAAAGATGTAGCGAAGATATTAAATAGAAACGGAAAATATCTCTCGGTCTGCTTTAACCAACAAAGTGCTGAATTTGGTAATCCTGGAGAGAAATATAGAATAAGTCCGGCTGGGATGAGGTTATATTTCTCATCGCAAAAAGAACTTAAAGAGTTATTCGAACAGTATTTTCATATAATTGAAATGAAATTACTCCGAACGCCGCACATCGCAAATTATTTCTTTATGGAAAAACCGTAAAGAGCCAGACTTGGAAGCAATTCCCACAATAGACACTCTCCTAAAGTAGTTTGTGTGCCTCCCTTGATAGATCAAAAAGTAATAAGACCACCGATGGAGCAATCTAAAGGGGGTTTTTTATTAAACTTTCACGTCTATCTTACACCTAATGTAGTCATCCAACACTTTCGAGTCTCAAAGCATTATGGAAATTATTCCCACAGTCGAGAAATTTAAAAACCTGAGAAAAACTCCCAGGCAAAAGCATTATCCTGAAATGCTCTCTCAACAAAGATCGAACATATTAGAGAAAATGGAGGAGTTACTAAACTCGTTAGCCATAATGACCAATGAATGTGGGAAATTGGCTCAGGAACACCTCGATAAGGCAATAATAACGCTAGGGAATTTAGCCAAGATCCACCTAGAGATAGACCACCTTTGCAAAGATTTCTTACTTGTTACCTTAGCGTTAGAGGATAATTAAACAAAAGGAAGGATGGAATTTCTTGATTCGATTCTAAAAAGGGTGTGTCAGAGACTGAACACCGATCGATCGAGGTTTGATCTCCTTTTTATTGACTATTTTGGGTCAAACTTAATTTTAGGGTTATGATTATGAAAAAAGGGTAGGAGGGTCTATTTTGAAGGTTTTAGGCGTTGTAGGTAGTCCTAGACGAAAAGGGAACACCGCCGCTTTAGTTGAGAAGATCCTCGAGGGTGCCCGTGAGGCTGGCATAGAGACTGAGCGGTTCTATTTAGGTGATATGCAATTGAATCCTTGTAAGGATTGTGTAGTTTGTAAAAGAACAGGTGAATGTGCCCAGAAGGACGATATGCAATTGGTCTATGAGGCCATCAAGGACGCCAACGTCCTGGTTTTAGGAACACCTATCTACTTCGATCATATAAGTGCGCAGACGAAGATCTTTATAGACAGACTGAGAAAGGCTATATGGGGAGTTGGTTTTCCTAAAGGTGCAAAAGCTATAGTAGTGATAACATACGAGTGGGATAACCCTACTGGATATGATTATGTAATCGATTGGCTGAAGGAAAGACTGAGGCAATATCACAAATTAGAGACAATAGCCACTTTTAAAGCTGAGAATACGACGAAGAACCCTGTCTCTGGAAGGAGACAACTCCTTCGAGAAGCATTCGATCTCGGCAGAAGCCTCATTGATTATTGTGAAAAATAGTCTTAATTCATATACCTACGAGGTTTCTTGCCGATTCTGGAATATGGAGCCCTCTTCCGAAAGGAAGGGGGAGGGTTGCGTCTTCCCTTTTCAGTTGCCTAGGGCTACGCCTACAAGTAGGAAGCCTAGGAAGACTGAGAGGCCTAAAGCGAATATTGTCAAACTTCCGAAGAGGTTAAGCATTCTTCACTTCACCTCGAGAGAAGGCAACTTCATTTTTAATATATAAAGGATTTCTAACTCGGTTGGGAAACCTTAACCAAAATAAGGAAAAAACTTACTTAATTTTCCTCATTAGGAAAATAGGGACTATCGCTCTCTAGAGCGGAGCAGAATCAATGTTATTACTACCCAGAACACTTTGCTTATATTTAATAAGGTCGTCTTTTCACTCATATTAGAGGTTGATGAAGTAGAGGATTCCACCACTCATGTTGATCAGGGAAGTGATACTTGAGAATTTCATGTCCTACGAATACGCCCGTATACCCTTACGTAAGGGTCTGAACGTTATCTCAGGACCTAATGGCGCAGGAAAGTCTTCAATTCTCTTGGCAATCTCCATAGCTCTAGGTCAGACATACACTGAAAGAGCTAGAAAACTGAGTGACCTAATAAGGAGGGGGAAGGATCTCGCCCGTGTAACTCTCGTCTTAGATAATTCTAGGAAAGGAAGACGCCGTCCCGTAGCCAGAATCAATAAGGATTACATACTTCTCTCCAGATTCCTCCGCAGAGATGGAAAATACTGGTTTGAAATTGAAGGTAAAGCCGCTACAAAAGATGACGTGCTCCGTTTGCTTTCAAAGTTTAGAGTGGACCCAGATAATATGCTGATCATAATGCATCAAGGTATGGTGGAACGTTTTATTGCACTATCTCCCCAAGAGAAATTGAAGATGGTAGAGGAAGCCGTGGGGCTAGAGGCTTATAGGCGTAATGTTGTCGAGGCCCAGAAGAAGCTCAGCCGAATACTCAGCGAAGAAGACGCCGTAGGTAAACTTCTAGAGTCAGCAGAGCAGACTCTACGTTACTGGAGAGAACAGTACGATAAGTATCAACAGAAGAAGCAATTACTTCTAAAGAGACGGTTGCTCGAGAGGGAACTCGCATGGGCGAAGGTTGCGGAGATAGAACGGCGTATTCAACGCCTCGAAGAGAAGGCTTGGAAATTAGAGAAAGAGAAGCTGAGTTTAGAGGATAAAATCAACGCTATACAAACGACTATTAAAACTCTATTAATTAGACTTGGAAACCTCAAATTAGAACAGAATAAGATACTTGAGGAACGGGTTAGCCTCGAACGAGACGCGGCTATCTGTGAAAACGGGATTCTACAAGCGGAAAAAGATGTCCAAGAGCTGGAGAGGTGGAGGGAGACTTGGATTAGCGAAGCAGAGAAACTTCTAGAGAGTTTCCCTAGTAGGAGAGATAGCCAATTTGGGGAGTTAAAGATCGCTTATCGGAAGACGGTGAACAGATGGAGTAATTGGATAGGAGTGAAAACTGAGTCGTTAAAGGGACGGAAAGAACATTTCACTATTAGATTGAAGCAAATCAACGATGACCTTTCGAGAATTCAAGAGGAAAATGAAAAACTGGAGTCCGAATCTGAAAAATTAACTGAAGAAGTCATCGGTGACAGAATAAAAGCCGCCCTTTTTGAGTTTCAGAAAGACTTGTTAGAGAAGGATATGGAACAACTGACTCGGGATAGGGCGAGTCTCAATATTGAACTTAAGGAAGCGGAAAGGAAGGCTGAAGAGAAAGGAGCTAGGCTGGTTCCCATGAAGAAGCCGGAGGAGATCGAGGATGAACTGAGGGTGACCACCGGTCAACTTCTTTCTCTCGCTGACGTCTCTGAAGATATCGAGAAGATGTACGAATCCTACTCAACTTTATACATGGAGTTAAAGGAGAAAGCTCAGAAAGTAGCGGAGAATAGAAGGAAGGCTATGGAGGAAGTTCAAGCTAGAATGGAGTCCTGGAAGTCTGTCATAAAAAATCTACTAGAGAAAGTTACTTTAAAGTACCAGAGGATCCTCTTCAATGCCCAGGCCGATGGAGAGATAAGGTTGATTAATGAGAATGAAATAGAACTCACAGGGCTTGAGATTCTCGTCGGCTTCAAGGGAGTGAAACCAGTCCCTCTGGACGCCTATACTCAGAGCGGAGGAGAACGGGCGACGGCTACTATGGCTTTTCTTATAGCTCTCCAGCAGCATATACGTTCTCCTTTTAGGGCTGTGGATGAGTATGATGTGCATATGGACCCGAGAAATAGGGAGGTGATAGCGAACCTTCTCCTCTCATCTATTGAAGGGTCTGATACTCAGTATGTCGCTATAACACCTAGTCAATTAACTTTCACCGGTAAAGCTATCCACCTTATCACCGTTCAGAATGTAGACGGGGCATCCATCGTTAGAGAGAGAATGTAGATGCAGCAATCCTCTAAAGTTAAGAGTAAGAGGCCAGGTCAAGAACGCCTACAAAGGATAATAGACCTCTGCAAATCTATTGAGGAAAAGGGGTTGGATCCTTTCCTTGTGGACGTGGAAGACCTCATAGAAGCGGTTCATACTCTTTTCAAAGAGTGGGAGAAGCCAGAGGAGTTGATCCTCGACGCTGAAGCAGTGAATTATCTGGCTTCAATCATAAAACTCCAGAGTGACTGGGTGAAACGGAAATCTACTTCACTCTATACGGATCCCTTCCTCCTCCAAGAGAAGATACAGGCTTTAGATAAAGAAGTAATGGTCGATGTTTTTCTCAGAGTTTGGCATCCAATAGTCTCGTTGGAGCAGATAACCATAAGGAGCCTAGCCGGGGCAATGAAGTACTGGAAGGACCTCCTACCTCTAGACGAGAGATGGCTAATAGAAAAGCCCTCTGAAATTGAAACTGGAACTATAACCGAAGAAGAGTTAATCCGTCAGAGAATCCTCGCGGAAGAAACCTTCCAAGATCGCCTTAACCAGCTATGGGAAGAGCTGAAATCAAAGTCTAAGGAGAGTGGGAAGGTCTCTTACCAAGAGTTTGTATATACGCCGGATTATCTGGAGACCGTGAAAAAGGCCTATATGACTAGTTTTCTAGTCACATACGGCTATGCTAGACTCGAAATTCATCTTTTAGAGGAGGAAATTTTCCTCATCCCTAATGAGGAACCTAGGCTACTCAACAATAGCGAGAGAACCCTCTCGTTCCCTATATCAGTAAGTTATGAGGAATGGTTGAGATGGAGAGATCGATACGGAGATTGAGTAAGAAGGCATACTACGCCAGAAAAATTAAGAAGGCAGTGCATCTTCTCTTCTACAGGAGACATGAAAAACCAGGCGTAAAGGGATGGGAGCTTCGGAGGGCCCTCGGTTCAGACTACGAGAAAGTTCTCAAGCTCCTCGATGCGCAACTTGAAGCACTGGACCTTACGGTGAAACAGGTATATGAAGGAGAGACCCCCCAAGAGAAGCCTACTTTAGGAGAGTTGGACAAAGCAAGGTTTTACATCACCCTCAGAGGAACTCTAACGCCTACTGAGGCTAAGATGTGTGGTTGGCGTATCGATGACCTGGCGGGGTTGAGCTTCGCGATTGCTTATATAATCTCCAAGGAAGGGAAGGCACCAAGAACTGAGGTAGAGGAGTTACTGAAGAAGAAGCTCCCAGGATGGAGGGTGGATATCAACATGAACCGTTACATAAGGACTGGTTATCTCGGCGAAGACGAAAAAGGACAACTCTTCCTAGACTGGAGGACAAGGGCGGAAGTAGACCAAAAGAAGCTCGTAGACACCCTTCTCAACATCTAAATTCCTTTCTGCCAATCCCTCTAAAGTTTGGGGAAACTATAAAAGGTTAAGTGCGAAGTCTGATCTCTAAATAAATTGTTGGTGCTCAAGATTGAACAGATCCGTAATAGAGAAAGTTAAAGAAGAAGTAGAAGCCCGTAGACAGGAGATAACGGATTTATGTTCTAGCCTCGTCAAGTTTCCAACAGTGAACCCTCCAGGTAAAACAAGGGAAGCCGTTGACTTTATCCAGTCCTACTTTGAGAAGGCAGGCATAAAGACTGAGATTCATGAAAGAAGGGAAGGCAAAGCCAACATCCGCGCCGTTATACCCGGCGGCAGAAAGGGAAAGATTCTCTGGTTAGGCCATTTAGATGTTGTTCCAGAAGGAGACAGAGCTCTATGGAAGTATGACCCTTACGGTGGTGTAGTGGTAGGCGAGAGGATATATGGACGTGGATCAAGTGATATGAAAGGCTCCTGCGCCTCTGCCATGGTCGCCGCGAGGATACTCAGCGCTCTTGATCCAAGTCATATCTGCACCTCAGAATTCTGGTTCACCTGCGATGAGGAAACAGGCGCCAAAGACGGGGTGAAATGGCTTGCGGAGACGGGAAGACTCTCTGGAGATGTATGTATAATTGGCGATTCTCTAGGGTTAACTCCCGAAACCCCCGTCATGGACGTTGGCTGTAAGGGAGGAGTCACTACTATAATTACAGCTGAAGGAGCGGCTGCTCATGGAAGTGTACCGTTCATGGGAGAAAACGCCATAGAGAAGCTCATAACAGCCATTAGGGATATTAGAAAAATTGAAGAATTACGCCTTGACGTCCCCGAGGTTCTAGAACCTGTAATAGCTTCCAGTATCGAACTCTACAAGAAGACCACTAAACTCACAGAAGCGCAGAAGACGAGACTGGATAGACTCTTTCATTACCCTACAGCCAGCTTAAACATAATAAGGGGCGGAGTTAAGTCGAATGTTGTTCCAGATAGAGCAGAAGCACTTTTTGACGTAAGGGTTACCCCCGGAGCGAATATAGAGGCTGTGAAAAAGGAGATATCGCGTCTACTTGGAGCGTCAGGGGTCGAAGGAGTAAAGGTGGAGTTCAAGTCTCATGAAGGGTATTATGAGGATCCCAACTCTAAACCCGTGAAGGCTCTCATGGAAACCGTTGAAGCCGCAATAGGTACAACTCCAAAGTTGAAACTTCTAACCGGTGGGACCGACGCCATCTTCCTAAAGATGAGCGTAGATATCCCATGTATTGGGTTCGGAGCAGGTGTTCAAGGAACGGCCCACATAAACAACGAGTACGTTACCATTCCCAATCTAATCACAGCGACCAAAGTCTACGCCGTCTTTCCTCTCCTATACGATGTCTCAGCTCCAATTTTTTAGTGAAATCTCCACCATTAAAGAGCGAAGCAACCCACCGCATTAAAGCCTTTGTTGAATCATTAAGACGCGATTTATCTGATAGAAACCCGAAGTATAGACAGGTGACTCACCCGGCTTCTATACCCCTCGTTTCATCTCTAAACGGTTGGATCGATGAAAGAAAGAATGGATGAAATTGACGTGGGGCTCAGCTAAAAGGAACTTCAAGCAAATCATTCTATTGGTGATGAAAAGAAAAATTGAAGCATGAAAAGTCGAAATTTGATTGCGGTAGTCATGACGTTAATCATCATAAGCGCTATAGCTGGAGGAGCCTATTACTACATAAACCCTAACTCCGACGGCCATTCCTAGACCCTCGCCGACTGTAACGCCAACCCCGTCTCCTACTCCAACACCTACTCCAACGCCCACACCCAAAACGGTAG
>CAZOCN010000015.1:0-20420 GCA_964578315.1 uncultured Candidatus Bathyarchaeia archaeon
ATAAGATCTCTAATCGAATCCCCAGAGTTGAGTTCTGCAAGTTTCTTGGTTGTCAACCCCACTTGCTGGAAAACTAATGTGATCTCTCCTTTTTCGCGGTTCCAGTCGGCTAACGTGAGAGGAATTCGCTCTCCTCTTTCATCTACTCGAAGTATCACAAATTGGCCTGCTTCAGCTTTCCTTGCGATTAGAGGAGCCTCAACCCTGAGTAAAATCACTTCCGGAGCAATCCTCTTCGTCTCAAGGATTCTGTACATGAAAGTTTCCCCAAACTTTGAAGAATCTACTTAAATACCTCTGATTAATATTCTTTTTCGTATGTTCTACCGTACTTCCCGATGTGTATATACCAGAGAATTACCGTAAATAACGTGGGATGATGGTAGTTGGAACAGCGAAAAATTATGGCGTTAGGGCGCGCCTCTCTTGTAGTATCCCTCCCTAAGCCATGGATAAAAATGAATAATCTACAGCGGGGGGATATGGTTTCTATTATGATCCAGAGGGATAAATCCTTGGTTCTATTTCCAAGCGCTGGGAAAACGGAGAAAAACCTAACTACCACACTAAGAGTTGACCCTACGGAGAGCGTGACGTCCCTAGAAAGGAGGATAATCGCATGTTATCTGAATGGTTTCGTTGGAATCAGATTGGTTTCGACAGATATATTCACTGTGAGCCAGCAGAGAACGATTCGTCGTGTTGCAAGCAAGCTTTATATGAGAATATTCGAGTCAGATTCTAAGAATATCTATATTCAAACACTCATAGACGAATCTAAAGCTTCTGTTGAAACAGCACTCCGTCGTATGGGTATAATCTCCATTTCTATGTGTCAAGACTCCCTTAAGAGTCTGGAAACGCGAGATTCTAAATTGGCTAAATTGATCATTTCTCTTGATGATGATGTAGACCACTTCGCCTTCTTTATCAAACGCCTACTAAGAAGTGCTTGTTTAGACCCTAAATTATCTAATCAGTTAGGTATAGAATCTCTCGACTGCCTTGATTATTATGCTGTTGTTCAAGCGACGGAACACGCAGCTGACTCTGCAACCGACATCGCTAAACATATTGTAATGCTGGATGGTAGACAACAGAGGCTTCCGGATAAACTAACAGATATTTTAAGAAAGGCTGTCTTTGAGGCTATAAAAGCCTACGAGGATAGCGTAAAAGCTTTCTTCTCTAAGGATAGCGTGTTGGCGAATGATGTTATTGACCGTAGCGAGCGAGTTGAAGAGTTGGATAGGAGAGCCGCTGAACGGTTAACTGGCGAAATGAATCCTCTGGTTGTCTGTGGAACTTGCTCCATTAGGGAAAGCATAACTCGTATTATGGAATGTGCCTCTGATATATCGAAAGTTACAGTAAATCACGCATTTATCCCTTCCGAATCTAAAACCGAAACTCCAAGTTTGAAGCCTCCTCGGTAGCTCTCGTGAATTACAGTCTATATGGCAGGGGCATTCCGCTTTTTAATCAACGTTTATTTAGAGCAGGTGCAGCGTATATACATTTAATACTATCATATAATTTACTACGGTAAAGTATATTCATACAGTTTATGATATATAGGTTAGGTGGATAATATGAAAACGCTTAAATTAGAAAAACTAAAGGGGAAGAAACTAACCGTATTCCTAGTAGAGAAGGAATATAACGAGCCTTTTTACCTTCTCGATTCTCCTTTAAACGTCATGTCCAAAAACATACACGACTTATTCAGACCGTCTGAAAGCTTCTGTTCATCTTTAGAAGAGCTAATAAAGAAAATAAACCCCGACTTTGCTTTGGAAGAGTTAGGAATGCGTAACCCTGAAGATTTCGATAAATATAATAAATTAACTGAAGTATTCAAGAAACATAACATTCCTTTTTATTATGTGGATATAGACGAGTACGCAAAGAGCTACTTTGCTTATGAACTATATGAGAAGAGAGAGTTCTTCAACAGCCTTAACGAAAAAAGAACTTCACGCTTTAGAAAAAACAAGTCCAAAACGAGAAACACTAATGATTATTTGGAATCTTACATAGCAGAGTTAGAGGCAGATTTAGAGGAAAACCTGAAAGACATCACCTTCCGCGTTCGCGAGAAGTGGATAGTCATGGGTCTTCTAGAGAAAGCTGCAAAAATAAAGAAGAAGGATGTGACGTGTTTTTACATTTGTAGCCCTATGCACTTAGAAGGTGTTAAGACTCTGCTGTCTTCTCTAGGCGTTAACGTCACGAATCTCCAATTAAAAAGCATCCTTACATATGCAGACAAAAACAGAAACGGAGACTTAGCAATCATACCCGTAACGTCCGAGTCATCAATTAGAGGATAGTGAAGAAGATGGAGACCCTTGTATTAGAGCCTCTTAAAGGGAAAAAACTTCGAGTTTTATTAGTAACTAAGGAGTATGACGAGCCTTGGAAACCGAATAAGTCAGATAAATCCACATCAAGCAGCCTCTCATTTCTAATAAATAAACCAACCATAGTTTTCTGCGATTTCCTAAGAACACTCGTTCTCAAATACCATCCAGACTTTGCAACAGAAGAACGCGGAATGCGGACAGAAAAAGAGTTTTATGAAGAAAATCTAATAGCCAAGACATTTAAAGCCCTAGAATTACCCCTTTATCCAGTGGAAATCAGTGATTATGCAAAAGTCTATCTCGACGCAATTTTAGATGATAAACGTGACTTTCTGAGAGGGCTACTTGCAGAAGTGGAGAAACTCGCAAAGGATGTGAACGATAAAAGCAAGGATAAATTCGATTACTTAATGGCATATTGCCAATACCTACAAGACGAGATAAATGAAGAAGAGAAGAAAATAGAATTCTCCATAAGAGAAAGATGGATAGTGAAAGGAATATTAGATCAAGCTAAGAAGATAAACAAAGACCAAATTCTATGTCTTCACATCTGTAGCCCTAAACATGTAAAGGGAACCATAAAACTTCTCAGATCATTAGGAGTTGAAGAGATCCTTCCTGTTGAATTGAGGAAGAAGGTTTCTCTAAACATCACTGAGGGAGAAGCTAAGGTTAAGAGTTTGGAGGAGATTTTGAGGACCCTAGAGATAAGAGCGATTCCTGTTTTAAGGGAGACCAGCATAAAGAATGAGCCCCCGCATATACTTTACTTCCTCGATTCAGATGAGCATGTAAGTCCATTTGACATAAATATGGCCTACGACGCGGGATTCGATGTGGTAATTCCATACTCAAAAGTGACTCCCGACCAAGCTAAGCGCTTAGTGCAGGATGCTATCTTCTCTAGGAGCCCAAAAGGAAGAAGGCGCACAAAGTTCTTCATAGGGGGTACAGACTTAAGGGTCACCAGGGAAATTCTCAACGCCATCTCTGAAGTCATGTTCCCTCCATTCGAAGCCGCTGTGATTGTAGACCCTAGAGGTGCTTACTCGACAGCTGCCGCGATGGTAGCAAAGGTCGAGGAAGCATTAAAGAAGCTAGAACTTGGAGAAATAAAAGGTAAGAGTGTAGTGATTCTGGCTGGAACTGGACCCGTTGGTAGGACCGTAGCCACCATATGCGCCCGTCTCGGATGCGACGTATACATCACTTCACGAAGGCTTGAGAAGGCGAGGAGTGTAGCAAATGAACTTGCCGAGGAAGAAGGTGTTGTTGTAAAAGCTGTTCAAGCTTCAAACCCAGATGAAATTTACGAAATAGCGAAAGATAAGGAAGTGATATTGACGACTGGAAGAGCGGGAGTGAGGCTAATTCCGAAGGAGGTGCTTGATAAGTTAAAGGGCGTTAAAGTTATGGCGGATGTTAATGCCGTAGAGCCTACAGGAATTGCACAACTGAAACCCACATATGACATGAAGGAGATAGCACCAGGGATATTTGGCATAGGCGCTCTTCCTATTGGAGATTTGAAGTACCGCCTAGAAAAAAAGATACTAGAAGACGCCAAGACAGCGTCTAAAGGGATCTTCGACTATAGATACGCCTTTGAAAACGTGAAGTCGCTATTGGTAGAACACAAGTTACCAGAATTACGCATTCACTACAGCGAACAGAGACGGTAAACTGTAATTCATTAGGAGAATCTGTCGCTGGTTTATATGTTGAGAACTATTTCAGCAGTTTCCATAATTTATCACCGACGTGATGGCAATTTTTAATTATTTTTCCTCTTTCGATGTTTTTCAAGTCCTCCGAGTTTACTAGGCTTAATCCTATAGCTAATGGTCGTCTGTTCCTTTCATCTATAACGACGACGACCTCTCCCTTCTTGAACTCGCCTTCCACTCTGGAGATTCCAGGCGCCATCACATCCGCGCCGTTACATATATGTGGAACAGCCCCCATGTCCACTACAACTCTAGGCAGATTTGGAAGCTCGTCTACATAGGTTAAAACGGGGATTAGAGTATCCCCCTCACTTCTAACCGCGACTGGTCTCCCCCTTATTAAGTAGACCTCGCCTACAGGACTTGAAAGTAGCTCAAGCTTCCTCTTTCCCTTAGAATCCTCCTTTAACTTTATTTTCAGTTGCTCTTCCATAATCTTCAAGATTTTCTTAGCTACCTTCTCTTTAACGAAACGACGCGATTTCACTTGCATAGATATCCAAGAAGCTAAGTTTCATGGAATCCTATTTAAACCTTCGATTATCCCTAAAAATTATAGAGTGATTCTATGAGGGATACCGCTATTTTTTTATTTAAACAAACAAAAAAGACGTGTTCTGAAACCCCAGTTTATGCTTGTTCAACGCTGATTTTTGGGGCTACATACCTCGCGATTAATATTTTGAGGTATACATACGTAATAAAAACGGTTAACTCTCCCTTCATCTTCTCTTACTTCAGGTGGGGGTGCCTGCTTGTTTTTTAGAGACCGCCGAGAGACTCTTACACAAGAACTGGAGAAGGTTAAAGCGGAAAAGAGAGCCTTAGAAAACCTCTCTAAATCTGGTAGGATCTCATCGGAGGTCTACAGGGATTTAAATGAAGACCTCTCAGAAACCCTCAAGTTGATTGAAGAGCGCCTAGAAAACCTGGAGAAGGAGATCTCTCGTAGGAAGGAAGATCTGGAGCAGCAGATACTAATTTTGGAGAAATCACTTGCTGGATTAGAATCGGAGTATGCCATAGGTCTCGTGGAAGAAGAGGATTACATGAGTAAATATAAATGCTTAATGATGGGTCTTGAAGCCTCAAAAAGAGAAATTGAAGGCCTCTCCGGCGCCCCCACCGCCTCCCCCCAAGAAGCCGAGCCTGTAAAAGAGGAAGCCGTTACGGAGCCTGCTCCAAGCGAAGAAACTCTGGAGGTTGTTGAGGAAGAAGAGGCGCAGCCGCTGGAGAGCGAAGTGCAGGAGTCTTCTGGCCTCGTCTCCTTGGAGGAAGTGGAAGATGAGGTCGCTGTTTTAGGAATGGAACTCGTGAAGGATCAGATGATGGATGAATGGAACGGAGGTAACGACGGCTCCGAAATCCACTGTATGAATCCGTGGAACAGAGACTGCCGTAATACGGACATAGAGGTTTACATCTACTACAATAACGAGCGAATACCGATCTGCCGCCTTTGCTGGGAGAAATTGGCCGATAAGGAATTGGACTGGTAGGAGGCTACCAGAGGGTCATAGAGTTAAACAGTAACTCCGCGATATCCTCCTTACTCGTCGGTCGTGGGCTCCCCACCAATAACCTCCTCAATTTCATCGAGTTCTCAGCTATCTTAGGAACATCCTCTTCGGTAACCCCTAGGGCGGAGAGTCCATTTGGCGCGTTGACGTCTCTAAGAAGCTTCACTAGGCTCTTCACAGCGTCGTAGGGACTGGGCCTTAGGGCTGTTGAATCAAGTAAGGTGGCTATCTTAGTAAACTTCTCAGGCGCCGCGGGGACAAAGAACTCCATCACCGTGGGGAGTATCGCCGCTATAGACTCGCCATGAGTCACGTGGAATAGGGCTCCAATGGACATAGCCATGGAATGCAGTACAGTCAATCCGGCGTTTGTGAAGGCCCTACCGGCGAGGTGAGAAGCGAGGGCCATTCCAGTCCTAGCATGAAGGTCTCTCCCGTTGTAGACGGCCCTCCGTAGATGCTTCCCTATAAGTTCAATAGCTAACTCGGCATGCACATCGGTCAACAAGTTTCCACCGGTATAGGCAGGTCTTTCTGAGGGCGTATCCGGTCTAGGTTTACAATTGAACCTCCGCGTAACGAAGGATTCTAAGGCATGAGAGAGGGCGTCTATTCCGGAGTCGGCGGTCACTTTGGGGGGCATGCTCACATGTAGTAGAGGATCAATTATGGAAAGTTCTGGACGGAGAAGTCTATTTGAAACACCAACCTTTAGATTCCCGATGGATACAACGGCGACTGGAGAGGTCTCGGAACCTGTTCCTGCAGTGGTAGGAATAGCGATGTGAGGCTTCAGAGGTCCTGGAGGACTCTTTCCCTTCCCAGTAGGAGGCGCGACATAATCCAGGATCTCCCCACCATAGGTCGCTAGAAGGTTCACCAGTTTCGCTGTATCCATGGAACTCCCGCCGCCAATACTTACATATAAGTCAAAATCTCTACCATTGAGCCATTCTAGACATCGCGTTATAGACTCCATGGAGGGTTCAGGTTCAACCTCAGCCCATAATTCACAGGTCATACCCTCTTCATTGATAAGATTAACCACCCTATCGGGTATTCCAGTCCTCCTTATACCCGGGTCTGTAATCACCAGAACCTTAGAAACCTTGAACCGCGCAGCTTCATAACCTATCTCCTCCACAGCACCCGATCCAAACTTTAGAGAACAGGCTTTAAACTCCCAGATAGTATCCGAAGACAACCTTACAAACCTCAAAGAGATGAATATAGATGGGAGACCCTTTTTAAGATTAAGGAAGAGTTTGGATGAAATCCATCAGGAAGGTGGAGATGAGCACATAAGCCAAGAAGAGGATTACGGTTACAATCATGTTTTTAGCCCATTTTTCGCTCCAACTTACACCGAAGGCGGCTCCTACAGTGAAGCCGATAATATGGCTCTCATAGCTAATATTGCCGGGCTCTCCGTAAAGAATGGCAAGCAAGTTGTAGAAGAAGTATATCAGAGCCACCAGTCCAATGGGTATAACTAGGATTCCTGAGCCCTTGAAGGGTTTTATCAACATAACAGCTGCCGCGAGAGAGAAGATGGCTCCTGAGGCTCCTATGGAGTAAGTCTCCGGCGGATAAAAGAAGGCGCTAACTAGAGAAGAGACTACACCTCCAACAAGGAAGATAGTCAAAGTTCTTCCCGGCCCTATCTCATCCTCGAGGGTGAGGCCGAATATTAAGAGGAAGATTAGGTTACTAACTAAATGGAAGAGGGTCCAGTGAACAAATAACGAAGTAAGGATAGTCCAGAACTTCCCCCCAATAAAATTCGTGAGGTTAAAGCCTAAACGGGTTAGAGCTGCCTCTTTTCCTGTGAGCCAACTAAAGAGGGAGAATAATACACATAAGGCTGAGAGCAGATAGGTCTGTTTCATGGACCTCTCCTTGAAGAGAGGAATTACGCATTAGATATTTATAAGTCTCTAGATTAAATCGTGAAACGGTCACCGTTTCTAGGAACCACAACTTCGGTTAAACCATCGATGTTCTCGGCCAATATCTGAATCTGGTCGGGTTCACCATGGACGAGGAATACCTTCTTAGGCTTCAAAGTCTTAACTAGCTTTACTAGTTCTCTTTGATCTGCATGCCCCGAGAGTTCCACTTGCTCCATACTTGCACGCATAACTAACTTCCCTTCGTCTTCAATTAGCTCTCCTTTCTCCATGGCTACCTTCAACGGGCTCTCTGGAGGCAGATAGCCAGAGCTAACAATGACCGAGTTCGCCTCATTTACCATCCACTCGGTTAATAACCGCCTGCTACAACCCGCGTGAGCAAAGCCAGGCGTACAGATCACTATAGCGGGCTCCTCAATCCTCTCAAGACTCTTAATACGAGATAAATGCCTATACGCAAAGGGGGCACTCTGGCTCCTCAAGTCTTCCTTGAGTAGGTTTTTGTGTCTTGTGAAATGACGTGTTATCTTACTCGCTAAACTTGAAATCAAATAGCTATTGTAATAGGGCAATGATCCATCCATCATCGCTTGATCCAGCCGCTTAGCCATCTCCTGCAACCTATTAAATGCGAAGACTGGAATGAGCACGTTCCCATTCCTTTCTGTAGCAGCTAAAACTTCACCGATAAGTCTCTTAACGAGGTCCCTTCTATCAGGTCTAACCTTACCACCGTAGGTAGACTCCATTATCAGGACGTCAGGTTCCTTAGGAAGCCTGGTGACATCTGCGCCCTCCATTATCTCACTGTCATGGAGGCAGAAGTCCCCGGTGTACAAGACATTTTTCCCCTCCGCCTTAACACCGATCATCTTCGCACCTAATACGTGACCCGCCGGGTAGAGCTTGATCTCCATTCCAGGCAGAGCTACAGCTTCCCTCGCCCACCATCTCCTTTTAAGTCTGGTCACGTCTCTCCGTCCAAAAAGGAAGCCGTTCCTCTTCATACGTTGAATCCTAGCCATGTCGTAAAGTAACTCAACGGCAACATCCCTCGTTGCCTCAGAGCCTACTATAACCGTCTTGGATTTCGCGAGGTTGAAGAGACCGCCTGAATGGTCGAGGTGAGCATGACTTATGATAACAGCATCCAGCTTCTCCGGGAGTTTATCAAAACGGACCTCATCCTCTATTTTGATCCCGTAGTCTAGGGCTACTCTTATACCTCTACTTCGAACTTCAATACAGGAACCGCCGACCTCTCCGGCGCCTCCATGAAATCTAAATTCCATTTTACCATCTCCAATATTTAATACAGTCCCTAAATATCGGTGAGAAAACATATCATCAATACCATTTATACAGCAAGTGACCGCTGTTTAGGAACCGATTTTCTATCTCTCGCCGAATTGAGACTTTCCTAGAAGTAGAGATGTACTGGAAGATAAACCCTTCGTTTTGAAAGAGAGGCCTTTTAAGTCGCGAGTTTTCTCTTCTTTTTAGTTTTTCGCTTAACAAGATTATTAAGGCGTTCAATGGTCTTCTGGAAAACTTCCCGCTCCTTCTCTAGAGCCTCAACAGAGTTCCTGAGCTTATCCCTCTCCTCTAAAACTTCATTCAATCTGGCTTTGGACTGGAGGATTCTCTTTCTACACTCTTTATTCCTTCGCTTCAAGTCAACGATAGAGTGCTTAAGCGCGTCCACTTCAGCTGTTAACTCTTTAATCCTCATCCTTAAACCCTCTGCTTCACGAAGTAGCTCATTGTATTTTGAGACTCTGACAAAGAATGGACTCATTCCCCAGTTCCTCCAAGCCTCAACAATAAAATTAATTTCCTAAGGTTATCAAATAAAAGAGTTACATTAAGAGAGGACTTCCAGAACGAAGGAACTGTTTAAATTTTCATGGAGGTAACTATCCGGTTATGAGCAAAGTAACGGTTATAGGGACTGGAAATTTAGGGTCCTGCATAGGTTATGAAGTAGCCAATAGAGGGCTAGTGGACGAACTTGTCCTAATCGACATTTACAGGGATTTAGCAGAGGGAAACGCCGCTGATATCGAGCAATCATTAGCTTTCAGGAACAACACGAAAGTTTACGCCGGCGACTATGACGATGCAGAAGGGTCAGACGTGATAGTAATTACCGCTGGTAAACCTCGAACTCCTGAGATGAAGTCGAGGATGGCTCTCCTAAACGTAAACCGAAGAATCATCCAGACCGTAACTTCAAACCTTAAATCGCTAGAAGGAGACTTCATCATTATAACTCTGACAAACCCAACGGATCTGATCAATTACCTAGTTTGGAGGTATACAGGATTCGAGAGGAGGAGAATCCTAGGAAGCGCTGGACAGTTAGACTCCTCAAGGTTCAAGTGCGTACTTGGTAGAAAATTCGGCGTTCCAGTTCTAGACATCGACGCCTTCGTGATAGGAGAACATGGAGAAAATCAGGTTCCAGTCTTCAGCAAAGTGAAAGTGAGGGGGGAAGATAAAAAGTTCACCGAGGAGGAGAAGGAAAAAATAAAGAAAGAGCTGAGGAACTCCGCTTTGAATGTAATCTCAAAGAAGGGCGCCACCATCTTCGCTCCAGCCAACAACACCGTGAACATGGTCCAAGCAATCCTGAGAGACGAAAAGAGACTAGTCGCTTGCTCGGTAGTTTTAAACGGAGAGTACGGCTTGAAAGAAGTCAGTATAGGAGCCCCAGTCATATTAGGGAGGAAGGGCGCCGAGAGAATTCTTGAATGGAAACTGGACGAAGACGAGAAGAAAACCTTCTATGCTGGAGCTGAGAAACTCAAGAGAACAATCGAATCGATTTCAACCTCTAATTAACTTTGGGACCTATGAACGTTAAAGGAGCCGTGCCCGCTGTAACGTTTTGGTTCGCCAGGAGTTCTTCCTTAGTCTACTGGACTCTCCGAATCCACAGGCAGCGCACTTCTTCTTTCTTACATGGTAGGCTCTTCTTCCACATCTTCTACATCTTATATGGACGATCTTACCTTGCCTCTTACCAAAGGAAGGCGTCCCTTTAGTCAATTCACTTTCACCTTCTAGGCGGGGAGATCATTATGACATTGTCGCCTCTAACGATGATGAGACCTAACTTCTTCGTCGCCTCTCCTCCGGTGATATCCTCAGTCTCCTCTAAAACGAGGTTTAAGTGTTGATCAAAGCCCTTGAGTTTACCACGGAGACTCTTCCCACCTTTAAGTTTAACGAGAACCGTCTTCTCGAGACTCTCCTCCAATATCTGTGTCGTCATCTCATTCATTTTGCCACGCCCGTATCCCTAAATGAAAAATCATTGATGGATTTAAATATATTGCGATTGGGCATCAAGGCGTATATAAAAGCAACGGAAATTTAACCCTTCCAGAACCTCCTTTGACTGGATAACTCAGGGTACGAAAACATATTTATTTTTTGATGCAACGTAATAACTAATGATGTTCTCTAAGGCTCCTATGAGAGAAATGAAAGATGATTAATAAGAAGCTAGGAAAAATGGAGGTTTCAAAGGGGTTTATTTATATCCCCATCGAGAGCAGAAAGGAGCTCATTGGAGAACTACAGACACCCTTCGAGACTTTTGTAAATGGAGAGCCTGCAAGAATTGATAATTATGGGCGACTTTGGTCGCCTTACTTGAAAAACAAATACCCTGCGAATAGTTGGGTACAAATAATAAAAACCAGAGAGGGCTATAATATAAAACAACTAAGTATACATAAAAGAAGCTCCAATATTAGAGAAAATGAAAAAAGAAGAGGGAATATTTCACCAGCTCCAACATTGTCAGATCCAGCTAAAGAAGTTGAGGGTAAATTATTTTTTAAGGCTAAATCAATTTACATATATAATGATGATATTCTAAAATTTAATTCTATAGAAAATTCAAGTATAGATCTTATTGTTACATCTCCACCCTATAACGTGGATATTAAATATGAAAAGTATGACGATGAAATCCCTTATGACGAATATTTGATTTTTACTAGAAAATGGCTAGCAAAATGCTACGATTTCGTTAAAGATGATGGAAGACTATGTCTGAACATTCCTTTAGATAAATTTAAAGGAGGACATCAGAGTGTATATGCAGATATCACAACCATCGCAAAACAGGTAGGATGGAAATATCATTCAACGATCATTTGGAACGAACAGAATATTTCAAGACGAACGGCATGGGGCTCGTGGTTGAGTGCCTCTGCTCCGTTCGTTATCGCTCCCGTTGAGGTAATCGTGATATTATATAAGAAGAGATGGAAGAAAACCAGTGGTAGCAGAAAATCTGATATTAGTAGAGAAGAATTCATGGCCTGGACTAATGGAGTATGGAATTTTAGTGGCGAAAGTAGAAACAAAGTTGGGCACCCAGCACCATTTCCTGTCGAACTTCCTAGGAGATGTATAAAATTATTCAGTTTCGTTGGGGACACAGTATTGGATCCTTTTCTTGGTAGTGGGACTACTTTGATAGCGTGTGTAGAAACTAATAGAATAGGAATAGGTGTTGAGATCGATAGGAAATACTGTGAATTAGCAAAGAAGAGATTAGAAAAGCATGGTAAACTATTCCAACAAAAATTAGTGTAAAAGCGGGAATATAAATGTCAAGTGAAAGTATCGAAGAGCGCCAGAGAAGAGTTCAACAAAGTGGACAAAATTGGGAAAGATACGTTGAACTTTTTCTGAAAGAAAGATTGCCCGCGCATATTAAAGTTAAAAATGGGAAAGAAATTAGTCAGAACTCTGAGTTAGGAAGGCGCCTCTCCATACCATTGAAGGCATCATTAAGAATGGAAGAAATTTGGGGAGACATTGATCTAGTTGCTTATATAGATTCCTTCCCAATAGCCATCATCAGTTGCAAATTAAGTTTACATGGACGGTTTACAGAGACGTTATTCTACAGCCTTCTATTTCATACTATTTCTAAAATTAAAGTGGTTTTAGCTACCCCCGATGCTGGAAGAGGGCAGAAAGGAAAATGGGTGTCGGAATGGGGAACTTACGATAAACCAACAAAGGATCGATTACTTGCAGAATCATACTTAGATGGCGTTTACGTTGAAAATGTTCGAGAGTTCATAAAGGATATAAAACCGAGTCAAGGGACTTCTCTGGGAGGCATAGTAAAACCATTAAGTGATTTACCAAAGGATCTCATATTATGGGCTGAGGAAATATCAAGATTACACTCTTTCGAAACGAATTTAGATAGTAGATAGAGAATCAGATCCTTTAATTTCATAAGGATTTTAATCGATCACTTCTTAATTCTACTATTCTTGAGAATCTTAATTTGTTATATTAAAAATCGTGAATAAACCAATTGGCGTATCTTTGCGATAAAGTTTAAAAATTTGGAGGGGTAATTCAAAAGTCATGAATAAACGTAAGATGTTGGAAACTTTCCTGCCTCTTATTGCTTTGACTGTGTATTTTCTGCTCTTCCCTAATGAGTTCCATGTCCTCCTTGAGTCCGTTGACAGAACTTTTTCCAGTATATATCAGACGGTGTCTATAGGCTCCGCTCTTGCACTGAGTATGCTGTATGTGGGTAGTCTTTTGACGAGTCCTCTATTGGGGTATCTGGTAATTTTCATGTGGATCTTCGCGGCGATAACGCATCTGTTTCCTAGGTTACATCTTCCTCCTCACTTTTCCATCGTCCTACTTGTCGGTAGTACAATAGTGGCGGTGATCCTGCATTACAAGAACTGGTTGGACCGGGAGAAAGAGAAAAAGAAGGTGGCTCAGAGGATAGCTGAGAGAATAAAGATAATGGACCATACTGTAAAATTGACTGAGGAGGAGATGGAGGAGAATATTCTAACAATACTAAACCAACACTTCTAACCTCACTACTTTCCGTCCTCAGAAATTTCTCTGAGATTTCATCGTTAGGGCTTTTTTGATTTTGCTTTCTCAAATCTTATTAAGTCACTCGGCTCCGTTATAGCAGTATTTATGGTAATCTCTCCTATCATACCGCTATAAACAGCGATTTGCCTTAGGCTCCACGCTATGGATCTCAACCCTACGGCTAAGTTCACGTACTGGACGTTTATGAGTATATGCTCGAGGAGCCTCCTCTCCTCTAGCTCCGCCTTCTTTGCCATCTCAATCGTCTCATTAGCCATTTTCACATCGCCCTTAAAGAAGGCGGTGAGGGCTTTGCTTGATATCTCCCTTACAAGTTTGTGGAATCTAGAGAGGCCATTTGTGAGCCTCTCGTTTTGGGACCAATCCCAGACTCCAATTTGGAGGGTTTCAACGGCAATATTTTCGGCATAGTCAGCCATCTCCTCAAGACATTTCGCTATTACGCGGTTACCGATACTCCTTGGGAAGGCTAGTCCTATCTTTTTAGATATATTGCTGTCTTCCAAGGCAAGGATTAACTGCCTTATGATCAGCCAGTATATTCCATTGGCCTCTTCCTCCATACGGATGACTTCCTTCGCAAGTTCAGGTCTCCCCTTAAGGAGGGCTTCCATAGCGATGTCCTGCATAGAGAGGGCGATTACATGGAGTCTTCGGAGGAGACCTTCCATCGGAAACTTCGTTGGATCAACGAAACTCTGGATAGTAACCTTACGCATGGTCTGTTCTACGATGCCCATCCCCGTTAGTCTATTGGTTGTTTTCCGGATCTCCCGTAGATGATGTGGTTTAAGTTCTGTTTTGGATATTATCTGTATTGTGTCAAACCCTCTTATGTAACAGCCAGTAATGATCCTTGTCAAAAGGCTCTCTACTTCACATGAATCAGCGTTGACTATAGCTATATCCTTCTCTCCTGAGGACAACCTCGCTTCTGGAATCAACCTCAGGGAACCGTCTTCTTCCCTCAGGAAGCCAATTATATCTCCCTTCTTTAAGCCAACCTCATCTACCCAATTCTTTGGAAGGGAAACTACAAGCGTGGAGTAACCAACACTTTGAACTTTCCTCGGTATCAATCAAGTCACCGTCTATATATCCATAAATACCTTCATTAATGAGGTTTATTCCATTCCATACTGTTCTTTATATTTCATAAAAGAAGGAGGGTGGAGAGATTAGTTGAAAGGGGCAGATTCATACTTCCACTGATTCTTCTTTTCCTGGCGCAACGAAGAAGCAGATCACTAGATTTTCTTTTCCTGTATTTTTCACTTGATGAATTAGTCCCGGAGGGATGTAGATAGCCATCTCAGGTTCAATCTGAACCTCCTCCCTTTCTTTCCCCAAGTAAACGGTTCCTGTGCCCTCAGTTACATAATAGACTTCCTCCGATTCTGGATGCAGATGAGCCTTGAGTCCTTCTCCTGGTTTAAAGTAACCTATGGCGAAGAGGAAATTCTTTGTATTGGCGGTTTCTGGAGTGAATACCATTCTTATCGGTCCGCCCAGTATGATCTTCTCTTCTGCTTCACTCAATCTTGTAATCTTCACAGACAACCAATTCACCTTGAATTATCTATATTTTGAAGGGCTGTTAAAAGTTTTTGAGTTATTAACATGATATGCGAGTCATCTTGACCTTTACAACTTTGAGGAGGTCTCTTGGAGACATAGCTACGTATTCGGTGCTTACACGGTTTAAATCTACACGCTTATCTCCCTGCAGTAAGGCGAGAACTGGTTTATGCTTATCGTAGGAGAGTAACAGGGATTTCACATGCTGGTGCAACCTGGTTCCAGTAGCTTCAGCAACCGCCTCACAAGCATAAACGGGCTCGGTCTCTAATATTCTATAACTAACCTTCGTGCCTCTGAGGCGTTCCATAACCTTCTCACCAACCAAGACGCCTCAGCCCTTCCTTAAGTTAGATCGTTAAAACGATCTTCCTCTCCCTTAATTAAGCTTGAGAAAACCATTCCTCAAACTCTCTAGAATAACAACATTTTATATATGAGGAAAAAACCCGCTATCTCATGGAACCGCTCAAATTAGCCCGCTCCTCCTATCCTAAAACGCCAGAAGAATCGGTAGAGTTTGCAAAGGCTAAGGGTTTTTCTGGGATAGAAATAGACGCTGCAACTAGTTTTGTCGAAGCCTTCGACGAAGGTAGGATTGAGAGGCTAAGGGATAACGCCTATTCCGCCGGCATCCTACTTGGTATTCACGCCCCCTACACCCTTAACCCTGTGGAGAGGCTTCCAAGAATGCGGGAGGCAAACATGGACTATTTTATTAAGGTTTTAGAGTTCTCTGAGGCATTAGGAGCCTCTTGGGTGAACATACATCTCGGTTACTGTATGGGCATACCAGACAATGAAAGCATCTACCATTACCTAGATGAAGCCTCTGAGATCATAAAAGTTCTGTTAGAGAAGGCTGAGGATTTAGGGGTTGACTTATCCATAGAAAATACTCCTTATACCCCTCCCTCATGCTACTTTTACCAATTCGGGAGCACTCTGGAAGAGATACAGTACCTTCTGGAGAAGGTAGACTCTGAAGCCCTAAAGTTCTGTCTAGACATAGGACATGCCAATACTTCAGACGGGCCCCTCAACTACATCCACACCCTAAGCGACCGCCTCATTAACGTGCATCTCCATGACAATAACGGAGTGAAGGATGACCATCTTCCACTGGGAGCAGGGAACATCAGATGGAAGGAACTGATGGAACTACTTGAAGAGAAAGGATACGATGGTTTCTTCACCCTGGAACTTCAGAACGATGAAGATTATCTTCTATCCAAAAGGTATCTAGAAAGATTGATGGATCTCCATTCAAAGAGGACATGAAGGTAGCTTATGGACCGTTAGATGGTCTTTGCGCCTCGCGATATTTTAAGGCGAGATCATAAACCTATTATGTAGTTAGGTCTTTGCCATAAAAGTGAGGGTGACCTACGTATGTCTATAATCACGTTGCTCTCAGACTTCGGGTTGAGGGACTCCTACGTGGCTGAGATGAAGGGAGTGATACTCAGTATAAAGCCAGATGCAGTGATAATCGATATAACTCACCAGGTTGAACCCTTTAATGTTCGTATGGGTGCCTACATCCTAGCTAGGGCTGCGCCTCGTTTTCCGCCCGGAACTATCCATGTGGCTGTCGTAGACCCAGGTGTCGGTACTAGTAGGCGGTCTATAGTGGTAGAAGGGAGGCGGTCCTTCTATGTGGGTCCTGATAATGGACTCTTAGTTTTAGCTGCTAAGAGGGAGGGAGTTAAAGGAGTATACGAGATTAGGAACCCTAAGTATCTCCCTGAGGAGGTCTCGGGGACCTTCCATGGAAGAGATATCTTCAGTAGAGTGGCTGCCTACCTAGCGAAGGGAGTCCCGCCCAGTGATTTCGGTCCAGAATTGAAGAGGTATGTACAGCCGAGTTATACGCAGGTTGAGAGGGTTTGTGGAGGTTTGGTGGGGGAGGTTGTTCATATAGATAATTTCGGGAACATCGTCACCAACATATCTGAAGAATACATGGAGGAGATAGGTGTTCAGAGGGGAACGCTTCTATGCGTGGATTTGGCGGGTAAAGGACTCCGTTTGAGGTTCTGTTCCGCCTATGGAGAGGTTCCGATAGGCACTCCTTTGGCTATTATAGGCAGCGGGGGCTTCTTGGAGCTCTCCATCAATCAAGGAGACGCAGCGAGGAAGTACGGGTCTAGAGTCTCAGATCGAGTGGAGGTCACCTTGGAATAGTCGTGAAATCCGGATATAACAGGAAGGGGTGAGTGGAAGATTCTTGAATAAGGCTCCTAATTCTAGGCAGTGTCCTTTAGATGATGGAGAACCATGTAAGAGGCATGGTTGTGTGAAATGCTGTTTAGAGACGAGAATGCCTCTTACTGATCGAGATATTCGAAGGATACAGGGGCTTGGTTATAAGGTGGGAGATTTTGCTGTGGGGACAAGCGGAAAGTGGAGGTTGAAGAATAAGAGGGGGAGGTGCGTCTTCCTATCAGAGGGTGGTTGCGGAATTTACCCCTATAGGCCGGAGGGGTGTAGGCTTTATCCTCTGGTCTATAATGAGGAAGAGGGCGAAGCCGACTTAGATGAGTTCTGTCCCTACCGTCATGAGTTTATGGTTCGAGAATCCGACGTTGAGAAGTTGAAGGCGCTACTTGAGAGGCTTAATGCTGAGAGGAGGAAGAGCGTGTAGGGAGTTATGAACGGGGCTTGTCGGTTTTTGTTAAGTCCTTAAGCCTCTTCACTCCGTCTATCTCCTTTATAATCTTGCAGACGCTTGGAGGGAGGGAGCCCTCCCATTCCCCATCCTCTATCATCAGTCTCCGTATCTCGGTGGCGTTGCAGAGCTTCCTCTTGTAGAAGGAGATTCCTTCAACCTTATAGTTTGCCTCGATGAAGAGGCGCCTTGTGAGGGGTTCATTACTGAAGACTACATCGAAGGGAGGCGTGAAGCCTACCACTTGAGGGACCCATACCATATGGTATGGTGCATCCTGAACCGGAATGATCAGGTATCGTGAGCAGGGTATCCCAGCCTCTTCCAGGGCGGCACGGATCATGGCGACTCGTTCCCCAGCGGTGAAGGGGTTCTCCAGTTCATGGCTATACTGAGCGCTCCCCACAACAATAACCAACTCGTCAACCTTCTTAAGAGCCTCCTTTATGGCGTGTAAGTGACCGAGGTGGAAGGGCTGGAACCTCCCCACGAACAGTCCCCGCCTCAGAGAAGTCACCTTACTCTCCTCCTATAATGTAACATGTAACTATGTAACAGAGAGTCATCTCTGTTAAATATGATTTATGCGAGATTTTTCTGCTACGGAGGAGGTTCAGCCTCCTCCACAACGAAAGTGAGGTGTACCGGTAATGGACTCTTCAAGCGAGAGGAACAGGAGAGAATCTAAGGAGAGGCGCCCTTCCTCTGTTGGCGATCTGGAGATTGGAGATTTGATTGAGGTCAGGTGGTTGGATGCAAGCGAGTACCCAGAGATGGACCTTAATGCTGCACCGGAAGATTTCGATACTCCCATAACGTCCTATGGAATCTACCTAGGCGTGAAGGGAGCTCGAAAGAAGCATCTTGTAATCGCTAAGGAGATTCTTCCTGGCGGCAGATTCCATCCCAATGTGATCCCCCTCAGTCTCATTGAGCGTATTGAGGTCTGTCAACGCAGGAAGATTGACGCTGTATCCCTTAAACGGTTAGAGCGGAAGGTCCGTAAGGTTCCCCTCAAGAGGTTTCTAGAGGCCCATAACTCCTTGATGGAGGCGAGGATTTGAAGAAGACAGAGCCTAAACCGAAGAAACTGACCCAGAGAGAGAGGCTTAGACGCCTAGAGATTAAAATAGCTAAGTTGGAAGCTCGCAGCGCCATCTATGAGAAGCTCCTCTGGGTAGTCACCTCAGTCGTCGCCATTCAAATAGCCTCTAGGATATGGGAGCTTCTCTGAGAACCACTAATGCCTGTTCCTGGTGAATTCGTTGAGGAAGAAACTTTTCAGGGAACGCTTAGAAGTCGACAAAATTACCCGGAAGTATGATGAGAGGACTGGGAAGTTCACAATTGATGTACGCTTTAGGGTGGCGGTGAAGATAACTGAGCGTACCGCTAGAGTAGCGGAAGCCTTCGGCGTAGACCTTCATGGAAACGACGAGTATGTCCTTTATGACGAGTTTAGGGTTAAGATCGGGCGGGGGGATATAGTCCTAATAACAGGTGACTCGGGGAGTGGCAAAAGCGTCCTCCTACGGGAATTAGCTAAAGACCTCGGTTCAGATAGGATCCTTGACATAAACGCCATCAAAGTTAAGGAGGACGAGCCCATAATCGAGACTGTGGGAGAGAGTCTCCAAGAGGGGCTTTCCCTACTCTCTAGAGTGGGATTGAACGATGCTAGCCTCTTCCTTAGATCTTACAGGCAGCTCAGTGAGGGACAGAAGTACAGGTATCGCCTAGCCAAACTAATAGAGGCGGGGAAACCCTATTGGGTGATAGACGAGTTCTGTTCCCTCCTAGATAGGGAGACAGCGAAGATAGTTGCCTTTAACGTTCAGAAACAGGCTAGGAGGGAAGGGTGTTCTCTCCTTGCCGCGACCACCCACACAGATATTTTAGAGGACTTGAACCCCTCCGTCCACATACTCAAGGGCTGGGGGAAGGAAGTGAAGGTGGAGTATCGTCCTAACGTGGAGAAGAGTGTCTGCAGCGTAACAGAAAAGTTAGCTGTCACTGAGGGCTCCCTAGAGGATTACCATAAGTTGAGTCGCTTCCATTATCGGGGAGGACCCTTACAGGCACCGGATAGAATATTCAAGCTTGTTAGGGAGGATGGCGAGACTGTCGGGGTCATAGTCTACAGTTTCCCCTACCTCAGATGCTTCGGCAGGAACGAAGTGTTGAATGGAAAGTTGACGATCAGGGAACTGAATAGGCTGCTTAGAACTATAAACAGGGTAATTCTACACCCTAAGTACAGGGGCATAGGACAAGGGGTTCGCCTAGTAAAGGAGACCCTCCAGAAGGTTGGAGTCCCCTATGTGGAGACTGTTGCAGTAATGGCTCGTTACAATCCCTTCTTTGAGAAGGCCGGCATGGTGAAGGTTAAGGAGAAGAAACCAAGCGAGGATACCTTGAGGGCCTTAGAGGAACTCCGGAGGCTAGGGATAAATCCGCTCTTCACGGCGTCCTTGCCCTACACCAAGAAGAAGATAGACGCCTTCTCAAAAAGCCAAATTGAAGCCGTGAAGAGGATACTCCTCCAGCTAGGGGAAGAACTATTCAGATTCAAAAGAGTCCTCACGGGCACCAAATATCCAGATAAGGCTGAACTAGAGGAAGCCATAGCTAAAGCCTCCAAAGAGAAGATCGCTCGAGCCCTCCGTACCATAAGCATCGAGTCCCAAACGAAAGTCTACCTCATCTGGAAAAATCCAGCATATTAGACTACAAAT
>CAZOCN010000016.1:0-20340 GCA_964578315.1 uncultured Candidatus Bathyarchaeia archaeon
CGGCCACGCCTACTCCGACAGCTACGCCTACTCCTACGCCTACTCCCACTGCTACTCCTACTCCTACGGCCACGCCTACTCCTCCACCGGAAAAAGAGATAACCTATACCTTGATGGCAGCCCACTGGTTCATTTATGAGATGGGTGCTGACCCAACCTTTGCAGGCGGCGCTAACCCAACTTGGGATCCTTTGATTTATGAGTATCTGTTTGCCTACGATCCAATTGAGCTCAAGAAGGGTAACTTCAAAGTCGTACCTTGGGTGGCTGAGAGCTACACGATGTCAGATGACGGGTTAGAGTACACCATAAAGATCAGGAAGGGGATCAAATTCCACCATACTGGCAATGAACTGACCGCAGAAGATGTAGACTACATGCTCTACCGGTCATACTTCTGGGTGATACAGAATGCATATCCAATGGACATAGTGAAAGCTCAAGATATACCATACGTACCCTTCAAAGTTATTAACAAAACCGAAGTCCTAGACACTTACACTATAAAGATATACCTCAACGAGCCCTTCCCAGCCCTGCCAGAGTTCCTGGCTGGACAATGGAGCCACGGAATCTTGGATAAAGAGGCATGTGAGGCTCATGCTAAGATAGGTGCTGGTGGGCTGAGCGACCATGGTTACAGCTGGCTTATGAAGGGTGAGGGAGGCTTCAGTGACGCTGGTTCAGGTCCCTACATGGTGAAGGAGTTCACATTACTACAGAAGTATGTGCTGGAGAGATACGATGATTACTGGGGCGGTCCAGCTGAGTATAACTTACCGAAGCCGGCTATAAAGACGATCACGATCCTAGCCATCATAGAGGACATGGATGCCCGTATGAAGATGATGAAAGGAGAACTTGACATCGCCAGCGACTTGCTCCCAGACACTCTAAAATTCCTAGAGCAGCAGCCTGGAATAAAGGGCGACTTAACACCAGGCAACACATACCAAGGCTTATGGTTCCACTGCTTCAGAGGCTACCTCAAGGACTGGCGTGTAAGAAAAGCCATAAAGATGGCCTTGGACTATGACAGCTACGCTGAAGATATTATGCTAGGAACCGTTTCTGTTGCACAAGGCTTCTTGATACCGGGACAACCGAGATGGGAGGAGACAGCAAGGTACTATCCAGGAAAAGACTATGACGGAGCCAACGCTCTGCTTGACGCGGCTGGTTATCCGAAAGGTCCTGACGGTTGGCGTTTCGATGTAGAGTTAATGGTTCGACCTGTCCCACGGTATGGTACTGACTACATTATGCTAGCCAGCGCAATAAAGTCCGACTTAGCCAACATAGGTGTAAATGTGAAGATCTCTGTTTACGAAGTTGGCGAGTACTACTCGAGAATCATGGACCTTGCTAAGATGGAGGAGTTCATGTGGATACAACCAGGTCACGTTCCAATTCTAACAGATTACTACTACCTACCAAGTAATCCAAGGGATCCGATGTACTGGTACGGTTGGAACTCGACAAGTCAAGGCTTAGATGCAGAAGGTAGAGATCTATTCCAGCACTACTGTGAACTATATGATGATGCTAACGCTGAACTAGACATGGACAAAAGACTAGATAAGTTCATAGAAGTATCCAAGTACTTCCTAGAGTACGGTTGTGTCGTAAAACTCTTCGTTAACAAGTTCAGGTCAGCGTACCAGGATACGATCTCTGGGTTCTTCGTGACTCCATACAACCTGTGGCCTGCAATCTTCTGGATGGACAAAGCATAACACACCTCCAAAAAACCACTTTTTTTTATGAATGTCTGATAATATGTAAATCTTTAAAAGATTAAAATTTAAAGAATCTATTGGATCGGAGAAAGGGAGGGCGCGAGAGATGGAACTTAAGTATTACGTGCTTCGAAGAGTCATATTACAAGTAATAGTCATAATTGGTGTTATGACGATAACCTTCTTTGTTTACAAATCTATTCCAGGGGACCCCATAGCCGTTCTACTTGGTCCAGAAGGAATGCGCGATAAAGATCTAGTGAGATTAATGAGAGAAACTTGGAAGTTAGATGAACCCATCTGGGTTCAATGGGCGTATTATATGAAGAACTTTCTACAAGGAAACTTCGGGCGTTCCTTATTCACTGGGCGAGACGTACTTTCAGACCTAGCCTATAGGTTCCCCGCTACTGTGGAACTTGTAATCTTTGGTTTCCTTATCGCAATGGCAATAGGAATTCCCGCCGGAGTTATATCCGGTACTAAGCGGGGATCGATAATAGATCAAGCGACTAGAGTCTTTTCGATTGTCGGTGTCTGTGCGCCTCAGTTCTGGTGGGGGATCCTCTTCCTCCTCGTCTTCTATCTGTACCTAGGCGTGCTTCCTGGCGCCGGAAGACTTAGTCATTTTTATTCAGCTCCCCCCTTCGTTACAGGCTTTACTACTATAGACAGTTTGCTGATTGGACGCTTTGACATGTTCTTGGATGCCCTTGCTCACATTGTGTTACCTGCGTTTACGATAGGGATAACTTCCTGTGGCCTAACAATGCGTCTGACGAGGTCTAGTATGCTGGAGGTGATAAACTCAGATTACATTCGAACTGCTAGGATGAAGGGGCTCCCTGAGAGAGTCGTGATCATACGCCATGCCCTAAGAAACGCTCTTATTCCAACAGTAACTTATGTTGGTCCTCTCTTCGGAGGCATGCTCGGTGGGTCTATAATGGTTGAGACGGTCTTCAACTGGCATGGTATGGGTCTGTATGCGGTTAATGTTCTATTCGCAAATGATATGCCCGCCCTTATGGGAGTGGTTTTCCTTATGGCGATCATCTACACAACTACAAATCTAATAGTTGATTTACTATATGGAGTCTTGGATCCGAGAGTGAGGTATGGTTAAGATGAGCGATAGGAAGAGATACGACATAGAAAGACCGAAACTCGTAACCGTAACAACCGCAATATTATTAATTTGCGGAGTCGCCAACTTAATAGACTTCATAAAGCTATACCAAGCCTTCGGACTGGTGACCCAGAGTGTACTGGAATTAATTTTTCTAGTGATTTTACTGGCCCTTGGCTTCATGGTCTATCGAATTACGAACCTTACTACTGGAATAAGCATCTCTTTCGCAATAGGTCTAATAGTTCTATTGATAAGCATATCGAATCAGTCCTTAGATCTCTCACTGTTATATGACAGTGTAGGTCCAATTATCGCTGGAGTGATAGGATACTTCGCTAGAAAAAGAATTCCCTGGCTTATCGAGAGGGAAGAACCCAGGTTCAGAGAGCTCAAATTCACCTGGAGAATGCTTAAGAAAAATAAGCTCACGCTAGTGGCTATAGGCGTAATCATCCTATTCTACATGATTGCCGTTACAGCCCCTTACATATCTCCCTATGACCCCTTAGAGTTACACGTAAAGGATAGACTTGAAGGTCCGAATCCAAAGTTTCTCCTAGGTACCGATGAGCTAGGTAGAGATATACTCTCCAGGTTGATATGGGGGACGCAGATATCGATGATCTGCGGTATAGTGGTCGTCGGAATATCTGTCGCTATAGGGGTTCCCCTAGGATCCATATCCGGCTATCTCGGAGGCAAGGTTGATGAGTTACTCATGAGAATCACTGATGTCTTCATGGCTTTCCCCGGCTTGACTTTAGCCATGCTCATGGCTTACGTTATGGGCAGAGGGTTATTCAGCGCTATAGTGGGTCTATCAATAGTTAGCTGGACTATGAGCGCAAGGTTAGTCAGAGGCGTAGTCTTATCAGAGAAGGAAAAGGAGTACGTCACTGCAGCTAGAGCACTGGGCAAAAGCGACTTTCAAATTTTATTCGGCGAGATCCTACCCAACAGCATACATCCGATAATAGTTTCTTCCATGATGAGCCTCGGAACCACTATAATATCTGTAGCGGGCCTAAGTTTCGTTGGCGTAGGAATTCAGCCTCCTACACCCGACTGGGGCGTTATGATAAGCACCGGTAGGCAGTACATGATGGATCAGCCTCTCTACGCAACAATCCCAGGCGTTCTAATTATAACGGTTGTTTTAGCGTTCAATATCGTAGGAGACTCCTTAAGAGACGCTTTAGATCCCTCCCTGAGGAGAGAGAGATAAAGAAACTCAGAGACCCCTCCGCCTCTCCTAACCTTGAAGTGTTATTTCATGAGGACGGAAATTTATCCTTCCTGTCTGGAGGCTAAGGTTTGGACGATGAAAGAGATCATTCCAGATTGAAATCCGAAGAGAAGGAAGAGCCTCCAAAGTTAGATTGGAAGGACTACGTGGCCTTCGTTATCGCTCTTTTGGAGACAGCTCTACTCCCTTTCATTTTATTTATAGGGATATTAATCCTGATTGTAGTGGTTCTATCGTTAACCAAGACTAACCACGCCCTCATTCTTTACCATTGGAGCTAATGAAAAGTTATCACAGTATCTGTCTCTGCCTTCTTTACGGAATCCCCGAAGTAGAGCGTCTTAATCATTACTCTAACTTCAACCCTAACCTCCAATGGAGTGTTATGTTCAATCTTAGCAAGTGTTCTCCCGACGAATTCTTCCATGTGTTCAGAGTAACCAGGCAGAAGCAGGGTCTCCCCATGGACAGTATAGTCAATCATTCCACTCACTAATATAGTGTCGTTCTCTTTCTCGAAGACATTAAATACTAATAATCGGAGGAGTATATCTCTGGAATAGGAATTTTCAAGATTAACTCGAACAATCAAGGTATCATTTGCTTTCGTTTCTACACTTAAAATAGAGACTCTGAAGTTTTCTAGGGATATCATCTCGTCTCTGTAGTCAATCATAAATAATAATAGATTAGACCCAAACCAAGCTATAATCAAGATAAAGGCGGCTGCTCCCACCCAGAAGATTCGCTTTCTCTTCAATTAAGCTCTACCCGTTCATATGAACCTTCATAAAGGTTTATATTTTACTGGGTTAAAAATTGCATCTGCCATGAAAAAGCTCAGCGCCTCTTTTATTACTACGATTTTTGAAACGTTGATGTATTCTCTGATGTTAGCTGTCCCCCTCTCCTATTTCTTGGTCAGATTTTACTTACGCTTACAGGACCCCGTAGAAGCTTTTTTGACAGTGATAGTCCTAACTTTCCTGTTGGGTTTCATTAGGAAACCAGGAACATTGACCTATAACCTATATAGGAGCGTAATCGTCTTTCTATTGAGTATGGTTTTCGCGTCTGCTATAACGGCCTTTGTTCTCGTTTATCCCTTTACTGTTTTTGAATTCAATCTATTACAAGTTTATCCCGTTTTATTCATCCAGATTCTTACTTGGCCCTTCGGTTACTTCTTCTTCTCTGTAGGCGTGGCTTTCATGTTAATTGGAGACGCCCTCGCTGCGGTAACTCGGAGAGAGGCGAAACATATTTCTTCATCTGTGAAATGGTAACTGTAAATTATTCTCCGGTGACGATAGCCTTAACTGCTTCACCACCGGCCTTTATGAATCCTATATCGCTACCTATGTTGAGGAGTTGGAATCCCATCTCCTTATATTTCTTGGCGGCTTCAGCACTAGGTGCAAAGAATCCAGCTGGCACTCCAGCTTTTTTACCGGCTTCTAATATTCTAGTTATAGCTTCTATGAATTTTGGATGGTTAAATTGTAAGGGTATGCCCAACGATGTTGAAAGGTCTGCCGGTCCTATTATAAAGGCGTCGACACCTTCCACGGAGAGGATGTCTTCAACATTCTTAACAGCCTCTTCAGTCTCGATCTGGACAATCACCATGACATCTTCATCGGCAGTTTCTATATATTCTCTAAATTTGGCTCCGTATTCAGATGCTCTCCTAGGTCCTACTCCTCGTAGTCCCCTTGGAGGATACTTGCAAGCCTTTACAGCTTCGATAGCTTGGTTTCTATTGTTAACCCAAGGAATGATTAATCCGTCTGAGCCGATGTCTAGGGCTCGTTTTATCAGGACTAGGTCATTCCATGCTACTCGGACTATCTGAACCGTATCTGTGCCTTTAGCGGCTTGCATTAAGTGCTGAACGGTTTCTATGCTTAGAGGAGTATGTTCAGTATCGTAGATCATAAAGTCGAAGCCCATCATAGATAGGACTTCAGCTACGTCTAGGCTGTTGACGCTGACGGCGCATCCTAAAGCAACTTTACCTTCCTTTAATATTCTTTTCAAACGATTCAAAGATAAACCCTTCTTTCATCCATGAACAAAGAGTACTGAGACCATAATATATGGTTTTGGACATCCCAAGAATTTAAGATGGAACTTAGAGTAAAGAGAAAAAGAAAAAATGGAGAGGTGTTAGAGAACGCTTCCCTTTGATTACTCTAGCTTTTCCCTATATCCTCAATCCTATTTTCCTAAGTATTCTGCGTAGCTCCTCGCGGTCTTCCTCTTTTAATGGCAGAAGGGGTTTTCTAGGTGGCCATCCCGGAAGTTCTAAGAGCTTCATAGCTTCTTTTATTATGGTGATCCAGATCATTCCCTTGTTTTCTCTACTTTTTCTGTCAACGAATTCGTAGTATGGTTCTAGTTTGTGATGGAGTTCCATCATTTCCTTCCAATTTTTTTCCATGGCCGCTTTGTACATCTTCAGGGGAATTTGAGGCGCGAAGTTTGCTAGTTCACTTACACATCCTTCTCCACCTGCAAGGTAGAAGTAGGGTGCTTGGGGTTCTAGACCAACTGAAAATCTGAGTTTGTCTCCGAGGAGATATAGGTGTTCTACGACTTCCAAGAAGTTAGCTGTAGTATCCTTAACGCCGACGATGTTAGGTATCTCAGCAAGTTTTGCTAGTAAGTCTGATCCTAGAGCGATTTTAGTCATGCCTGGATTGTTGTAGATTATTATGCCGATCTTTATCGATTCGGCTAAGGCTCTGTAATGTTCATATATTCCCTCTGGGGTGGGCGTCACGTAATATGGTGGAACGACTAACACACCGTCTGCGCCTACTTCTTCAGCGTACTTGCTGACCTCAATTGTCTGTTTCGTTCCGCTATATCCAGTTCCCGGAATAACTGGTACTCTGCCCTTTGCTTCGTCCACTACAGTCTCTATAACTCTCATGTGTTCCTCTACTGTTAAGTTCCAGAATTCCCCTGTGCTTCCAGTTGGGTGTAGAACGTGTACTCCCTTTTCTATTAGGAACCTTGTGTTCTCTCTGAGGCCTTCTTCATCGAGGGAGAAGTCGTCGTTGAAGGGGGTGATCATCACGATCTGAATCCCCTTATATCTATCCTTAAGCTCTTCGGGTTCCAAGTTTCATCATCTGAGAATCAATAGGCAAATTATTAATTAAATGCTTATCTGTGTTTCTGGACACCTAGATGGAACAATTCGTTTTTAAATAAGTGTATGTTATTCAGATTATCTCTTCATAACTTTTTAAATAATATATAGCGAAGGATGAATGATTACTATGACCAAGAGATCACGATTTGAGATATACATTGATGTTTTGCGTTCCATAAAGAACGGAAAGAACCGGATAACTCCCATTATGTATCAATCTAATCTTTCCTATAAGCCTACACGAGAAATACTCGATTTCTTAACTGAGAAAGAGCTGGTCGTAACAAGAAGGAGGGGGAACTCCACGCTTTACGAGATAACTCCTAAAGGATTGAACGTTCTGAACTATTTTGAAAAGACGAAGCAACTAATCTTTCTTTGAATCTCTGGACAGCTCTCTTTAATGTCTTTTTTAGTTAATGCTTAAATCCTGTTAGGGGTTAGTGTATTCTGTATTCCTTTGAGGGAGTCAGATGAAGATGGACTGGGTCTTCTGGTTACAATCGATCGTAATAATCATATTCGGAACTATAGGCGCTCTACTTTTTCAGCTTGGCGTGAATCAAATCGGGAGTGTAGATCCCTGGAGCATAAAATATTGGATAAAGTTGGTCTTCACACCGGCTATCTTCTTCGGTTTAGCCTCCCTAATGTTCTCCCGCCTCCTTTTCAGCCTCCCTATGAGTAAGATGGGTATAGGCAAATTTTCGGCTCTGATAATCCCATTAAATATAATTGCAATTGCCATCTCCTCCGCAATTATCTTCAAAGAACCCTTCGAGACAAAACAGATCATAGGAATAGCTCTGGGTTTGATTGCGATCATCCTAATCGGGGCAAAATAAAATAATGTTTCGTTAATACTCTTTTCTCTTGATAACTAAGGATCCAGTGAAAGGGGAGCCTAACGCAGTTGATTAAGTTGCGATTGATAACCAACGAGAGAATCCTTGTTCGGATAATTTCACTTTGGTTGATTGGTTTAGCTGTGCTATTTGTAGCTTGGACTGTTAGTTACGTTTCCCTACCTGAAGGGTCAATGCGTGGAACGGTGATTGTGAGTTATATCCCCTTGAAAGCTGCCGAGGTCTACTTTACTTTCATCCGAATATTTCTTTACAACCTTCTAGTTGCGGTAGGTTCCTTAATCCTCGCTAACCTCATAAAGGTTAAGGGCTACCCTTTGGGATATCTGGTTCTCTTCTATCATTGGGTTCTCTACGGGGCTTTCTTAGGAACAAATTCCTTCATGATTCCTACTGTAACCAGGCTCTTTCCTTCTCTGGAGACATTATTTCGTGGCAGTGGAATCTACGAGATAACCTCCTACACTCTAATAGCTGCTGCAACCTATGCCGTGGGCGTATCGGTTGAAAGTATAGGATCATCAAGGGAGGAGTTTCATCTCTTGAATAACTTCAAACTTTCAAAAATAGAACTCACCGTTATAGTTCTCGCGGTTTTGCTGCTCGCCGTCGCTAACTACTTGGAGGCCTGGCAGATATTCCATTCATAGAGTAGACCCTAGTCTTCTTATACCTCTAAACATAGTATTTTTAGTTGCCATGTCCGTTGAACTGAAGGAAGGACGAGGGGAAGTCTTTCATTTCAGAGATAGCGTCTTCTTAGATTTGGCTTTACTGCTTTTTTCCTCCCTTATCTTAAGATTTCTGTTAGCCTCTCTAGACGGATACCGTACCGATCTGAACACTTTCACAGCGTGGTTCTATGCAGCTACTGAAGGGTCGATACTAGATTTTTATCGTAATATATGGTGTGATTATCCGCCCTTTAATGTAGTTATCTTCTGGTTTTTCGGTGTGATCGCCAGAGGTTTCTCTCTCTTCGGAACTCCCTCCCTCCTATACGTCCTAAAACTTCCTTCAAACCTCTTTGACATCGGTATCTCAGCCCTAATCTTCTTCTATCTGAGAAAGAGAATGGGGAGGCGCTGGGCTTTCCTTGCTACAGCAGCTTACGCCTTCAACCCGGCAACCATATTCAACGCCTCTATCTGGGGGCAGTTTGACGCTATCTACACCTTCTTCATTCTGTTATCATTGATTTTAATTCTAGAAGATAAGCCAAGAGCTTCCCTTGTGTCCTTCGCCTTCGCCGTCCTCAGTAAACCCCAAGCCTTCGCTTTCCTCCCGGTCATAGTCTTGTTGGTTATAGAACGTTTTCACTGGAAAGAAAGAATTCTCTCTTTCCTTTCATTCTCTGCCATAATTCTCCTCTTCATCGTTCCTTTCTATCCCGAGAACCCCATAGACTTCGTCTTCAGGTTGTATCTCGGAGGATATAGCCAGTACCGTTTCGTCTCTCTCAACGCCTTCAACTTATGGGCCTTCGTAGGCTTTACTGTGCAAGATACCGAGAGTATCTTACCTCTTCTCACTTACCAAATAGCAGGGTGGATACTCTTTGGAATCCTCCTGTGTCTGATTCTTTATTGTGTAGGTCCTGAGTCTTTCTCTAAGCGTTATAACTCGCTCACGATTTACTTGACTTATCTGGTGTTCTTTGCTTTCTTTCTGGTCTTGACGAGGATGCATGAGAGGTATCTCTTCCCGGTCATAGCTTTATCCTTACTCTCTCTTACCTACACCAAGAAAGCAACTCTCATCTTCGGTGTGGTCACAGGTACTGTCCTCTTCAACCAAGCCTACACTCTCCAATTCCTAAACAACCAGATGTTCGTGCCCTCTGGGGATCCGGCGGCTTACGCTACTTCACTGTTGAACTTGGCTGTCTTCTCTTACTCTCTCTATCTACTCTTCAGCGAAGAAAGATTAAAAAGAAAATCTAAGGGTAACGAGTTCTAAGGGGAGGAGAACCTAAATAAAGGTATCAATCGACTTGAAAGACTTGGCTTTAATGCTGACCCTGTCAATAGTATTCTTCTCTCTAGCGGTCTTTAACGTCGGTTTTCTGAGGACTCCGGTTAGAGGCTGGCAGCCTACTGGCGAAACCGATGTCTACTTGGACCTAGGAAGTGTCCGTAGGGTAGATTCAATCTATGTCCTCCTAGGCGATGCACAATCTGTGATGTTCGATGTTTACGTAGGTCAACCGGGGCGATGGGAATATTCCACGAGCTTCCGGGATGAGTGGTACTACGGTTGGAGGTCTGTTGCTCTGGCAGAGGCTGAAACCCGTTATATCCGCCTCTTCTTTTATGGCAAAACGGGGAAGATAAACGAGATATTTCTGGTCAACGAAGATGGAGAGAAGATCAGGATAGATAGAATTTGGGGTGGAGAGGGCGTGGAGCCCGCCGTAAAAAGACTGGTTGATGAACAAGAGCTTGTTGAGTGGCCTCCTACATACCGCTCTCAGACCTACTTCGATGAGATATACTATGTTAGAACAGCGGAGGAGTACCTGAAGGGGGCGGAACTCTACGAGTGGACCCATCCGCCTCTCGGGAAGCTACTCATAGCCTTCAGTATATCCCTCTTAGGTTTCAGTCCCTTCGCTTGGAGGATCATCGGAGTGCTCTTCGCTACTTTAATGGTTCCCCTAATCTACCTTCTAGGCAGAGAGATGTTTCGTAGGCGAATCGCTGCCTTCATCGCCGCCTTTCTCCTCACCTTCGACTTCCTTCACTTCACCATGGGAAGAATCGCCACAGTAGACACCTTTGCAGTCTTCTTCACAGTCGCTTCCACCCTCCTCTTCTATCTGAACTACCGCGAAATCTCAGCTGGAGACTTCAAATTCAAAGGCTATCTGGTATTCCTCGCCTTTCTCCTCTTCGCACTAGCCTTCTCCACAAAATGGTACGTCCTCTATGGACTGATCGGTCAACTCTTCCTCCTTCTCCTCTTCGCTCTGAAGGGCTTTATAGCCTCACAGAGTAACCTGACCACTAAATTCAAGGAGTACCTCTCGCAGCCTCTCAAGCCCCTTCTAGGTCTTCCTTCCCTTCTTAAGGCTCTCCGCCCCCACCTCCATGGCTTGGCTCTCGACATCGAGAAGTATCTTATGAAACCCTTCGCCGTCATCCTCCTCTCAGCCCTCGTAAGTGGATTAGTGTACGTGTCAACTTTCATCCCTTACATGATGGCGGGTCACAGCTTAACAGATGTCTATACAAGGCAGTGGACTATGTATAACTACCACGCCCAGCTAGAAGCCACTCATCCCTTCTCCTCGGCTTGGTGGTCTTGGCCCCTAATAATCAGGCCCTTATGGCTTTACGTGAGTTATCTGCCGGATGGAATGGTCTCAACTATAACCGCCATGGGTAACCCTGCGATATGGTGGTTCGGTTTAGTCTCTATAATTACTATTTTCTGGAGGCTGATTAAAGGGAGGGATAAGAATTGTCTCTTCATCTTCTGTATATTTCTCTTCCAATGGCTCCCTTACGCCTTCATCAGTAGATGTCTATTCATATACCACTTCTACGTCAACGTTCCGATGTTAATATTAGCTACAACCTACCTACTAAATGAGTCTTGGGAGAGTAAGGGAGGGAGAGTCTTCGTCGCAGCATATCTCTCGCTGACAGCGATTCTCTTCATACTATTTTATCCTGTGATATCTGGATATCCCATTCCCTACTCCTATAAAGAGTTCCTAAGATGGTTCAACAGTTGGGTATTCTAGGAGATGCAGAGATGAAAAGAAAAATACCTCTTGAGATCTCCGTAGTATTTCCAGCATACAATGAAGTTAATGGATTAGAGAAGGCTGTTCTGGAGACTAGGCGTTTCTTGGAGGGGATAACGGATTCCTTTGAGATAATCATTGCAGAGGATGGGAGTACGGACGGCACGGATATTCTGGCCTCTGCTTTATCTAAGAAGTATCCTAATGTAAAGCATCTTCATAGCGATATCCGACTAGGGAGAGGGAGGGCTCTTAAGAAAGCCTTCGGAGCCTCTAAGGGGAGAATCTTGGTGTTTATGGATGTGGACCTCGCCACTGACCTGAGGTGCTTGAAGCCTCTGATCGAGTCTGTGGAAGAGGGCTATGATTTTGTAACGGGCTCTAGAATGTTGCGGGAGAGTATAGTGGAACGGTCTTTCTTGAGACGGTTAGCCTCCACCGTGTACAATCTGATGGTGAGGCTCCTTCTAGGCTCAAATTTGAAGGATCATCAATGTGGTTTTAAGGCTTTCAAGAGGGAATCGCTTTTCAAGGTTATAGACAAGGTTAAAGCCGAACACTGGTTCTGGGATACAGAGCTCCTAGTCCTAGCGTCCCGTTTAGGCTTTAAAATTAAGGAGATCCCCGTTGTTTGGAAGGGAGGGAGGAGGAGTAAGGTCCGTCTCCTCTCAGACACCTTGAAGATGGGTTTACAAATTCTAAGGTTGTGGTGTTGCCTCAACACTAGGCGTATTCTCTAACCCTCAAAAGTTATCTGAGTGACACACCAGATAGGAATGTTGGAGGCGTGTAACAACGGGTAACCCTAGCGTTCTAGTAACGGGTGGAGCGGGCTTCATAGGAAGCCATCTAATAGATAGGCTTATGGAGGAAGGATGGCGAGTAACTGTCATCGATAACTTCAGTAACGGCACCCTGAAAAACCTTGAACGATGGTTGGATAACAGTGACTTTAAACTGGTAAGAGGAGACTTGAAGAACCCCTCCGACTTGGACTCTGCCCTAGAAGGCGTGGATTCGGTCTTCCATTTTGCCGCTAACCCCGAAGTCCGTGTTGGAGAAGTAAACCCCTTGATTCATTTCAAGGAAAACCTACTTTCCACCTTTAATCTCTTAGAAGCTATTAGAAAGAAGAATGAAATAGAGATCTTAATTTTCGCTTCTACCTCTACTATCTACGGAGAGGCGGAGACTCTACCTACACCAGAGGATTATGGGCCTCTCCTCCCGATTTCAACCTATGGAGCCACAAAGTTAGGCTGTGAAGCCTTAATATCGAGTTATGCCTCCACCTTCGGTTTTAGAGCATTAATATTGAGACTTGCTAACATTGTGGGGTCTAGAGCTAACCACGGCGTCATCTTCGATTTCATAAATAAACTCCGAAAGACCCCGACAAGACTAGAGATATTAGGCGATGGGACGCAGACCAAATCCTATCTACACATAGAAGACTGCGTCGAGGCTATTCTACACCTCTACAAACACTTCAAAAACGACAGAAAACAGGTGGACGTATACAATGTAGGTTCAGAGGACCAGGTAAACGTGAAGAGAATCGCGGAGATAGTGGTGGAGGAGATGGGGCTCAAGAACACCGCCTTCAACTTCACGGGAGGTGTAGATGGAGGCCGCGGTTGGCGAGGAGACGTTAAAAAAATGAGTTTATCTGCAAAGAAGCTACTGAAAACCGGATGGCGTCAAAAATACAAAGGAGAAATAGCCATAAGACTAGCAGTCAAAGAGATACTGCAAACATATTAGACTTCAAATAGAGGGGCTATACACAATACTCCACCAGAGTCGGATAACAAAGTGGGAGTGTCTGTTCAATTCCTTTCAAAAGACAACAACGGAATCCCTAGTCTAAACCTTAAATAAGCGAAGATTCCATTTTTCTTTCGGAGTGAAGAATTTAAGGTGACTGAAGAGAAGAAGTACGCCTTCATAGAGGATCTTCCCGGCGTTGGACCTGCAACCGCCCAGAGATTGAGGGAGCTCGGATTCAACACGGTTGAGAGCCTAGCCACAGCCACGCCCCGAGAATTAGAGCCTTCTGGAATAAGCCTTAAAAGGGCGCAGGAGATCATAAGAGCTGCCCGTTCCTCCATAGCCCTCTCCTTCGTTAGGGCGGATGAACTACTGAAGATGAGAGCGAAAGTTCACCGTCTCACAACGGGGAGCCGAAGCATAGATGAGCTTCTCGGCGGAGGACTGGAGACCCAGACTATAACAGAATTCTACGGCGAATATGGAAGCGGTAAAAGCCAGATATGCCATCAACTCTGCGTCAACGTACAGTTACCCCTCGAAAGAGGAGGACTCGAAGGAGGCGCCCTTTACATAGACACTGAGAACACCTTCAGAACGGAAAGGATAATCCAAATGGCGAAGGCGATGGGTCTAGATCCAGATAGAGCTGTGAGAAATATCATCTATGCGGAGGCGTACACTTCAGATCACCAAATGTTCCTTTTAGAAAACTCTGATAAAGTCATAAAGGAGAATGATATCCGTCTAATAATTATCGATTCCTTAACTTCACACTTCAGAAGTGAGTATCTTGGGAGAGAGATGCTGGCTGAGAGGCAACAGAAACTGAATAAGCATATGCATCGATTAATCCGCCTGGCAAGAGCCTTCAACGCCGTGGCTGTAGTAACTAATCAGGTTATGTCTAAACCAGACGTTTTCTTCGGCGATTCCATATATCCCATAGGGGGTCATATAGTGGCCCATACAAGCCACACCCGTATTTTCCTAAGGAAGACGACTAGAGGAGAGAGTAGAATAGCTCGTCTAGTCTCCAGCCCATACCTCCCAGAAGGAGAACGCCTTTTCAAGATAACTGAGAGAGGTATCGAAGATGTAGAGGAGCCCAGGAGAGGGACGTAGGTTGAATAAGAGACAAATTTTCGTAACAAGATTCTTTCAACTAGTTTCTGAAAGGCAATTCCTCGGTGCCGAACGCATACTCAAGAGGTTAAAGACTGACTTGGAAGAGACCGAGTGGAATAGAGGATACCTAAAAGCTCTTGAAGGATTAATCCTCGTAAAGAGGACGCGGGATGAATACGCTTTCCTAACGAAGGACGACTTCGATCCAAAGGAGATCGTGAAATATAGGAAAGAGCTGCTTAAGGAAGCTAATAATAGACTCCATACAGACTTCGATAGAGGATACTTCTCAGCACTAGCAGAATACCTAGCGATTCTTAAGAAGGTAAAGGAGTCCAAGAAGAGAAAATCTCAGAAAGAACCGCCCCCTTAAGGTTATATGTGGAGCTATTACCGCCTTGAAAATCTCAAAAGTAATTGAGAGTGTAACCGTAGAGCTACTACGCAAAGCAGTTACCACGCTTCCTTCTGACGTTAAGGAAGCCCTAAAGCGCGCTTATGAGGTCGAGGAGGGGGTGGGAAAGATACAACTGAAGAATATCCTAGACAATATAGAACTAGCGGAGAAGAAGCAAGTTCCTATCTGTCAAGATACTGGAACCATATACTTCTACGTAAAGGCTGGAGGGTGCTTCAAAGGGTTAGAGAAGATTCGTGGTGCTCTCATAAAGGGTGTAAGACGAGCAACGGTGGAGATCCCCCTCCGCCCCAACGCCGTTAATCCCCTAACCCAAGAAAATAGCGGGGACAACACAGGCTTCCATATTCCTCATATCTACTGGGAGGTCGTTGAGGGGGAGGAGGTTGAGATAACGGTTCTACCTAAAGGAGGAGGGTCGGAGAATACCTCCAAGTACACGATGCTGAAACCAAGTGATGGATTAGATGGCGTGAAGAAATTTGTTCTAGAAACCATCATAGAGGCAGGTGCCCAACCGTGCCCACCGACGATAATAGGCGTAGGCTTGGGGGGAGGGGCGGATATTGCAATGAAATTGGCGAAGACAGCTCTCCTTCGCCCCCTCAATTCGCATCATCCGGACCGGAAAGTGGCTGAGATTGAAGCCGAACTTCTAGAAGCTGCCAATATGACAGGGATAGGTCCCATGGGCTTAGGCGGGAAGACTACAGCTCTGGCGGTGCATATTGAATACGCACATAGGCATCCAGCCTCTTATCCCGTTGGTATAGTCTTCCAATGCTGGGCAGCTAGAAGGGCCTCAGCTAAGATTTTACCCGATGGATCAATAATGTACTCCACCTAATGAAAGGGCGAGTTCGATGGAATACCACCTTAAAACCCCCGTTTCAGAAGAGGAAGTACGTAGTCTCCACGTGAATGATATCCTCTACATCAGTGGACTCATCTTCACAGCCCGCGATATGGCACATAAAAGGGCATTAACTTATCTGCGGAAAGGACAAGGCTTCCCCTTTAAGACTGAAGGCTTAGCGCTATACCACTGTGGTCCAATAGTGAGGGGAACTGTAGACGGCTGGTCGGTAATAAGCGCTGGTCCTACAACCAGCACGCGGATGGAAAGTCTAGAAAGCGAGTTCATCAAGGGAACTAAAGTTCGGATAATCATTGGGAAGGGAGGGATGGGTGAGGAGACTACTCGCGCAATGACGGCACTCGGAGCCATATATGCTGCTTTCACTGGAGGAGCCGCCGTCTTAGCTGCGCAGAAGATAGTCGAAGTGAAGGAAGTGGAGTGGTTAGACCTCGGAATGCCGGAAGCCATGTGGCTCCTCGAAGTTAGGAATTTCGGTCCGTTGGTAGTGGCGATAGATAGTAAAGGTAACAACCTCTACAGAAACGTGATAAGAACTTCTAAGCGAAGAAAAACTGTGATACTTAAAAGATTAAAGTGAAACCTCACCGTCCAGATAAAGTGACTATCAAAAACTGCTAAACTTCAAGTTCATTTAAAAAAAAGAGAAATGGGAGAGTTATTTTTTGGCTAACCCTAAGGCTCCACCTATAATCCCTAAGATCAGACCTATGAGGAAGCCGCCTCCTGTGATTACACTGAGTAATGAGAAGATTATCACCAATATGCCCCCTACAACCTCTTTCCCGGGAATGTAGATCAGTATAGCGCCTATAAGGACAAGTACAGCGAAGATTACTCCAACCACGGTATAGATTATTAGTCCTCCTGCAACAATGGGCATCAACTCTTTAAATCCTACAGCACCGATAATACCGATAATAGCGGACACAAAAATCGCATTTAATAATATCAGTATGGCAGCTATTAAGGAGACTATGAAACCAGCAGTAGCCCTTTTCTTTTTCTCCTCAACCAAAATAATCCCTCAAGGATATATTTAAAAGGACTACAAATTTAAGTTCTTCCAAGGAGAATAATGCTCATTTTTAAGTAATTTAATGGGAAGAGTGCTTCCTACTCCGCCTTTGTTATCAAAAGTTTAAAAAAGAAATAACGACACAATAGACTGATTGAAGGAGAAAAAATATGAAAAAGAAAGCAATTGCTAGGAATACTCTCGCGTTGATAATAGCAGTCATCATTATTGTGGCCGTTATAGGTGGCGCAGCATACTATTACACTACCCTACCCGGTCCTACTCCTACGCCTACTCCCACTGCTACTCCTACTCCTACGGCCACGCCTACTCCGACAGCTACGCCTACTCCTACGCCTACTCCCACTGCTACGCCTACCGCGGCGCCGAAATTTGTGACTGAGAATAAACTGATATTTGAAAGTGGAAGCACGTATCAATGGTTCGACCCTCATGTGTCTTACTATCAGTATGACTACTGGATACTCTGGCACTCCGTAGAAACATTGCTCTGGTATAAGGGAGATAGTGCAACGGAGTTGATCCCATGGTTGGCAGAGAGTTGGAATATGGTAGATGAGACAACTTATGAGTTCAAATTGAGAAAGGGCATAACCTTCCAAGATGGAACGCCTTTTAACGCAACTGCTGTATGGTTCAGTCTTAATAGGCTTCTTATAATCGATGGTACAAGCGCCACAGGAGTACACGGTAGTCAAGCAGCTTGGATGGTACAGCAACTCCTCGATTTGAGTCTAAGCTCTGCCTTCAGTGGCGATCAGCCCTACGATGAAGCATGGGTTGACGCGGTTTTAGCCCAAAACTTCGTAGAGATCGTAGACGATTACACGGTTAGAATACATATCCAGACTCCCACTACACAGTTACTTGCTATATTAGCTGGTCCTTGGGCGGGAATAATCTCGCCTTCTGAGACCATACGGAGAGACTATGAACATGGCGGATGGGACTTCGATGGAGAGCAGAGACCAAAAGTTGACTTCAAGAAATACTTCCTTCACATGGCGGGTAATGGAGACACCTACTTCAACATTCCAGAGGATGGTTGGACCTTCGGCACCGGTCCCTACTACGTGGAGAGCGTTGACCCCACAACCTATAAAGTCGTGCTGAAAGCCTACGATGATTACTGGGGAGGACCAGACAACTTAGGTCTTCCGCCTCCAGGAAAGAAGAGAATAGAGACCATCGAATTCATCTATCAACCCAGTTTTCCAACAAGGCTACTGGACCTAAAGGCGGGTGAGGCAACGGCTATAGGGGTATCGGAAGTGGACATATTCTCCGTGGTGGACCGTGATACATGGATCGATGAGGGCCGCTTTGAATCGATAATACCTGGCGTCACAGTTCACGGGCCGATTCCGACGTTGAACTGTTGGTGGCTAAACTTCAACACTAACATTACAACACCTGAAGGCACTCTCAGAGAATGGCAGCCCTTCGCTGACTGGAGGATAAGGATGGCTGTTGCCTGCGCTGTGAACATGACATACATGAACATCTACGTAAATAACCGGTTGAGCGTATTAGCAAACAATATTATTCCACCCGGAACGTGGCCTGAAGGTTCCTATAACCCAGATATCAAGCCGATATTCTCTTTCAACTTGACGAAGGCTGAAGAATTGCTAATCGACGCCCACGAACACCCATTGAATAGCAAGGACTACGTCATGCACTTCTATAACGGCTCCGTCATCCCTCCAGGTGTAGTGGACAACTCCTTCGGTCCAGATAAACCTAGGTCTGTAGAGTTGTATGTGCAGGCAGGCGCGTCAACCTTCCAGAAAGTGCTGACAACCATCGCGGAGAACCTGAATACAATAAGCAGAGATAATAATCTCGGAATAAGATTCGTTGTTGTGCCAGTTCCCGGAGGCCAGCAGTATACTTTAGCATCTATGCATCGAATAGACGCTTACATGGGTGGCTGGATAGCCGATTACAACCATGTCATAGATTGGTTAATGCCCATGTACTTGTCTACAGGTACTTACCCCTCCTGGAACCTATGGAATCTAACTAAACTGGACGAACTTTACTGGGAAGCTGCGAAGGCAGACGAAGAAGGAGATTTAGAGAAACTAGTCTCTATAAACAATGAAATGAACAAACTCGCGAACGAAGAATTGATTTACATGGTCTGGTGGCACGATACGGAGTATTACGTACGCTCCTCTTGGTTGAAAGGCTGGTATCTGAATCCCGTCTACGGCGTAGACATATGGTCAAGCATGTACTATGAACAACCATAAAAACCCTCCTTTTTTTATTAAAAGGAAGATTGTGAAGAGCTAAGGCGTTTACGAAACCTAAAGAGAGCATAAAAATGCAAAACCTTTAATACTATGATACTAATTCGCTTTTTACGAATCGCACAATGAAACTATATCAATATATAATAAGACGCCTCATATTGATGATTTTCGTTTTATTCGGAGTCAGTATTATAATCTTCTATCTCAGTAGAGGTTTTCCTTCCGGAATAGCTCCGTGGACACCCTACATTCACCCTAAGATGACCTCTGAACAAATAAAGGAAGTGATAAGGGCTCACGGATTCGACCAACCTTTACACATACAATACATATACTGGATCCAGGACCTCCTCCACGGTGATTGGGGCCTCACCGGAACATGGGCAAATGGATTGCCAGCAAATGAGGTTTTCTTCAATCACTTCCCTTACACTGTAGAGTTATCTGTCGCTGCAACGATACTTACGGTTGTCATTGGAATTCCCCTTGGGATAATCTCCGCTGTGAAAAACAATAAACTTCCTGATCACATATCCCGGATTATCGCATTAGCGGGGTATTCTACTCCGTCGTATTGGTTCGGATTCGTACTTCAACTAATATTCTTTTATTATTTCTCTCTCTGGGGGCTTCCATATCTTCCAAGTAGCGGAGCGACAGGAATGGAGGGGCTAGTCTCTCCAATTACTCGTATGCCGGTAGTTGATGGAATATTAGCCGGAAACTTTGAGTATACGTTAGATGCGTTAACTCATTTAGTTCTACCCTCCTTCAGCCTATCCTTCATCAGTCTGGGTTTCCTAGCTAGAATAGTTAGAGCGAGTATGCTTGAAGTTTTAAGGCAGGATTATATAACTATGGCTAGGTCTAAGGGACTTAAAGAGAGGATAGTGATCTATAGACATGCTTTAAAGAACGCTTTGATACCTGCTGTCACTTTAATCGGCATC
>CAZOCN010000017.1:0-19933 GCA_964578315.1 uncultured Candidatus Bathyarchaeia archaeon
AAACAGTTATCCAAAGACGCTTATAATAGACTCCTTTCCGAATCCATAAGAAGAAGGGAGAAGGCTGAGAATACTATAGAAGAGGTTATTCTCCGATTCCGAGAAGAGCTCCGTTGAATAGTTAAAGCTCCCAGTAGGGAGAAAGAATCTCTTTAAGCTCTTTTAAGGTTCTACGCCCAACACTTTTCACGGAGCTATCTGCCTTCCTCTCAGTATCCTCAATGACATAATCTAACTCTGCCAATTGAGCTATGGTTGCAGCCACCATTCTACTCAAATAGAGGAGATTGTACCCTCCCTCAAGAACCATAACCAACCTTCCGCCACAGGTTCCCTCCGCGAGGGTTACTATCTTCTGAACAGTCTTTTTATATCCATTAGCTGTGAGGGACAAGTCTAGGATAGGATCGGCGTAATGGCAGTCAAAGCCGGCGGATACTAAGATGAACTCGGGTTTGTATTGATAAATTACTGGCAAGGCTACTTCCTCCAAGGCTTCTTGGTATAGATCATCATCCGTTCCGGAGGGGAGAGGAATGTTTATGTTATAGCCAACTCCATCTCCTTCACCTACCTCGTCTATAAAGCCCGTCCAAGGAAAATGAGTGGGGTCTGAGTGGAGACCCACGTATAAGACTGATTTTGTATTGTAGAAGATTTCTTGAGTTCCGTTTCCATGGTGTCCGTCGATGTCTATTATAGCAATTCGGTTTAGGTGGTGATTACGGATTAAATTCGACGCTGCCAGAGCAACATTATTGAAGATGCAGAAACCGGATGCGTAGTCAACTCCGGCGTGGTGTCCAGGAGGCCTAACTAGAGCGAAGGCGTTCTTAAACTTTCCAGACAGAACTAATTCTGAGGCTTGTATGGTGCCTCCAGCTGCTAGGAGGGCGACGTCGTAGCTATCAGGAGAGGTTACAGTATCTCCAGTATCCAATATGGCATGCCTCATTTTACTGGTCTTTCTGACCAAACTTACATAATCCTCTGAATGTACCGATTGGATCTGCCCGATGGAAGCCTTCCGCGGAGATATCTTCTTTATCTCCGTTCTCTTAGTAAGTCCGCTCTTTCGAAGCTCCTTCACGATAGCCTTGAGCCTCATTGGACTCTCTGGATGCCCAAGACCTGTGTCATGAAGGAGGTATCTAGGAGAGTAAATTACGGCTGTAAATTTCCCATTCAAGGTCATAGGAGATTCCCAATGTGGGTGAGACATTAGGAGTTTATTACATTTATTGTTGAGAGAAAGAAAAGGGTTAAGGTTCAAGGTATCCTCTCAGATAATTAGGCAACTCCAGCTTTTCCCTTCTAGCAAGTCTCCTGAGGGTTCTATCAACACCCGTCTCGTATTGGATAGCTTTCTTATGTTTACCCACAATTGATTCGGGTAATCCAATTGCCCTCGCAACCTCCCTCAGAATTCTCTTGCGCAACGGATCATCGGCTGACTCGATCTTTAGGCTTAGAGGTAGTTGAAGAGCATAGTTTATCAGTTCATAATCGGCGTAAGGTAATCGAAGTTCAACACCAACTTCCGCGCATACTCTCTCGTCCCTATTATAGTTGTTTCGATAAGCGAAAGCTGTATCTCTGAATATCTGCTCTCTGACAGCGGCCAAACCAAGCTTACCATAGACCTCTGTGTATCTATGGTATCCACCGAAGATCTCGTCACAACCTTGCCCTGCAAGTAGGCATGTGTACCCTTCTTCGAGAGCTAACTCGGCCACCCAGCTTACGGGTATAGCGATTGATATGTTTAGAGGATTTGGTTCTTCAAGGACTGGAAGAATTCTTTTCAAGCATTCTTCCACGTCTTCTTCGCTGAAGACCTTTTGCGTCAGAGGAAAACCTAATCTTTCCGCTACATCCTTCACTAGAGGCGCTTGTTCTTCTCCTTTAAGGGTTACAGATAGCAGATGTGGTTTTTTATCCGCTATCTCGCAGAGTTTCGCGAGGACGCTACTGTCTAGGCCTCCAGAGAAGGCTATGGCTACCTCTTCCAAATCAGATGTTCTGTCCTCCACTGAACGAAGCAAGAATTCTATTAATTGCTTTACAGCTTCATCCTTCTCTATAGGGGAGACTGGCGGCTGAGTGATAACCTTCACTGGGCGAATGGAGACCTCCTCTCGATCTAAGACTGCAATACTTCCGGGCGGGAACTGCCTTATATTTCGCAATCCTATTCTTTGAAGAGCTTTCCAATCGGAGGCTACCCCACGTATGGTATCCCTCTCTCCAACGTAGAGAGGACGGACTCCAACGGCGTCTCTCCCCACAACTATCATATCCTCCCTTACCATAGCGAAGGAATAAGAGCCGTTCACGTCTTCAACGAACTTCTCAGCCCAACCGATAAGGTCGGAGCCAACCTCATCCAGAATGAATTCTACCTCGGCCTTCTCTGGAGCGGGATAGATTCTCCCCTCAAAAGCAAGAGCCAGCTCGTAACCGAGTAGAGGTTGAGGAATGTCTCGCTTCTGAGTCTTTAGGAGGTTATATCCAACCGCTGATGAGGAACTTAACGGCTCTTCCTTAAGACTCTCGAAGGAAACTGAAGTCGCGGCGGTCTCCGGTGTCGCGATTCCATAGGCATGGGAGGCTCTCCTCTGCATAGCCTCTAGAAGCTCTAGAGCAAGAGGTACAACGTTCTCTCCTTTTACGTCTATGAGTGCTGCTAAGGCGCCCAACGAACTCCCTCAATAGGTAAACTCAACTTATTAGGAAAGTTTAAGAATTAATTTGTTTTCGCCAGATGGATTTCCTAGGAGAATTCAGTCATGGCCTTCTGTTTCCATTCTCTAGATTTTTTAAGGCGCTCCCACTCCTCCTTCTTTATGAGACCTCCAACTTGCTCCTTTATCCTTTTGGCTAATCTAGGCCCTATTAGGGGAAGGTTGGTCAGTGTAGTTATATCCGCCTTTTTGAGGTCCTCTATTGTCTTGAACCCAGCGTTATAGAGTACACGCCCACGAACACGCCCAACTCCTTCCAGCTGGACGAGAGGTAGGAGCTCTCTCTCAACTCCACGTTTCACTCTCTCTAAGAGTTCAGTAATCCTAGGGAGGAGATCTCTATGGTGGAAGAGGAGAGCTAGTTCACGTGAAGCATATAATAACCAGCGTGTCGTCTCCGTAAGCCTGAAGAGGTCTCCAGGCTGAACCCCGAAACGAGCGATGAGGTCGTCTTCAGGGACCTCCCCGATCCAGGATTCTAGGACTAAGGCGGTCTTCAATTCGCCGAGGAAATTCTCATAAGCTATGGGGTCCTCCCATTCTTCAGGTGCCTCCATCATAAACTCGTCTTTATGCTCTTCGAGGGATAAAGAGAGAGTCTCTACTTCACCCCTGTAAGGTCTGAGTTTAGGGAACATATCTGGCGTATGAGCGACCATATGGAGGATACTTAGGTTTGTGAGTTCGGGAGCTCTGTTGTAGAGCGCATCCCGAATCATAACCGCTGAAATCGGATCTATATAAAGCTCTGAAGTTCTCTTTCCGAACCTAGTTGCAAATAGGAACTCGCCGTCCACATCAATCATCTCCTGCTTATATAGGAACTTCAAGATCTTCTGTATGAGACCCCTTATGGTTCGGGCGTCATACTGATACGCATAGAAGGTTCTACCGAAGAAATCGAAGAGCCCCTGCTCCGTCCTCGCGTATTCAGCCGCTATAGTGGAGAGAACATGGGTTCGGAGGATGCGTTCCACCCCCAATTTAGACCATATGCGCTCCATCTTAGCATTAACATAACTTTCTAGGAGGTACTCCCGCTCCTCCTCCGTCTTCGCGAATAGGAGAGCCTCACCTTCTCTGTCGTATTTTGGTCTACCGGCCCTCCCCGCCATCTGCTTATACTCCAACACACTAATGGGGTAATAGCCATAACCAGGCTCATACCTCTTGTAATCACGGATTATCACAGTTCTAGCCGGCAAGTTAACGCCGAAAGCTAACGTCGGCGTTGCCGAGATAACCTTTATCTTACCGTCTCTGAAAGCCTCTTCAATCAGTCTTCTATGAGAGGAGCTGAGACCAGCGTGGTGATATGCGACTCCACTCTTCACAAGTTCCGCCAGTTGATCACTTATCCTCGTTCTCTCCTCCAATGCTAGGATTCTGTCTGCCAGAGAGGCTAATGAGCGAGCTAAAGGTTTTGAGAGTAACCCCTTAACTGGAGCAGAAGCGGTCTTTGCAATCGAAGCTGCGTTCTTTCTCGTCCCCGCGAAGATTAAGGCTTGACCTCCCTTACGGATCGCATTTAAGGCTAGGTTTATCACTGGATCCTTATGGAGGAGTTCCACCCTGTAGGCTCCACCATCTTTAAATTGCACCTCATTCCCCAAGAGAACGCCTTCCCTTAAGGTAACGGGTCTCCAATCCGTCGTTACAGCCTCAGCCTTCAACCACTCGGCGATCTCGTCGGTGTTCCTTATGGTAGCGCTTAAAGCCAAAATCTGAGCTGAAGGGTTGGTCTGCATCAAACGCGCCAAAACAACTTCCAAGGTCGGTCCACGTTCACGTTCATTGAGGAGATGAACTTCATCTGCAATTACGAGTGATATTTCATTCATCCATTCCGAACGGTGACGCAAAAGAGAGTCCGCCTTCTCGTTAGTTGTCACTATGACATCGTATCTGCCAAGCCACGGATCGCTACTATCATAGTCTCCGGTGCTTATTCCAACCTTCACCTTTCCTCCATCATTCTTTCGGAGCTTCGTGTATTTTTTGAATTCAGAAAACTTTTCGTTGGCCAATGCCCTAAGGGGACATAAGTACAGAACCTTCCCTCCCTTCTCTATTATTTGCTTTAATGCGCATAACTCAGCGATCAGAGTCTTGCCTGAAGCTGTTGGACTAGCCAAAACTAGGTTTTTCTCTTCTAGAGCACCTGCCTTTATAGCATCACTTTGGGGAGGAAAGAGCTCCTTTATTCCAGAATTGAGGAGGAGTTCCTTAACTGACTCAGGGATGGGGAGGTCTTCAATTTTCAAATCTTGAACCCTTTAACGCTTCAGGTCTTCTTCAGATACCCTTCTCTTGGGGTGTAAACAGTGCCCTCTTTAACCAGTTGTCCGATAAGTCTCTCCGCCTCCGCGAAACCTATCTCATAATCCTCCTCGAGTATCTCAATTACTGTGGATTTCTTGGCCATACCAGTCTCCTTTTCTAAGTCGATGATCACACCCAGGACTACTTGTAATTTGTCTCTGAGACTCTTAGGCTTACCCGTCATTATGAGGTCTATGTCAAACTTCCGCGAAGTCACATCTATCCCAACCTGCTCGAGGGATCTCTTCATTATCGTTATAGCAGCTTCGGCGTCTTCAGCGGTTACCTCCTTCCTCAAGGCGCTTCTAGCTCTTGCCTCAGCTATCCTAACGAGGGACTCCAACTGTCGGGCGGTAATAGCGACCGGCGACCCTTCTGCCTCGCTTGCAGCGCGCATACTCAAATAGAAGTCTTTTATGCGTTCAGCTGCTTCCTCTCCCATTACAGGATTCAGATTTCTAGCGTAACTTATGTACTTCTTCAGTAGGTCAGCGGGTATCGGAGGATCCACTGGGACGGCGCCTGTCCGATGGAGCCCGAGTATATGCGCAGACATCTTCGCATCGAAGTCCTTGTTTGGGAGGTCCCTGAGAACGAAGATAAGGTCGAAGCGGGAGAGAATTGTAACGGGCAAGGATATGTTCTCTGCCACTGTCCTATGAGGTTCATACCTACCTAACGAGGGGTTGGCGGCTGCGAGTATGGATGTTCTAGCGTTCAAAGTTGCAACGATCCCTCCTTTAGCCACGGATACAGTGTGCTGCTCCATCGCTTCATGAATAGCCACTCGATCTTCAGGTTTCATCTTGTCGATCTCATCTATGCAGGCCACGCCCTTATCAGCCAGTACTAAGGCTCCCGCCTCCAGTGTCATTCCCCCTTCCCTCTCCCGGAGAACAGCTGCCGTTAAACCAGCCGCTGTCGTCCCACGACCTGAAGTATAAAGTCCTCTGGGGGCTATCCTCGCGACGTACTGGAGAAGTTGTGATTTAGCTGTTCCAGGGTCGCCTATTAGAAGGACATTCAAGTCTCCACGGATGTTTATGTCCGGGAGAGTCTTAGGAACCCCTCCGAAGAGGAGATACATGATGGACTCTTTGATGTGTTCGTAACCGTAAATGGAGGGAGCTATGGAACGAATTATCTTCCTGTGTATCCATGGATCCTTAGCCAACTCGAGGATTCTTTTCTCTTCTTCTGGAGAGATGCTGACGGATTCTGGCTCTTTACTCTCCACATCGATGAAATTAGCGTCCATGAACAAGTTGAATTTCCTGAGACGACCTACTCTTGCGATTAGGGGGGCTGAGACTCTGACTACGCCGGTTACTGAAACATTATCTCCAGGTCTCGCTATGTCCACGATGTCCCTACCGTTCAGCTTAATGTTGATCCATCTCGGGAGCTGTCCTGGAGGTAAGTCCTCCGGGCTCTCCTGAATCCTAATCTCCTGAGCGTCCACAAATACAGACTCATCCTGAAGGAATTCGAAGGGCCCTCTTCTTCTACAAGTGGGATCTGAACACTCGATGGGTTGAGTTAAGAAGGCGCTTTTCTGGTCAACATATGTTATGGCTCCACATCTTTTACATTTGAAAGCGGCGGTTACTACTAGAGGATTAACTGGAGTAGCGCGTATTATAACACCCTTAATCATAACCAGTTTACCTATATGATGAGAACCTAGGGTCCGTAGGGAAGTTACAATCGGAAGGCCCCGGAACCTAACCTTTATAGAATCCACTTTCTCAGCATATTCAGGGGCCTCTATACGGAGCTGAGCGAGGGCTGCACGATTAGCATGCAGGAGGTACTCATCTGGTTTTTCGATTATAGCCTCCGCAAGTCCAGAGTCCGCGGATAACAAGTCTCCGAACTCAACTATGAGCGAACGTCCCCCGGTTAAGGCTAGTCTAGATATCCTCTCACGGTACTTCTCAGATTTAAGAAAGTCTTGGAAGCGCTCCTGCGGATCTGAAGCTAATAATTCTTCCGTCATTATTCATTTTTCACCTTCAGTATATTAGACCTCCATTCTTCGATCATCTTGCGGAGTTGCTCATAGAGCCAGCGTTCCTCTATGGTGAGGTTTCCTATAAACTGATTAGTTAACTTTGAGGATGAAGCGAGGGCGATTATCTTCTTCAGTCTACAATTCAGGATGTCCTGCGCCCATCTCCTAGCTCGTTCATATTCACGCATCCTGTCCGGGTCCCGCAATGCATCCTTTTTGAGGCGTCTAATGTACCTTCTAAGTTTAGGATAGAAATCCTCGGATAGGGAGGTTATCTGCATAACAGACTGGACACGTTCGGTCCATTGTATCTTATAGAGCCTCACAGTATCTAGGAGCTCCTCATCCCTCACACGGGCTATCCCAGTCCTTTCGAGCTCCTTCGCAATCCAGAACCTTACTTTATACTCTTGTCCCTCTTCGAAAGGGCCTACACTTAAGCCTCCAATCTCTATTTTGGAACAATCTCTCATAGCCACTATACTGACTAGTTTATTTTCGAAAGTGAAGTCTGAATCCTCTATTATAGTTTTTAAGTTAAGCATCAACTTCCTCCCCCTTCCCGCGAGGAGTATCCCCCTCAAGGGAAGTGATAGCAACCAGAATATTAAAGCACTCTTTAACTTTTATATTTTAAAGATTGGAGTAGAAAGGAGGAAAAATAGAGTTTTTTATGGTAATTATTCCGCTTAATTATGGCCAGAGACCTAGGGTTCTGAGAGACTCTGCAACTCTTCCTACTGCTAAGACAAGCGCCGCCTTCCTCATGTCAATTCCATATTTAATGGAGGCTTCTCTCACATTTCTGTATGAACGAACCATTTTCTCTTCCAGTTTAACCTCTACCTCTCTTTTCGGCCAGTGTTCTCTGTGAAGATTCTGGACCCATTCGAAGTAGCTTACGGTTACTCCGCCAGAGTTTGCGAGTATATCGGGAACTACGTAAATTCTCTTTTCAAGGAGGATTTTATCGGCTTTTGGTGTCGTCGGACCGTTAGCACCCTCCACGATAATAGAGGCGTTTATGTTCCCGGCGTTCTTCTCGTTTATTTGATTCTCAAGCGCCGCCGGAATAAGAACGTCACATTTCAACTCCAAGAGTTCCTTGTTCGTTATGTCCTTTCCTTCTTTAGACCCTAGTACGCTCCCTGTCTGCTTCTTATGCTGGTAAACTTTTATTGGGTTTATTCCGTCTTTGTTGTAGATTCCACCGGTAGAGTCGCTTACGCCTATAATTTTACATCCCTGCTCTTGAAGAAGTCTGGCGGCGTTCCATCCGACCTTTCCATAGCCTTGAATCACTATTTCCAAACCCTTCATCTTGAGGCCGTGGTCCTTCGCGGCTTCTCTAACGCAGTACATAACGCCACGGGCAGTCGCTTCATTTCTACCCTCAGACCCACCAAGGTATATTGGTTTACCAGTGACCACTTCAGGAACTAGATAACCTTTGAACTGGCTGTAGGTGTCGAGAATCCACGCCATGGTCTGAGGGCCAGTGTTAACGTCAGGGGCGGGGACGTCTCTATAGGGGCCTATGAAGTCGAGGAGCATTGCAGTATACCTTCGCGTCAAACGTTCAAGTTCACCCATGGAGAGCTCCTTAGGATTAACCGCCACGCCTCCCTTAGCCCCGCCATAGGGAATCTCAACAAGGGCGCACTTCCAAGTCATCCACATAGCCAAGGCCTTAACTTCCTCAAGGTTCACGTCAGGGTGATATCTTATACCGCCCTTGAAAGGCCCACAGGCATCCATATGTTGGACTCTGCAACCCTCGAAGATGCGGATGCTGCCATCATCCATCTTTACGGGTACGGAGACTACAATAGCCCTCTTAGGTTTCTTGAGCGTTTCGTGAATCCAAGGTTCTAATTCCAGGAGCTCAGCAGCTATCTTAAGTTGTTTTAGAGCTACTTCATAGGGTGTCTGAGTAGACTTCAATACCTCGGAGACCTCCTAGAGAATAATTAATCAATCTTTTTTGGAACAGATATCTTATAAGCGATCAAAGTTTGGGTAGTTCTAACATTAAGTTTCCTTATCCTCGTGATCGCTTCTTTGAGTTTGTCCATATTATCAACTTCAATTTTACAAACGATATCGTATATCCCATAGACTAAAGAAGCCTCTGTAACTCCTTTGATTCTCATAAGGTCTTCGAGAACTTCTTCGTCGGTGCCTGACTCTACACTTAGCATTATGTAAGCCATAGCCATGGTAAATCGACCTATCTGCTACTCATACTTCTAGACATAAATACCTTTCCAATTATCCATTGCCAAAAGGAAGATGGCAAACCCTTATAGGAGGGTGATTTGATGATGTTCGCTCATAGAGAGTGAAGAGAAATTTAAAGAGAGATTGCCTTGAAGGGAGGAGTGTTTGCACGCCGACGTTAGGGTTGAAGGGATTGTACAAGGTGTAGGTTTCCGTCCTTTTGTTTACAGAACCGCTCTAAAGCATGGTTTAGTAGGTTATGTTAGGAATCTGGGAGACGCTGGGGTGGAGATAGTCTTAGAGGGTGAGAGAGATGCTATAAATTGGTTCGTGAGGGACTTGAAAAGAGAGAAGCCTCCCTTAGCAGTGATCGACTCCGTTGAGCTAACATTCAGTGAAAGAGAAGTCGGTTTCAGTAGTTTCCGGATAATCCCTAGCTCGGATGAAACGAAGAAAGTCGGATCCGTTATACCTCCGGATGTCTCTATATGTGAAAAATGTGTGAGGGAACTAAGGGACCCGAAGAACCGGAGGTATAGGTACTTCTTCATCACTTGTACGGACTGCGGACCTAGATATACGATCATTAAGAGGACTCCTTACGACAGAGAGAATACTACCATGAGAGAGTTTCCCATGTGCGAAGAGTGCCGTCGGGAGTACTCTGCCCCCGATAATAGGAGGTTCCACGCGGAGACTATCGCTTGTGAGAAGTGCGGGCCGAAGGTATACTTAACGGACTCTAAGGGGGAGGTTTTAGAATTTAGAGACCCAATAGGATATACAGGTAATCTTCTCGATGAAGGGTATATCGTAGCTGTTAAGGGAAACGGTGGCTTTCATATAGCTACTGCGACTACAATCAGCGAACCAATAGTTAGGTTGCGTGGGACCAAAGAGAGACGACAGAAGCCCTTTGCCATTATGGCTCGGGACATGGAAGCTGTAAAATCCTTTGCTGAAGTGACCCCTTCGGAAAAGGAGCTTCTTCAGTCCTATATCAAACCTATAGTTCTACTGAAAAAGAGCGAAGAGTATTACCTTTCGGAGGAGATAGCTCCGGGACTCCATAACATAGGGGTTATGCTTCCATACACGGGACTCCACATAATGCTCTTCGACACTTCAAAGGAACCCGCATTCGTTATGACTAGTGCAAACCCTCCCGGAGAACCTATAGTAACAGAGAATCATGAGGCTCTGAGAAAATTAGGCGACTCCGTGGACTACTTTCTCTTCCACAATCGAAGAATAGCGAATCGATGCGACGACTCCGTTGTACGTTTACACAATAAGAAGCCTAAGTTGATTAGAAGATCTAGGGGATACGCACCTGCGCCTATTAGGCTGAGGAGGTTAAGGCGTTGTGTGCTGGGTGTAGGAGCAGAAACTGGCTCTACTATTTGTGTAGCCTCTGGAGAGAAGGCTTTCCTATCACAATATATCGGCGACATAGAGAAGCTGGAAACCGTTAACTTTCTTAGAGAAACTATCCATCATCTAATTCAAATCACAAACAGTAAAGTGGAGGCTGTAGCCTGCGATCTCCATCCCACATTCAACAGCGTTAGAGTGGCCCATGAAATCGCTGAAGAACTAGACTGCCCCCTATTCAGGGTTCAGCATCACCACGCCCACACTCAAGCTCTGATGGCGGAGAAGAAGGTCGACGAGATGATCAGCATAGTCTTAGACGGCTTCGGTTATGGTTCAGATGGTAAAGCTTGGGGCGGGGAGATACTCTACTGTAATAGTGAGGACAGGGAAATCCGGCGTCTGGCGAGCCTCGAGGAGCAACCTTTGATAGGAGGCGATTTAGCCGCCTACTATCCATTAAGGATGGTTGCTGGAATACTGAAGGATGAGGCTAAGATTGAAGAATGGCTTTTAGAGAGAAGTAATTGGTTCCCCCACGGCGAAGTTGAAGTAAGGTTGATTCTATCCCAGTTGAGGAGGGGAGACTATCCCTCCACAACGAGTTGTGGTAGAGTCTTAGATGCTGTCTCAGCGCTTCTGGGTGTATGCTTTGAAAGGACTTATGAGGGAGAACCTGCCATGAAACTTGAGTCCGCAGCCGTTAAGGGAAGAGACGTTCTAAGTTTAAAACCAGAATTTAAGGGGAATACGTTGAATACGACCTTTCTGCTTCGGAGCTTATTCAACGTTTTAGAGGAGCATTCAAGAGCTGACTTGGCGCGGAGCGCTCAGAGTTATATTGCCCGTGGAGTAGGAGAATTAGCAGTAAGGGAAGCAGAGCGATTAGGCGTGAACTTTGTGGGCCTTTCCGGAGGCGTCGCCTACAATGAACATATCTCCACCACCATCAGAAGAGTTGTGAAGAGGGAAGGGCTTAAATTTGTTGAACATGAGCTTTTGCCTCCGGGCGATGGTTGTATATCCCTTGGGCAGGTAGTCTCGGTGGGATCAGCCCTCTCATAACCGAATCCTTTAATTATAACTCTAGGTTTCAGCTGGAAGGTGAGAGATTATGTGCCTTGCGATCCCGGCGGAGGTAAAGGAAGTTCACGGTGATACTGCTAAGGTGGATTTCGGAGGAGGCGTCATAAGGGAAGTTAATGTTTTGCTTGTTAACGTTAAGGTTGGAGACTACGTATTAGTCCATGCGGGATACGCAATAGAGGTTCTAGACCGCGAAGACGCTATGGAAACCCTCCGATTATGGGACGAATTACTCAGTAGTTGATTTGGGATGGAGCTAGGGAAGTTCAGAGACCCCGAATTGACTAGGAGGGTTCTGGAGAAGATTCGGGAATTCTCTCCATCTTATAGAGTGAAGATCTGTCACGTCTGCGGGACTCATGAGTGGACTGTAGTGCACTATGGATTGAGGTCTCTTCTACCGGAGAACGTAGAGGTAATAGCTGGTCCTGGATGTCCAGTATGTGTGGTTCCCTCAGCTGAGATCGACGAAGCGATCCATCTAGCTCTTGACGGTGTAACAGTGGTTACCTTTGGAGATATGATTAGGGTTCCTGGCTCTGAACTCTCCCTCTCAGACGCTAAAGCCCTAGGCGGAGACGTTAGAGTGGTGTACAGTGTAAGTGACGCTATCAAGATGGCTCTGGCTGAACCGAAGCGTGAATTCGTCTTCTTCGCCATTGGATTCGAGACCACGGCACCTTCAACAGCCATAGAAGCCTTGAGGAGAAAGGCGGAGAATCTAAGTTTTCTTGTTGCCCATAGGCTTATACCGCCAGCGATGGAGCTCCTCCTCGGCATAGGAGACCTACACATAGACGGATTTATCGCTCCCGGTCACGTCTCATCCATAATCGGAGCCAAAGCCTATAGGTTATTCCCCGAAGCCTATCACATGCCTACTGTTGTAGCAGGTTTCGAGCCCCTCGATGTTCTCTTCGCAATATTGATGATCATTAAACAGCTCAGGGAGGGAGAGGCGAAGCTCGAGAATGAGTACAAGAGATCCGTTTCTTGGGAGGGCAACATCAAGGCTCAGAAACTCCTAGAGAGAGTCTTCGATAAAGTTAACGGATATTGGCGGGGATTAGGAAGGCTCCCTGAATCCGCTTTTACATTAAAGGATGAATTTAAGGAATTGGATGCCCGGAGCAGATACGGAGTGAAACCGAGGAAGTCTAGAGACCTCGCCCCAGGGTGTAGCTGCCACCTCGTAATGATAGGGAAGATCGCTCCGAGTGAATGCCCACTCTTCATGAAGGCATGTACGCCCCAGAAGCCTGTTGGACCCTGTATGGTCTCCTCAGAGGGCACCTGCAGTATATGGGCGAAGCATAGGGTTTCTAGCAGATCCTAGGAATCGGGTCACCTAAGGGAGCCGGCAGTATTCTCCTTCCGCCTACAACTGTTTCTAGAACCACTTCACTAAATTGGTCACTGATCTCCCCGATTATGCTGGCCTCTCTTCCTTCAGGGAGACTCTTCAAGGTCTCTAAGACCTCTTCAGCCATCTCTCTAACTACCCCTATTATGACTTTCCCTTCATTACCAACCTCCAAGGGGTCTATACCAAGCATCTCGCAAGCAGCTTTTACATCACGGTGTATGGGTATATCCGCCTCCTTTACGAGTATACCCACCTTGGATTTAACGCTCCATTCATTGAGGGCGTTGGAGAGGCCTCCCCTCGTGGGGTCCTTCATGGCCACTATCCCGCCTACTTCTAAGAGGCTCCTTATCATCTTGTTTAGAGGCTTCACATCTGAGACGATATGACTGCCGAAGTTATAGCCTTCTTGGGAGGAGAGGACGGCTAGTCCATGATCTCCGACAGAGCCTGAGATGATGATTTTATCTCCAGAACGGAGGTTAGAGTCTAACAGCCAACGGTTTCTCATAGGCCGATACTTGTTGACTATCTCCAGATTCTCTTCTAGAGCTTCACTTCGCAGTCCGATTCCAGAGGTATTGATCACACATCCGCCTAGAGCCCCCCGCTCCACAACCTTCGTATCGCCTGTAATTATGTAGACTCCCGCCTCCTCGCAAGTCTCTTTCATGCTCTTCAAAATCTTTTCTAGGTCAGCCAACGGGAGACCTTCCTCCAATATGAGAGCCGAGGAAAGAGCTAGGGGCTCTGCACCTAAAACCGCTATGTCATTCACGGTACCTGCTACAGCCAACCTACCTATATTACCTCCGGGGAAAAAGAGGGGCTTAACGGCGTGAGAATCAGACTTTAAGACTATTCCATTAGCTACTGAAGCATCATCTAACGCCTCTAAGGGAACCTCAAAGCCGCTACCCCCCAGGTTTTTAAGAATAAAATTCTCAATAAGGCTCTGCATGATCTGCCCCCCTGCGCCATGGGCCATAGTTACACGATCCATTCGTCTCCTCGCCTCTCTTTCTATTAGACGCTTCTCGACCTCTTAAAGAGCGCGGATTGTGATAGCCTTCCTTTCGTTGGTTGGTGGATATAGCCCCTCTATTTGAAGTCTAATATTCGTCGTTTATCGGGTGAACTCCTAGTTTGTTATGGAAGGCGTAATCCTAGAAAAAGATGCGTTATGGAGGTAGATGACCAGAAGGTTTTTTGTTTACGTTTTCCATTTAATGTTCTGAGAGAAGGGAAGGCGTCTGATGTGGTTTACTGTCCGGAATGTGGAGGTTTAATGAGATACAATAGCATCACGAAGCGTTACGTATGCAAAAGTTGCGGTCTCTCTCTTACACATCAGGAGTTGATAGAGTTACGTGATAGACTCCGACCAACCTTTGAAACCTCCGAGGAGAGGAAAAGGAGAGAACGTAGAGAATATTTGAAATGGTGGCTCAAGAGTAAGGAAGAGAAGAAGAAACTATAAACACCTCTCTTTTTATCGTTCTGTCCATCGGCATCTACGGAAAGGATTATTAATCTCCAAAGGAACTGAGCTCTCTCTGAACAAACTGGAGGATAAGGAATGCTGAAGAGAGAAGAAGCACTTTCTCTCATAAAGAAACACATCACCAAGAAGAACTGGTTCCTTCATATGCTCGCTGTAGAGGCGATTATGAGAAGACTAGCTGAATATTTAGGTGAAGATCAGGAACTCTGGGGTTTAGTTGGATTAATCCACGATCTGGATTTCGAGGAGGTCGGTGGAGACATGAAGAGACACGGAATCGTCTCCACAGAAATTTTAGAGGGACGAATCCCAGAGGAGGCTATTCACGCCATAAAAGCCCACAACTTTGAATTTACAGGTATCGATCCAGTAACTAAATTAGATAAGGCGCTCATCGCAGCTGACGCCATTTCTGGTTTGGTAATAGCCTGCGCCCTAGTTATGCCCTCAAAGAAACTTAGTGAAGTGAAAGTGAAGAGCATTAGAAAGAAATTTAAGGAAAGTAGTTTTGCACGTGGAGTGGACAGAAAACGCATAATGTTATGCGAGGACCTTGGAATCGAAAGGGACACTTTCTTCCAGCTAGCCTTAGAAGCCCTACAGAGCATACATGAAGAACTCGGGCTCTAAAAATGAAGGAGCTCCGTAAACTCTAACAAAATATGAATTGACTTAGTTTAAAAACTTAAAGGACACCTCTCTAAGCGAAGATTGCGTAAATTATGAAGGATGAAGCAAGGAGCAGAGAGATCGTTCCTATAATATCCATGAGGATATCTAGAGAGGGGCCAGCGGTATCCTTCCACGGGTCTCCCACGGTGTCTCCCACTACCGCAGCAGCGTGAATCGCAGTTCCTTTACCACCCATATGACCCGCCTCTATATACTTCTTTGCGTTATCCCAAGCAGTTCCTCCGTGAGCGAGGAGAAGAGCTAAGGGAAGACCACTTACTATCGTGCCAACTATGAGACCGGCTACAGCCTCTGCACCTAACGTGAAGCCTAAGATAACGGGAACCATTACGGAGAGAAGGCCTGGCATAATAAGACCTTTAAGGGCCGCTACTGTGCTGATATCAACACATCTGCCATAGTCAGGGTCTGCGTCACCTTCTCTAAGACCGGGTATCTCCCTAAACTGCCTACGCACCTCCCTGATCATTCTGAAAGCCGCGCGGCTCACAGCTCTTATGAGCAGGGAACAGAAGAGGAAGGATAGCATTCCTCCAATGAAAAGACCGATGATCACTTGAGGTTTTATTATACTTATCGTCTCTAGACCGGTCTCTTCAATGTAAGCTGAGAAGAGAGCTACTGCGGAAAGTGTAGCCGCTCCTATGGCGTAACCCTTGCAGATAGCCTTAGTTGTGTTGCCAACGGAGTCTAGAGTGTCTGAGATTCTCCTTACCTTCGGGTCTAACCGTGTCATCTCGATAATTCCTGAGGCATTGTCCGCAACTGGACCATAAGCATCCATGGTAACTATTGTGGCTGTAATTGAGAGGAACCCTACAGCGGACATGGCAACACCGTGTATTCCGTCGAACAGATAAGCAATGAATATGGCACCGCATAATACTAATACGGGGATTGCAGTACTTTCCATACCCATCGCGAAGCCTGTGAGGATGTTAGTAGCGGTTCCAGTCTCAGACGCCTCCACAATAGCTCGGACTGGACGTCTATCCGAGAAGGTGTAATACTCTGTTAACAAGGCGAATAAAGTAAGTGCCACAACTCCCGTGATCATAGCAAAGTACATTCGGAAGCTACCATATAGATACCATGACACGACCCCTGAGAAGATTATGACTATGATACTTGCAACGTAGACTTCCCTCCTAAAGGTATCCTGTGGCTTATCCTCCTTAACTCTTACCAGGAACATGGCAAGTATAGAGGAGAAGATCCCTACTGCTTGAACGAGTAGGGGGAATAACGCGCCTTTCTCTCCGTAGAGTGAAGTACCTATGAGCATAGCTGCAATTACGGCGCAAGTATAGGACTCAAAGATGTCCGCACCCATACCGGCTACATCTCCTACGTTGTCCCCTACAAGATCTGCAATGACAGCAGGGTTTCTAGGGTCATCCTCAGGTAAACCCTCCTCAACCTTACCTACCAAGTCCGCTCCCATATCAGCAGCCTTTGTGTATATACCTCCACCTACCCTTGCGAAAAGGGCGATAAGAGCTCCTCCGAAACCGAAACCTACGATGAGAAGAGGGTCCCTCAGAAAATAATAGAGTATAGCTATTCCGAGTAACCCAAGACCTACAACGGACATCCCCATCACTGCACCCGATTGATGAGCAACTTGAAAAGCCTCTTTTAAGCTACTCCTCGCGGCGTTTGCAGCCCTCGTGTTCCCTCTAACAGCGATGTACATGCCGATGTATCCTGCTAGGCCGGAGAGGAGAGCGCCTAAAAGGAAGGTGAGGGCTGTGAAGGGACCTAGAGTTAGAAATATCACTAGAGTTAAGATCACAGTGAATATAGCAAGGGTTTTGTATTGGCGGTTAAGAAAAACAACCGCTCCTTTCCGAATGGCCTCCGAAATTCTTATCATGTGAGGGGTTCCCTGTTCCCGTTTCAGAATATCCCATGCGAAGTATCCGGCGAAACCTAATGCGATAACTCCGCTGACCAGTACTGGTGATAACAAATTCATATTTCTCTACCCGTTCGGTATTAATTTAAATTGGACCTGTATTTAATTGCTTTTTACTTTTCTTTTTAAAAAAGCGAGGTCTTCGGAAAAGTTTCATCTGGCTTCCTTTGAGCAATCTTCAATCCGAACCATGAAGCGAAGGTTGTGACGTATCTGCGAAGGCGTGGAAGGCGACGCTCCCAGAGAATAAACCGATAACTCCCTTTACAGCAGCGAATACTAATTTAACCGCTGTCACCAAAGCGGCGGTTCTTTCACCCTCTCTTAGCTTAGAAGTCTTCATGTTATCCATGCGAAGCGTGTTACTCTTCTTCGTCAAGTGCCCACCATTTTTTATTCTCTCAGAACTATATTAATAGCTTCTCTAACTGGAAGATGGGCTTTCACTTTGAACATTTTTATTCCTTGTTGCTCAAGAAGGGCTGCTACGCCAGGACCGAACTCCCTAGCAGCTACAGCAGTAACTCCTTTATCGGCGAGAGTCTTAACTACTATCGGTCCAACACCATGCTTGTAAGTGTAGGCGGGGTTCTCTAGAACTTCCACTTCAGTGACGGAGCCATCGATTATCTGGATAAGAGTGAAGAACTTTGATCTGCCGAAGACCTCAGAGACAGTGTCCTCTAATCCTTTAATTCCTGAGGTTGGTATAACAATTCTCGTAGAGGTCACCTCCTTTTGGAGCCACTTCAAACATATTTTGTGACTATGCACACAAACATTTTTGTGAAGAACAACCAATATAAACATTTCCATGCAGAGGCATAAACTCATCATTTTTATAGGATCTCCATAAAATATATAACGATTCAAATGAGGTTTAGACGCAGACGAGGCAAGAGAGGACGTTTCCCAAAACCGATTATATTGGGGAGATACCCCATACTGGAAAGGTTCATTCCGGTCCCCCAGAGGAATGCAGAGCCGATCTATATAGAGCCAGCCGAACTTGAGGCTCTCAGATTAGTCGACCTAGAGGAGTTAACCCAAGAGGACGCTGGAAGGAAGATGGGAGTGTCCAGAGGAACCGTATGGAGGCTCCTTCACAGCGGAAGAAGCAAAATCACCAAGGCTCTCACTGAAGCGAGACCGATCTTTGTCTCAACCTCCAACGCCGAAAAGAAGGAAGAATAGCACATAACCAGAATCTGAAGCCCTTTGGAAAAGACACTTACACTTAAATTGGGTCTTTCCTTCAAGATTCAGGGTTCTTTTGGGAGTCGCCATCCTAATGACTTAAGAGGGCATCTATTTCATCGAGTAACTCCGAGGGGTTCTCTGAGAGCCAAAAAGTCCCAATGTGAAATTTATATACATATCCACTTTTGTCAATAAGGAGTGTTGTGGGAGTGTACTTTATTTCATAGTCTTGTGCTACACCGGCGGTATCCCTAGCAATCCTCCAACTAATGTGATACGCCTCTCTAAACTGCTGGAGAACAGGAAGAGTATCAATCTGCGGAGCAACATCTATAGAAACAATCTCCACCTCATCGATACTGTACCTTTCACGAGCCTCCGATAAGTATTGAAGTTCACTTATACAGTGTGGACATTGCGTATAAAAGAACACCAACACCACTACCCTTCCTCTAAAATCCTCAAGGGAGAACTCATTCCCATCTATATCAGTTAATGTGAATAAAGGGGCAGGCGTCCCCCTCGGTGTTGGCGAGGGCGAAGGGGACGGTGAAGGCGGCGATGTTAGTGAGGGTGATAGGGAGGCAGGAGCAATCTGCGGTTGCATAAACTGTAAAATACCAAAAAAAGCAACATAGATAAGGCGATTACTATCACCACTCCTAAAACCTTCAAGTACTCTCTACCTTTATTACCAGCCATTTTAGTTTACCTCCCTACCTCACACTAGGCACTACTATCATCTTAGAGTTACAATCGATCAGTCTCCCTGTATCGCCGGCCTAGCTCCACATATTCTGCTATCTTTTTCTCTATTAACTTTTCATGGCGAGAGCTTAATGGCTTCACTACCCTAGCTGGAACCCCCATAACCAATGAGTTCGGTGGAATAACCGTATTCTCAGTAACTACAGATCCGGCGGCAACGATGACCCAATCCCCGATGACCGTATTATTTAAAACAACGGAGTTCATTCCCACGAGAACATAGTCTCCTACCCTACAAGCATGGAGAACAGCGGCGTGCCCTATAACAACGCCTTCCCCGATTATCGCAGGAGTCTCTTCTGTAACGTGAATCACAGCATTATCCTGAACGTTACTCTTTGCTCTGATGACCACCTTGTTTTCATCTCCTCTTATCACGGCATTCGGCCATATACTACAATTCTCTCCAATTTCTACATCTCCGATTATCGTAGCGTTCGACGCCACATAACAAGTGGGGTGGATTGCAGGTTTCTTGCCGTTGAACTCGACGATAGGCAACTTGTAACTTACCTCACAAACACTCTCCACTATTCAACCCTTCAGCTTTTATCTTTTTACACATAACCCATCCATTTTTATTGAGCGAAAGAAATCGTTACAGGGGGATTTAGAGATGGTGGAGGCTGGCGAACCGGATGTTATTTTGGATTGTTTGGGTCTTTATTGTCCGATGCCGGTCTTTAAAACGAGGATAGAACTCGACAAGATGGAGGTAGGGCAG
>CAZOCN010000018.1:0-18921 GCA_964578315.1 uncultured Candidatus Bathyarchaeia archaeon
CCAGTCTTACAGTTATCCGCCATTATAACCCCGAGTTTCATTCTCCCAGAATCCACAATTTCACCGTCAATATTCAACTTGATAGTAGATTCGTCAAACCTGAAATTTGCGGTGACTGTTCCCGCGCCGAAGGAGCAATTATCTGAGATTATGGAGTCGCCGATGTAATTGCTGTGGAACCAGCAGTAATCTCCTATTATGGAATGTTTTATTTCACTGGAGTATCCTATAACGCAGTTGTCGCCTATAGAGGAGTAATTCCAGATAAGAGAGTTATTACCCACAACGCAATTCCGCCCTACGTAACATGGTCCTCTAATACAAGCGCCTTCAAAGACTCTGGTCCCGTCTCCTAACCAAACATTCCCCTCTAAACAAGCCCTCTCTGAAATCAGCACGTCCTCTCCATAAGATGGACAAGTGATCTTTCTGTCCATCAAGTACTCGGTTAGGGTGAAGAGGTCCCAGGGATACTTGTAAGTAGCGAAGAACCCGTCATAAAAGACACCTCTCACAGGATTTCCGTCTTCAATAAAAGCCTGAATTGCATCCTCATATTGATGGTCCGATACTGGAAGCCTTTTATAATAATCGAGGATCTTCTTCGCCAGAATATACGCGCCTATAACGGCGAAGTTCGTCGGTTCTTCTCCCCTAGGAGGCTTCTCTATAAGCCTAACCACGCGCCCATCCTTCACATCCACAATGCCGTACTTCCAAGTCTCTTCTACGGGTTTATACGCCAGGACAGCTTCGGTTCCGCTCTCTTTGAAGGCTTTCTCCATGCTCTCTAATAGTCGGCTCTCATAGATGTCGTCGGCGTTCACTACGAAGAAGTAATCCTCAACTAGGTCCTCTGCGGATTTGAGAGCGTCTGCCATTCCAAGCTCCTTCTCCTGGAAGGCATACTGGATATTAACGTCAAGCCACGCTCCATTCTTAAGGAAGTCTCTTATCTGCTCGCCGTTATGCCCTATCACAACAATAAACTCTCTCAAGCCCGCCTCCTTCAGGTTCTCTATTACATGCTGTATCAAAGGCTTACCGATGACTTTGAACATTGGTTTAGGCTTATCAACGGATAGAGGGAAGACCCTCCTCCCCTTACCTCCGGCTAGGATCACCACCTGCAACTCTACAATCCTCCAATACACTCTTTAACTCAGAGAGAGCAAAGGAATGAAGCTCCTCCAACTTCTTCTGCGTCCGGGCTTCAACCGAGACTCTAATCAAGGGTTGAGTGTTGGACGCCCTCAAGAGAACCCAGCCATCTTCATCAATAAGTTTAACCCCGTCAAGATCATTCACTTTAAAACCGGAACTGAAGAATTTCTCCTTGAGTCTTTCAATAACAGTGAATTTAAGGGCATCTGGACATTCGATGTTCTCTTCATAGATGGAATGGTACCTGGGAAGGGTTGAAACAATATCGGAGAGACTCAACTCGCTCTCGGAGAGAATCTCAGCCATCTTAACACTTGCGTATACGGCGTCATCCATCCCCCTCAACTCTTTAAAGTAAAAATGGCTACTCTTCTCACCGCCTAACACGGCTCCCTCAGATCTCATGCGTTGCATCATGAAAGTATGACCGACCCTCTCAACAACGGGTACCCCTCCAAACTTTCTTATAAACTCCTCAACAGCCATGGAGCAACTCACCTCAAAAACTACCTTCCCTCCAGGGTTCTCTCTCAGAATATGTTCTATAAATACCATAAGAGTGACGTCTCCAGGTATAACCTTCCCCTCCTCGTCTACGAAGACTGCTCTATCACCGTCTCCATCGAAGCCTACTCCGAAGTCTGCATTGGTTTTCAAAACGGTTTCCTTCAGTTCTGAGAGTGTCTCCTCTTTCGGCTCAGGTTCGTGGGCGGGGAAGTTTCCATCCGGTTCCTCATTTATAGTGATAACGTTACATCCTAATCGTTTAAAGAGGGGCGGTGCTATCAGACCACAGACGCCATTCGCTGTATCCAGAACCACATTCATCCTTCTTCCAACTTCAACTTGCCTTAAAACGAAATCTATATAATCCTCTATTATGCCCTTGTAAAGGTTCAGTCCACCTCTTATAGCTCTCTCCTCCAAGGAAACAGATTCCGTTCTCCTCTTCAACCATTCCATATCCTCTCCATAGATGGCTCCTTCTGGACTGAAAAGTTTGAATCCATTCCACTCTTTTGGATTATGAGAAGCCGTTATCATAATACCTGCATCTTTCTCCAGATGATTCACAGCATAGAAGAGCATCGGAGTGGATGTCATCCCTACATCAATAACGTCGCAACTTCTCCTCAGCCCTGAAACTAGAGCATCCCTCAAGGCTTCACCGCTCAATCTCACGTCCCTAGCTACAACAACGGTCCTCCCTTCGCCGACAAACTCTCCAAAGGCCGCGCCTAACCTCTCCGCCGTCTCCTCAGTCAAATCTTCGCCGAAGACCCCCCGGATATCATAAGCTCTGAAGATAGAATCCACACCCACTCAGCCATCACTCCCTTGTTTACCAGCCAACAAATAAACTCCAAAAGGCTATACTGTGAAACTCCCTAAAAATAATTCCCAAATTTTTCAGTGAACTGGGAAGTTTCCATTATGCGATAGAGGAATGAAGAAGGCTACAGAACAGATAGAATTAAGTCTTTATTAGGTATTATTTATTGTGAAGGTGATGGAATGTCGGTGGCGCAGAGGAGATTCTTCGCTGAAGTCTCCGCATTACTGGATAAGAGCGTAACCATATTCACAAGCGACGGGAAACGCTTCCATGGAACTGTTGTGGGCCTTCACCCCGAAACCTTCAGCATCTGCCTTGCAAATGTTAAGGATGAAGAGGGTAAAGAGATCCATCGAGTCTTCCTTAACGGCAATGTCATAACTCAGATATTAACTGCTGAGAAGCCCTTCGATTTGAGAGGACTATCTGAGAGGCTTAATAAGGTCTTTCCGAGAATGGTCCGCCTTTACGAGGACCAAGGTTTCATCTGGGTTATGGACAAGATAAAAGTTACGGAGGACGGTGTCGTAGAAGGGACTGGGCCCGCCGCAGAGAGGGTGCAACGGGTTTACGAACACTTCATTAGGGAGCAGAAGAGCTAAATAAACCACTCAAAGGTGGGTTCTTCCCCCTTAACTTTCTTTTCTAAAGGTTCATACAAACCGAAACCCTTTAGAATTTCTCTCGTCGCCTCCACAGCCACATCCAACCCCGTTAAATCAACATCCAAACCCAAGAGTTTATTTAAGGCATCTAAGACCAGCCTCGCAGCGGCGGCGTCAGGATAAAAGCCCGGCGTTTCACCTAGAAGACATAGTCCCTTCATCCCCCTGAGTTTACCTAGACCGATAAGGATTCCAGCTACTCCAAATATCTGTCCCCTCACGATTTTGGCGTCTATCTCTAAAGCGCTTTTCAGCGTTTCAATATCGGTTGCTGCGCAGAAAAGTCTGGGATTTTCTATTCTCTCTTTTCCCTTCATTCCGCCGAGGGTAATGATCCTTTTACAGGTCATCTCTTGAGCAACGTCGAGGATGCTCCCGCATAATTCGTATTGTCCAAAGGAAGATAGGGCTTGGGTGTTACCATACAAAATTATAAGGTCTTTCTTCCCACCAGATTTATAGTAATAGAGAGTATTCCTCGGAGAAGCGATACCACCATCCTTTACGGTTATTGAAAGGTCATGGAAGGAAGGAGAGTGTATGTCAACAAAGGGTTTAGCTTGAAGCTCTCTGATTAGATGGAGGGCGGCTATATTAGCCACGAAACCTATTCCGGGAAGCCCCTCTATAAGGATTGGGTCGTTTAAACTGGGCTTCTCTTTCCACTTGACCAAGCAAGGCATAGTGAGGTACACCAACTAACAATTAAAGGTAGGAGCAATAATTAATGGTTAACGGGTGTCTAGACTGTCCTTTGAGGTTGAAGATCAAGATCTACTAGGTAGGAACGGACGTTTAGAGACGAAGAGTGGGATAGTGGAAACCCCGCTTCTCTTCCCTGTAATAAATCCTAAAGTTCAACTCCTCCCTTCAAGGGAGATCAAACAGTCCCTCAGATGCGAAGCAGTTATAACAAATGCTTACTTACTGAAGAAGAACTTTGGAGACATGCCCCTAGAAAGAGGCGTGCATGCTCTCCTCGACTTCGACGGAGTGGTGATGACAGATTCAGGGGCATACCAGAATCTTCTATACGGTAGAGTTAAGATATCCCCCGCAGAGGTTATTCATTATCAAGAAGCTATAGGTTCAGATATAGCTGTAATACTAGATGTACCGACAGGGTGGAGAGTCAGCTGGGATTATGCGAGAGAGACCGTTGAAGAGACCCTCCGCAGAGGGAGGGAACTCTTCACCTTAAAGGCTCGCGAAGACATCTTATGGGTTGGTCCGGTTCAAGGAGGTCGCTACATAGACCTAATAGTAAGATCTGCGAAGGCTATGGGAGAACTTCCCTTTGATATCCATGCCCTTGGAAGCCCAACGAGGATTATGGAACAGTATCTATTCACCACTCTCGTGGACATGATTATAGCCGCAAAAACTAATCTCCCCTTGGAGCGACCCCTCCACCTCTTCGGAGCAGGACACCCTCTGATCCTCCCCTTAGCTGTGGCATCAGGATGTGACACCTTCGATTCCGCAGCCTATGCCATATACGCAAGAGATGGACGTTACATGACGGAGAGAGGCACAGCCCACCTAAACAAACTTCGGTATTTCCCTTGCTCCTGTCCTCTCTGCTCTAGATACAACCCGGAAGAGGTTATGGAGATGGATGAGGAAGAGAGAGTTAGATTTCTGGAAGGCCACAATCTTCACGTCTGCTTCTCAGAGATCAGGAGGATAAAGCAAGCCATAAAAGAAGGACGCTTATGGGAGCATCTGGAATGGAAAGCTCATGGACATCCAGCCTTGACAAGGGCTCTGAAGAGGCTTAAGGATTACAGAGAGATATTGGAGAAAGAGACCCCTATTACTAAGAAAGCGGGACTTTTCTACTTTAACTCCATTGGGCTTAACCGTCCAGAGATCTCAAGATATTGTAAGAGGCTCTCAGAGCGTTACTCAACGCCTAGAAATACGGTGGTCCTCGTTCTGATGCCACAGGCTGAAGGTGGACCTTACTACATCTCAGCTAAAAAGCGGAGTTTCCTCGAGGAGTTAAATAGAGAACTCGGCGACCTCAACGGCAAGGTTCACGTCTGCCTCTATAAAATTCCTTTCGGAGTAGTCCCACTGGAGCTAGATGATGTATATCCTCTATCTCAATATGAATATGTCACACCACCTGACTTGGAAACCTTAGAGTACGTTTCCAATCAAATCAGTACCTTCATAACACAGAGAAACTACAAAGGAGCGATCCTACTCCTCGACGTTAAAAAGGATCAGGAATCCGAGTATTTCGCAGAAAACTTCGCAAAAACCTGCCGGTTAAAGGGCGTGTCCTGTAAAATCCAGAAGTCAGAGAATATTTGGGGTAAGGAGTCTCTCTGGAACCTCTTAAGAGATATACGCGATCTAATCTCGAGAATTTAAGCCGGGGGATGGCCGTCTTCTGGAAACCTTATATATAACGCGGTTGGAAAGGTTCCATTAAACTAACCGTCTAGGAACGGTGAATATTCCGCGTATACATTAACGTCCTTCAAAGAGGGGTGAGACAGAGAACTTTGGAGATCCGTTTCTTAGGAGGATGTGGAGAGGTAGGTAGAGCAGCCATTGCGGTTAAAAGCCGTAAAGCTCAGATATTGCTGGATTACGGCGTGATCTTCGACCATGAGCCAGGCTTTCCCATGCACATGCCACCGCGAGAAGTAGACGCCATCATACTTACCCACGCCCACTTAGATCACTCTGGAGCAATTCCAATTTTTCACATCCAAAATTCCAAGCCTGTGTTTGGAACCGCGCCTACATTTGATCTAACTCATCTCCTGATTCGAGATTTCCTAAAAATCTCAGGATACTATCTCCCCTTCGAATACATAGACCTGAGATCTATGATCAAGAGCAGCATTAGCCTAGATTATAAAGAAGAAACAGAGTTGGAGGACTTCAAATTCAAACTCCTCGACTCCGGTCACATACCTGGAAGCTGTCAAGTCCTACTTGAAGCGGATGGAAAACGGCTTCTATACACAGGAGACTACAACACGATAAAGACGAGACTTCTGAAAAGTGCGGATACTAACTACGGCGAAGTTGACGCCGTAATAATGGAGAGCACCTACGCCAATGAGGACCACGCTCCGAGAGAAGCGTTAGAGAAGGAATTCGTCAGTAAAGTTAAAGAAATAATTGAAAACGGCGGCACCGTCCTAGTTCCTGCCTTCAGCGTTGCCCGCGCCCAAGAGATAGCCTGTATCCTAACAGCCTACAACTTTAAACATACTATGTACATGGACGGGATGGCTCTCAAAGTAAACCGAATATTCATGAATCACTCATCCTTCCTTAGAAGCCCTATGCTTCTAAGGGAAGCGTTACATAGGGTCCGATGGGTAAAGGGGTGGAAGGACCGTAGAGCCGCCTTGAAGAGCTCTTGCGTGATAATATCACCTGCAGGAATGTTGAAGGGAGGGCCGGCGGCCTTTTACATTCAAACCATCGCCAAAAAGAAGAATAATGCTATCTTCCTTGTGGGCTACCAAGTTGAAGGTACCCCAGGGAGAGAGTTATATGAACATCATAAATGTGTCATCGATGGCAGAGTGAGGAAGGTAAAGGCGGTGGTTGATAGATTCGACTTCTCCTCTCACTGTGGAGCCACAGAACTCCGCAGAACCGTAGAAAAATTAAAAGGAAACCCGAAAATTTACGTTATTCACGGAGAAAAAGCAAACTGTAAACTTCTAGCTAAATGGATTAAAAAAGAAGTAGGTTTCGAGGCAGTCGCGCCGAAAACCGGCGATACTTTCACTCTTTAACCTTTCTAATTGGAGCTATTGACTTTCGCTATAAACTCCTCAACGAACCTTTGAATTCCATCAGAAGGAACCCTGGCTCCACTAGCTTTAGGATGCCCTCCACCGAAGCCTCCTACGCTTCTGGCTATACGCGAGGCGAGTTTACTTAAGTCTAATTCCAAGTCAGCGGCCCCCCTGATCGAGATGTCGCAGACGTTCTTCTCTGGAAGGCACTTGTAACTTATTCCAACGTCCACATCGCAGGCAGTGATGATAAGACTCGCAACAGTTCCGGAGGAACCTTCCATCTCAACGTATCCAACCCTCCCCACCTTCTTCACCTTCGAAGGAAGCATTTCAAGTAATGCAACGCTCCTCTCGATTCCTTCCAAGGCTAGTTCCGAAACTCCCTTTATCCTATGAGGGTATTCCATCTCAGCCAGTTTACTTACAACGAAACGTTTGAAGGAGACTTCCTTCGCCCTTTCAAGGGCATGAGAGAGGAGCATAGATTCAAAGAGGATAAGTTGTCTGTCGAAGTGACTGAGAAGTTCCTGCGCTAAGGGGCCAGACTCAGTATTATCTGATATTGCGGCGTATGCAGCAAGAAGCCCAGCCTTCCAAGGCAACGCTTCTCTGAATTTATGATAGGTGAGTACACCAGCACATTCCCTTGTGTCGTGAACCAATTCAACGCCTAAATTCACCAGTTCCTCTCGGAGTTCTTCGTCCATGGGGTGGTGATCAATATAGACAACCTCCGCGAACTCACGGATTCTTCTGAGGTCCTCCAGAACAGTCTCGTTAAGTCCCAAGTCGCAGATATAAAGGAGTTCTGTATTCCTCCGAATCTTCTTAAGTTCCTGCTGAAGGTTACCATAGTTAACTAGTACAAACCTTCCTCCTAATAGACGAAAAACGAGGGCGGCGCATACACAACCGTCCACGTCCTTTATATGGGAAATACAAACAGACCTGAGATTATCATGCAAATTGAACATCCTCTCTTAAACCGGAGAGCCCACCACATCATGGTGATTCCATCCCTCTCTATTCAACAAGCCTAAATAGAGATATCGAAGAAACGTTTAAATTTTTACTATCAAATAAAACCAGGTTTAAGACCGACGCTCAAACCTCCACGATCTCACACCTAAGCTTCTTAAAAACCTCTTCTGCCCTAGAAGGATCTACCTTCAAAGTGAAGAGTTTCTTCCGAGTACGAAGCTTAAGCTTAACTACATTCTTTAAGCGTTTAACGGCGCATTGACTCGCGTGCTCGGATAGCTCTATGAACTTATCAATATCAAATATCTCAGTAGGCATCTCTTAATCCCCCTAGATTGACTTTTATATGCCTCCTCAAAGTGAGGATTCAATTAGAAGAGAGAGGTTATTATCTATTACGGTTCTCCTCTGGGATATAGATGAGTGAGGAAGCCTCTAGACTGCCCTTATCTCCTTCAGGTGTAGCTCTCCTTCTCGTGAACCGACGAGTTCTTTGTTTATTCTCTCAGCGAGGAAGGAAAGGAGTTCTCCGATTGGAAAGCGCATAGGTCCCTTCTCATGAGAGGCAAACATCTCCATTTTATTTTCAGCAATAAGCACACGAAGAAAACCATAATCAAATTTTAGAGGGACCCTTTTGGAACTTGTTATTCTGTGATAGAGAACGACAAAGTAGAAGTCAAGAACTGATGGAACCGTATCTTCTAGAAATCGCTCTGCTTTTGCTGTCTCTTCCACATCCAAATATACGAAACTATCCCCGTATGACACACCCCACTCAAATCTAATCTCGCAGTTAGGGGGCACTGGAAATCTGGCGGCATCCGTTTCTAGAACCACTTTGTTCAAATCACTTATCACCCGCAGAACCACTTTTGCAAGGGTTTTAATAGAACTGTTATGTTCAAGGAGAGCCTTACCATGGATCATCCCAGGAAAGCCTTCATACTTCGCTAGCAAATCGGCGTTCTCTCCTCCAGACTTTAACTTCTCCTACTCCGCCTAACCCTCTCCAAGCCTTCTAGAAGACCATTCAGAAGACCTTGAAGGCTCTCGAGTTTTTCTAAATCATCTTCTTCCCTTATCATGGAGGTTACTTCCCTCAGTTTTGTGAGGAGGGTGGCTTCTACCTCTTCCAGTAGGGATATGGCGGTTATATCCGTCTCTTTTGCCCCTTCCTTTACCACTATCACCTTCTTATTGCACTTTGCACACCATAAATCGCCGTTTTTTAGTTTGAACAGAGGCGAGGAGCAGGCTGGACAGGACAATTCCGTTAGAGTAGCTCCCTGCATGAGGAGATTTGTCATACGCTGAATTTCATCCCGCTTATCCTTCAAAGTTAAACCTCGGAAAGAATTTTTAATTACATATATTAAAATAAAATGATAATTACAGATAGAGTTATCGGAGGCCCGTAGAAATGGTGAGTAAAAAGAAGTTGAAGGAGTATGAAGAGAGAATCAAACAGGCGCTTTTCATCCTCGGTCAAGTGTCAGAGGATACAACAACCCCAAGGAATATTAGGAGAGCTGCAAAGGAGGCTAGTAACGCTCTTAAAACCGCGGAGTTCACACCGGCGGTGAGGGCCTCTAATGCTGTATCTATTCTTGACGATATCCTTCAAGACCCAAATATGCCGCCTTATACTAGAGTGAAGCTATGGAACGTCATGAGCCTCATTGAGGCCATAAAAGACTAGCTGTGGCGCTAAAAGACTACTTTTTTCTTCACTTACGTTTTCTGAAGATTCTTGATGCTCAAGGCAGTTGTAGATTATCTATTAAAAATGGAAGTTTGCGGGGGATATCTTCAGCACAGGATTTACTTTACCGAAAAACTCTTCGAAAATACATAGAAAACAGGAGACACAAACACTCTTAAAAATGAAAAAGTGAAGAGTTTCCAGTTGACTATAATGTGAAGAAAAGCTAAAGTATTCAAGACTGAATTACAAAGGATCCAAAAAATAGCTGTGAATTAGGTGGATGGTTTGAAAGTAGATACGGTTCTTGGACCAATTTCACCGGATAGTTTAGGTATTACGTTGCCACATGAACACGTATTCATAGACTTAAGTAGTTTCCGCCTTATTAAGCCTGAAGAGGGGTCGCTAAAGTTTTTGGTAGACGCTCCAGTTAGAATGGAGAATTTAGGGGTTCTCCGAAAAAATCCGTTAGTTTCCAGAGATAATCTGAAGCTTGATGACGTACACGTAGCCGAGAAGGAACTATTAGATTTCGCGAAATGTAATGGTAAGAGTGTAGTTGACATGAGCGTAATTGGGATGGGTAGAAACCCGTTAGGTCTGAGAGAAGTTTCCAAAGAAACCGGAGTTAATATCTTGGCTTCAACCGGCTGGTACAGAGTGGAATCCCACCCCTCCTACGTAAAGGATAAGTCAATAGAGGATCTGAAAGAGATTATGGTGAAGGAGTTAAAAGAGGGCATAGGCGATACTGGAGTCAGAGCCGGAGTGATTAAATGTGCCTGCACCCAACCTGCACCTTTCCACCCTCAAGAGAAAAAAGTGCTACAGGCAGCCGCTCAAGCGCAAAGCGAAACCCATGCAGGCTTAACGGTACATCCAACCCTAACTGCAGTGCCGAATATGCCTTTACCAACCGTAGCCGAGGCTTATTTAGACGTTTACGAGAAGGAGGGCGGAGACCCAAAGAAGTTCTATCTCAGCCACAGTGGAAACACACTCTTTGATAGGGATTACCACAAAAGACTGTTGGAAAGGGGTATAACTTTAGTTTTCGAATTTGGCTCCGTGGCATATGGGGGTATCGGTATTCTTTACTATGGAGGGATCAAAGTGCCGAGTGAACTAGATAAGATAAGAGCCGTTGTAGAACTGTGCCGTATCGGTTACGACAAACAAATTATGCTCTCCCACGACGTTTGCATGAAGATTATGTTAAAGAAATATGGCGGGTATGGCTATTCACACGTATTAGAGAGCGTAGTCCCAATTTTAGAGATTGAAGGGGTGACAAAGAAACAAATACGTAATATGTTAGTGGAGAATCCCAAGAGAATCCTACAAAAACCGTAGAGAAAGAGTAACCTCTTACCTTTTGCATAAAGCGAACGCAGCCAAGCCAGATTTCCTCCACTCCTATTATCGGCTCAGAAACGAACCCTTTGAAATAATAGAGGTGTATGAGAAAGAACATAAGAGAAAAGTAAAGTGTATGAAATCGCGAGGGGGAAAAGGAAGCTTCAATTTTTCTTTTCAAAAGTGTGATAGCGAAAGAAAATGTTCATGACCACATAGCTATGGTAAACCGCCTTTCCATCACGATAAGATACGAGTCAATTCGCGACGTAATAACAAAGCTGGAGTATAATCCCACAGAAAACCCATTCCGATTTGAATGAAAGGTCAAATCCCTAAACGGAAACCCCTCCGTAGACCCTATCAGTTGACGCATCAGAGAGTCTTCGCTTTCCTCTCTCATGTTTAATCCATCACTGACTCAGATAACTATTATCTAAAAACGCTGACTAGATCTCCCATAAAAAGGGGGTTGCGGGAGAAATCTACGACTTGGCTTCTTGAAGCCATAAAAGACTAGCAGGCTGGAGCAGTCTCTCCTTCTATACCTTTTCCCAGAAACCCAGAATTCTATTAAATCAACCTATAGCAACCTTAGTTTCCTTAATTCCCTAACAGCATTCCTTATAACTCTAAGAAGCGCTATTCCCTTGTTAGGCAGATGTTTTTAATCTTAATGTAGAGTGCACCGTTTTCTGGAATGATGGGAAAGCGATGAGCATATATGAAAGTATCACGTTGATGTTTTGGGGTCATGGATTGTATTACGACATTGTTATCGTCGGTGAAGGACCAGCTGGGATATTTTCGGCTCTTGAACTCGCGGATAATACGGATTTAAGCATAATTATGCTGGATAGAGGGCGTGACATAAATGAGCGTAAATGTCCTGCAAGTCGAGGTTATGGTTGTGTTAACTGTGATCCGTGTAACCTCCTCTCGGGTTGGGGTGGAGCTGGAGCCTTCAGCGATGGCAAACTGACGCTTTCAACAGAGGTTGGTGGCTGGCTAGATAGGTACATTAGGAAGGAAGAGTTGGAGGCGCTGATAGACTACGTCGATAAAATATACCTAAAATTTGGCGCTTCAAACCGCCTTTACGGAACAGATCAAGACCTTATACAGCAAATAGAACGCAAAGCCGCCTTCGCCGGTCTAAGGCTCGTTCATCAGAAACTCCGACATCTAGGCACAGAGAAATGCGCGGAAGTCTTGAGGAAGATGCGAGACTACTTAGAAAAAAGGGTGGAGATCAGAAATAAAACAGATGTCAAATCGATCCTAGTTAAAGGCGGAAAAGCTGTTGGTGTCAAGACAAAGGAAGATGAAGAGATACATGGGAAATACGTAATCGTAGCTCCTGGTAGAAGCGGCGCTGAATGGTTAAAGTTAGAGGCTCAAACACTGGGACTACGGACTATGAATAACCCTGTGGATGTCGGTGTAAGAGTTGAAGTTAAAGCTACGGTGATGGAAGAACTAACGGATGCCCTATACGAGCCTAAGTTCATTTACTTTTCTAAATCCTTCGATGATCAAGTGAGGACCTTCTGTGTAGCCCCCTACGGCGAGGTAATAACGGAGTCCTATAACGGCATACTCACAGTAAATGGTCAAAGTTATTCTGAGAGGAGAACAGAAAACACTAATTTCGCTATACTAGTCAGTACATCCTTCACGGAGCCCTTCAGAGAGCCTATTGCCTATGGTAAATACATAGCTAAGTTGACCAACCTCCTTAGTGGAACCGTAATTGTTCAGAGATATGGCGATTTAAAGGCTGGGAGGAGGTCCACTCCAGAGAGAATTGAGAGAAGTATTGTGGTTCCTTCATTGAAGAGTGCCACGCCAGGAGACTTAAGTTTCGTCCTACCGTATAGGTACTTGACTGACATAAGAGAGATGCTGGATGCTCTGGACAAAATAGCTCCTGGAATAGGCTCCAGACATACTCTGTTGTATGGAACTGAAGTTAAATTTTACACTTCGAGACTTCAACTGAACGAATCCTTAGAGAGTAAGATAAAGAATCTATTCACCATAGGCGATGGGGCGGGAGTGACAAGAGGATTAGTCCAAGCTTCCGTTTCAGGAGTCATTGTAGGAAAAGAGATAACTAAGAGAGAGAAGAAGTAAGACTTATTTCTCCCTCCATCTCAAGGCTTCAGAATTTTCTCTTCACATTTCTCAAGTGCTCTTTTTAAGCCGTTGATGGATACTCCTCCAATTTGAGCTATCTTCGCCACTCCTCCACCACCACCTTGAATGAAATGGGCGGCCTCATCTAGAACTTCTTTCACGTTCACTCCTTCCCTTAGGGCTTCCTTTCCAGCTGCACCTATAATGTAGGCTTTTTCAGCTGCCCCGCCAAGGAAGACGACTAAAGAAGAGCTCTTTTTTGTAAGCGTTACCGCAATTCTCTTGAGGGTTTCTGGGTCTATATCTCCCAGATCCGACACTATGAGATTCACTTTCCCTGCAGTCTTCACTTTACTCAGTAACGCTTCACTCTTCGCTTCCACATATTTCGCTTTAATCTTTTTGATCTCCTTCTTTGCCGCTCTCAGATCTTCAAGTAATCGGGTTGATCTGCTGATCAACTCGCTTGTTGGAACCTTGAAGAGTTCTGTTAACTCTCTAATTTTAGTCACGGCTTCATCGAAGAGTCTGTAGGCTGCTTCGCCAGCAGAGAACTCGATTCTCTCAACACCCTTCTTGAGTCTCAGTCTCCCCAATATCTTGATCGGGAGAACTTCAGCGGTTGATCTGACGTGAGTCCCGCAGCAGAGACCCGCATCCCAACCTTCCACTTCTACTACCCTGACTTTACCTCCTGGCGTAACCTCTGTGATGCCGAGTTTGTCACCGTACTTCCCCTCCGCTTCTTCACGAGTCATATACTTAATTTTTACAGGACGATTCTGGAGGGCGACTTTGTTGCAGAGAAGCTCCATCTCGTGGAGCTGATCATTAGTTATAGGTTTTCCATAGTTTATGTCCATTCTGGATCTCTCTGCCCCGATCTGGAAGCCCATATACATGAGCTTCTCAATTCCCAAGACCTCCCTTACCGCAGAGTAGAGAACATGAGAAGCAGTATGGTTTTTCATGTGCGCATACCGACGCTGCCAATCGATGACGCCCCTAACCTGTTCACGTTCACTTATCCGCACCTCTGAATCGCTAGTTATATGTACAATAATGCCATCGATAGATTGTGTATCGATTACTTCAATTCTGCCTTCAGGTCCTTCCAGAAATCCTACATCGCCTGGTTGACCTCCCCCCTCTGGGAAGAAACAGGACTCACTGAGAGCTATGTAACACTTACCCCCATACCTCCCAGTCTTGAGAACTGTACTCTCGAACTCCTTTAGATAGGGATCTTCATCATAGAGTGCTCTAGTCTCCGGAATCATCTTGAAAGCTTCAATTATATCTTCTGGAATTACGTTCATCCTCTCACACTTCACTCCTTACAAGGAAGCCTTCCAAGTATGATTTAATTTTACCCCTAATAACTTAAATAATAATTAAGCGACATCTATCAAACATGGCAACAGAGTTTGGAAAATCTTCTAGAGTAAAGCTGGAGATGCCTCCTCCCATTCCATTTCCGGAGAAGGGAATGCCTGAAGAAGAGGTTCTTAAGCGTCTGAAGGAGAAACTGTCAGAGAATGCTCCCACAGAGAAGAATTTCGGACTCAGCTACGCTGGGCCTCCACATCCCTTAGCTAAGAAAGTTGTAGATATGGCTCTTAACACGACAACTGTCACATGGGCGAAACCAGTATTCTATGGAACCTACATGATGGAGAAGGAAGCTGTTAGAATGGTGGGTTCTCTACTCGGGGCACCTAACGCTGTAGGCTTCATAACGAGCGGAGGCACAGAATCTAATCTGCTTGCTATGCGTATCGCTCGAAACTTAGCTAAAAAGAGGAAGCCGGAGATAATCATGCCCGCAACGGGGCATTTCAGTTTCAACTTAGCTGGCGAATTATTCGGAATAAAGGTTAAACGTGTAGGTTGGAACGAAGACCGTTCACCTAGAATGGACGAAGTGGAAGCAGCAATCAACGATAATACCATAGCCCTCGTCTGCTCTGCTCCAGAGGGAGAATTAGGTCTAATGGATCCAATTGAAGAATTCTCTAAAATAGCTGAAGAGAATGAGCTGTACCTTCATGTGGACGCGGCTTTCGGAGGTTTTGCTCTACCCTTTATGCGTGAGATGGGATATGAGGTCCCACCCTTCGATTTTAATCTTCCAGGCGTCTCTTCTATGACGGCGGACGGGCATAAGTTGGGTCTACTACCCCTAACTACAAGTTTCTCTCTCTTCAGAGACGAATCCTTCCTCGAAGGTATCCCAGTAGAAGAGAGCCACATATGGACCATAACCTCGACAAAGAATGGGGGCTTCGCCGCATCGGCGTGGGCTCTATTCCAGCACCTAGGAAAGGAAGGGTATAAGGAGACTATAAGAAAGATCTTAGAAGTGACACAATTTCTCAGTGAAGGCATATCCAGAATAGAAGGACTGCGGCTACTAGCTAAGCCTTTCCTCACAGTCATCGGATTCACAGCTGACGATTACGATATAAAAATAGTCTACGATGAGTTAAGAAGGAAAGGTTGGGGTTGCTTTTTCGGTAAAGACGCACTCAATCAGGAGGATTACATCCGCTTATCCCTTCATCCCTTCAGAGACATGGAACACGCTCGAGGTTTTCTAGAGGCGCTGGAAGATTCTGTGAAAGTAGCGAAGAGCAGCCATTAACTCCCTTCATTTTTAGAGATACCAGTTCGCTACTTTAGTAAGCCAAGATTCGTTTGGGGTTCTCCACGAACATGTTTCTAATCTGTTTGCTAGAAACGCCTTCATATTTTAACCAAGGTATTATGTTCTCAAGTATATGCGAATAGCCCCAGCCTCCGTATGTCTTCAGTTCGGTTCTGTGACATAGATCGTGGGAAAGTACGATATTCTTGTCGTATCCTAACTCGCATAATTGAACAACGGTCTTTACGTATTGTATATCTCGACCCATATCCGACGCCCCAGGTTTGAAACCTTGCCAGTCAGACTTTGCTTTAAGGGCGTAGTCATAGTAATATTCCATTCCAAAAGTGTCAAAAGAGAGCGTTATTCCTTCTTCCATAAGATTTTCAAGATACTTTAGATCCAGTGTAGGTTCACAGTGGCTTAACATGAACTTCTCCATATCCGCTTCTTCCTGCCTTATCAGATCTAAAAAGGGCTCATATCCCCCCTCCCACGGGGCGGTATGATAGGTGAAACCGGCACCTGTCTTCCTTTGGGCTCTTGCTGCAGCAAGCTGCACTTTTTTCTCATCTTCATGGAACCAAGGAGCTGTTCTGTCGAGGTTCTGGCTACACGCACATTCCCCTATCATGCCAGCCTTTATGCCCGTTCTGCCGATTCCCTCCGTTAACTCCGCGACTAAAATCTCCGAGAGCGTCTCCACATCCAGCTTCCTTATGAAGGTTGGGTGAGCTGCATATCGATACCACCCACAGACAGCTACGATATTTACTCCGGTTTCTTCAGATATTCTCTTCAATCCCATAACATCCCGTCCAGCACCATCAATCGTCTGGTCAACTATGCTGTTGCCTCCGTATTCCTTATAGTATTCAAGCTCTCGGATAGCTATCCCTTCATCATACATCTTCAAGTTCTCTATACTGAAATGGAGGCATCTCCGAAGAATACCCAGTTTATCCATTGTTATAGGTTTGAAGGCTACCTCTTCTTTGATCCGTTTATCTCTGGGTTCACGGTAGGAAACGGTGACGTCCACCAGTATATGCTCATGCATCAACGTGAAACCTAGGTCGTCTGGAGAAATCGGGCCCCTAACAGTTTCCACTCTAGCCATTTCACTACATCTCCCATGTTGTAGGCTTACAATAGAATAAGAAATATTTATCACTATTAGATCTTAAAACGGAATCGCCTTTCCATCGTATGACTTTGGACTACTTTAATTTATTATTTAAAATCGCATAGCCCTCTCTATCTTCATCCTAATTTTGTAGAAGGTCGTGGTTTAATCAAAGAATATTTCAGCATCTTTTTTATCTTTTAATAACAGTAAATTCTCTTGGTGGGGATTGTTGTTCGGCACAACAGGCAGAATATTGCGTGTTAATTTAACAGAAGATAGGATTAAAACTGAAAAACTGAATGAGATGACTGTTAAAAAATTCCTAGGAGGGAAATGTTTAGGAGCGAAAATACTATTCGAAGAGCTCAAGCCAGGGATCGACCCCTTGGGGCCAGAAAATAAATTGGTATTTGCGGCTGGTCCTCTAACTGGGGCTCCATTCCCTGGAAATGCACGGTACGCTGTGATGGCTAAGTCTCCGTTGACTGGAGGTTGGGGGGAATCTTACGCGGGAGGTTTCTTCCCTGTGGAGTTGAAGATGGCAGGTTTCGACGTAGTAATAGTGGAAGGGAGAGCTGAAGACCCCGTATATCTATGGATTCGTGAGGGAGAGGCTGAATTAAGGGATGCTAAAGAGCTCTGGGGGAAAGTGACAGGGGATGTCCAGAGAGAGATAAGGAGAGAAGTCGGCGAAGAGAAGGCTCGAGTTGCAGCTATCGGCCCAGGAGGAGAGAATTTGGTAAAATACGCCTGTATAATAAGCGACCTTCACTGCGCTGCAGGTAGATGTGGAATGGGCACAGTCATGGGATCGAAGAAGTTGAAGGCCGTTGCGGTGAGAGGGAAGGAAAGGGTTTCGATAGCCGATGAAAAGACGCTTAGGAGCATTCTGAAGAAGGCATCGAAAGAGGCTATGGATGGTTGGGGTAGAGAACTCTTCGACTATGGCACCGACGGAGCACTGGATGACCTTAGCGGTTCAGGGAGGCTTCCGACGAAGGCCTTTAGGAAGGGCACTTTCGAAGGGGCAGAGGAGATAACTGGTGAAACCCTAGCGAAAACTATAATGAAGGGAAGGATCAGTTGTCCGGCTTGTCCAGACGCTCATTATAGGATAGTTGAAACAAAGGGACGTTATCTCACGGACCCCACCTATGGAGGACCTGAATATGAAACCTGCGCCTCCTTTGGTTCCTTATGCTTAAATGACGATCTAGAAGTAATAGCGAAGGCCAACGAGCTATGCAATAAATACACTCTAGATACTATCTCGACAGGAGTCTCTATAGCCTTCGCGATGGAATGTTACGAGAAGGGAGTTATCACTAAGAGGGATACTGACGGAATAGACCTTTCATGGGGAAACGGTGACGCAATTATACAGATGATCCATAAAATAGCAAGGAGGGAAGGGATAGGTGCCATACTAGCCGAAGGCGTTAAAAGGGCTGCCGAGAAAATCGGCTACGGCTCGGAAGATTGGGCACTCCACGTTAAAGGGATGGAACTCCCTATGCATGAACCTAGAGGCAAGAAAGGAATGGGGCTCACCTACGCAACTTCCGACAGGGGAGCCACACACCTCCAAGTTTATCATGACGACAGTTTCGAGAATGAGGACAACGTAGCACCTGAGATCGGAATAGACTCTTCACTCGTCCCCCAAGACAGACTCGAAACTGGACCACGGAAGGTTAAACTTGTAAAAATAGGAGAGGACCTCATGGGACTCTACAACAGTCTGGTAGTTTGTAGGTTTACGTTTTATCCAGCGGGAATCTCCATAAGAACTTTAATGACGATCTTTAAATCTGTGACAGGCTGGGACGCCTCTCCCATGGAATTACTCCTCGTCGGTGAACGCTCCTTCAATCTTACAAGGGCCTTTAATGCCAGAGAAGGCTTTACCCGAAAGGATGATACCTTGCCGAAGAGGATTATGGAGCCTCTTCCAGATGGACCTATTAAAGGAGAGGCCTATCCAGCCAACACCTTAGAACGCATGCTTGACCTCTAC
>CAZOCN010000019.1:0-18898 GCA_964578315.1 uncultured Candidatus Bathyarchaeia archaeon
AAAATAATATCCAATGAAGGTTGTAAGGCTTGAATGAGTTTGATACGGTTGAGGATGAAGAGCTGGATAGGATAAGAAGGGAGAAGCTCAGAAAGCTCCTTGAGGAGAGAAAGAGCGACACTTCCCCTCCTTCCGTTATAGTTCTAACCGACTTCAACTTCAAAGAGACTGTGAGTCGCTATCCCCTTATGCTCGTTGACTTCTGGGCTCCTTGGTGTGGACCGTGTAGAATAGTGAGCCCCATAGTGGAAGAGCTTGCGGAGGAACTTAAAGGTAAAGTTGTCTTCGGTAAGCTGAACGTGGACGAGAACCAGAGGACCGCGGCGGAATTTCAGATCTTCAGCATACCAACTCTTGTTCTATTGAAGAACGGTGTTGAAGTTGATAGAATCATAGGCGCTGTCCCGAAGAGGATGATCAAGGCTGCTCTAGAGAAGCACTTATAATTAATGTTTAACACACTGGAAGAGCGGGAGAGGTATTGTTCGAAGAAACTTCAGAAAGAAGAATCGTAGGAGCCCTAATACTCCTGCTTGGTATTTCATTTCTTGCTATAGGTTTACAGACAAATCAAATTCAAACAATTATCGACATACTAAAAGGGAACCTTACTGCAGTTCTCTCTATCCTGTGAGGGTTCTAGAGTTCCCTATTCATGTCTTAGGCAAGAAACAGCCTCTAGTTTGGAAGCCCTCCATGCGGGATAGAAACCAGCAATAGCACTAAGTCCTAGGCATAAAAGCCACGTGTTGATGAAGGTTTCTGGAAGGAAGATCGGATTGATCATTGCAAATTCTCCTTGGAAGAAACTCTTCATAATGTAGGATAGAAATACTCCAAAAATCAGTCCTACGCTTCCTCCGATTAACCCTATAATTATGGCTTCATTTAGGAAGAGCGTCAATATCTTACGGTTGCTGAATCCTATAGCCTTTAGTATCCCTATCTCCCGTATTCGTTCCAGCATAGAAGTCCATAGTGTAGTTATTATCCCCACTGACGCTACTAGAAGGGAAACTGCAGCGATGTTACCGACGAATAGGGAGATCGCGGAGCTTACCCTGTTTATGGTATCCGTTATGGTTTTTGGTGAGAGTATGTTCACGTTATATTTTTCAGATATCTCATCAGAAACTTTAGTGTTCAATTCCGGATCTGTGGTGATCACGTATATTCCATCGTATTCTCCTCCGCTCCCAAATAAGGTGTTGGCAGCCTCTATGGATATGAAAGCCATCTGATCGACAGGAACCACTCCACTCCCTATATAACTCATTATGCCTCTTACCGTGAAGGATTTGTGAAGTATAACGGATTCTCCATTCACAGTTTTCCTATAGTGTATCTTAACCGTCTGATCTAATCGGGTGAAGGGCTCCTCCTCTCCCTTGGAATATACAACCTGATATCCGAGTAGTATCCCTATCCTATCCGATGGCTGGACTATAGTTCCTTCGCTCAAGGAGAAGGAGGGAAATATCAGTTTTAATTTGTCATTATCGATGCCCATGACAACTATAGATTGTGACTTCCCTCTAGATGAAACGGTGGAAACTTGCTGGATGAAAGGCACAGCAGACAGAACATCATCAATCCTGGAGATGTCCTTAATCACGGCATCGGTGATCTCAAAGTCTTGTCCTCGAGGAGTAACTACCAAAAGGTTAGCCCCTAAAAAAGAGAACTGCTCATTAACGAAGGTCACTGTCCCTGTGCTAATGCCGTTAACGGCTACAATCAAGCTTCCTCCTATCATAACCATAATTATCGTAAGTGCAGTCCTCAGACGACGCTCTTTAAGTGCCTCAAAGGAGAGCTCTAAAAGTGACATCTCCGTTACGCTCCGCCGCTCTTCTTACTTTTACCAAGTCTACGCATGTAGAAGACCAGAATGGCTATAGCTGAAACAGAAGCGACGATTATCACCCACCCTCCTTCATATAGGAACCTAACAGCCTCCGACTCTATGGATGGAGGCGGCTCCCCGTGAACAATCTTCTGTACATTAAATTCCACGTTTAGAGTCATCGTATGACTTCTATAGCGGCTGTCTTGATACGTCACAGTCACAGTCAGGGGATAGCTTCCGTTAGCCACTCCACTCTTAACGTTAGCGATTAAAGTGAAGGGTACAGGTGAGTTTACATCCACTTCTCCGATGTAACTGCTACTTTCTGAGGTTAAATCGAGGACTGTGCTTCCTTGGATGGATACATTAGTGAAGAGAGCGGGGACATTTCCTCTGTTAAGAAGTGTAGCGGTGAAAGTGACGGTGTCTCCAGGGCTTACAGTGGAGGGGCTAAGAGATAGATCATATGCTACTAAGTCAACTCTGCCGTCTACAACTAGGCTGAAGGGGTATGTGTCCACGTAAGCTGTTCCGTTTCCATCTTCGTAGTTAACCGTCAGAGAGCCCGATATGGTACTCCCTATCATAGTTTCTGGAGCGTACAGCTGGAGTGGAATAAGAATTTCATCCTCTGGCTTAACGGATTCTATCACCCATGTCTGATTACCGTATATGGCAACGGGGGCGAGTAATGAAATGGAGACTTTCACGGTTCCGCTCCAGACGCTATTTTTAAGTCTTATATCGATTAAGTTGTCATAGCCGCCTACGATGTGGTTGTCGGAGAGATAAACCGTCAACCAATCCTCACTAGAAGCGGTCACATCAAGGTTCAAGTTTAAAGTGTTAGTGTAGGATACCTTCTTCTCGTCCTTATAAGAGACAATTAAGGTTCCGGGGATTGTGCTCCCTATAACACTGAGAGGAGCGTATAGGCGGATAGAAAAGTTAACCTCCTCCCCTGGCTGAACGTTCCTGAAGGTCCAACTCTGGTTCCCATAAACCACTAAGGGCGCCGGTAGAGCGACTTTGACTTGTACTGTTCCGCTCCAGACTTCATTCCTAAGGCTGATCTCCAACACATTGTCACGGCCACCCTTTATGTGGCTGTTGGAGACCCACATAGCCAAGGTCGGCTCTTCAGGGGCTATTACTATAAGGTCTAATACTAGTGTGTCTGCATGGGAGGATCCGTACTTATCTTGGTAAGATACGGTTAACGTGCCAGAGACGGTTCCTCCGATTAAATTTGCGGGAACGTACAATTCAAGTGGAATACTAACAGCGCTTTTAGGTTCAACAGATTTGAATGTCCAGGAGCGGTTACTGTAAACTGCGAGGGGTGGAGGTAGGTTAATCCCTACTTGTACTGTTCCGCTCCAGACTTCACTTTGTATAGTCAGGAAGAGGCTATTATCCTTCCCTCCGAAGACATGGTTATCGTCGATGGAGAGATAGAGTTGAGGAAGAATATTTACGGTAACTGTCCAACTCTGAAAAGCGGTGAGTTCCCCATCGCTAATAGTTAATATTATAGTATGGACGCCTACATCTTCTTCAGTGGGAACGTATACGTAATAACTCATATTCGAAACTTCCACATTATCCAATTTCCACTCGTACGTTAGAGGATCTCCATCTGGATCGCTGCAGACGCTGGTGAAATTCAAGGAGTCTCCAACTAAAACCGCAGGAGTAATGTTGGAAGGTCTGAAAGAGTCGATGTTAGGTGGTCTATTGTGGAGGTGTATCGAGATCTTCATCGATTTAGGTTTGCCTTCCACATATTGAGGACCGACATATACAACGTAATACTCTAATTCCATAGTGTAATTGTAGACTCCAGGCTTTGCGTCTTTATCTATATTCAATCGGAAAGTGAGAGCGAAGGAGCCGGAGGGCTTGACCTCTCCAAATTGGCTGAACGAGTCTAGCGATATTCCACGGGCGACGGCTTCGTCTCCGCCAGTATAATAGTCTTCGAAGGGATAGGAAAGTTTAAGCGTGGCGTATATCCCGCTTAGAGCGTAAGGGGAGAGATTGATGACTTCTATAGTGAGTGGAACGTTCTGGGCGCCGGGAGAGACGGAGATGGGATAAGCGGAGGATTCTCCCCAAACAACTATCTTTACCTCCATATCTGCTGAAGGCTTACCATGAACGTAGGGTAGATTAGAAAAGAATATGCTTAGGAGTAAGGTGGTTGCAAGTAGTAGGATGAGAAATTGTTTCCTTTCAGTCCCCCTCATGCTCAACAACCTCCTCCTTCATTATTCTTCCATCCTTCAGATAGATTATTCTATCCGCAGTTAAGGCTATTTCCTTGTCATGAGTTACAACTATTAGTGTCGTTCCAGTTTCCTTGTTCAGTTTTCTCAGGAAACGCATCACTTCGTTTCCCGCTTTAGAGTCGAGGTTCCCGGTTGGTTCGTCAGCGAGTATTACCTTCGGCTGGTTCATCAGAGCCCTAGCGATGGCTACCCTCTGCTGCTGACCTCCGCTGAGAGTCTTCGGTTTCCGATTTATCAACCCACTTAAATCGACTACTTCAAGGAGTTTCTTCACTCTCTCCACCCTCTTTTTCCTAGGTAAGTTTAACATAAGAGCCGGAAGCTCAACGTTTCTAAGGACCGTTGAACGGTTAATTAAATTGTAGAATTGGAAGATGAACCCTATCTTCTCATTTCTTAATTGAGCCCTCTCATCCTCGTCTAAGAGCGATATGTCAACTCCGTCGATGAGGACCCTCCCCGATGTCGGTTTATCGAGGGCTCCTATCAGATTCAGAAGCGTAGATTTACCACATCCTGAAGGACCCATTATTGCAACGAACTCTCCTCTCCGAACCTTCATGGTGATTCCATTTATCGCAGGAACTTTAACGGGTCCTACTTCGTAAACCTTGGTTAAATTCTCCAACTCGACAGCGTAGAGGTTCTCAGACTCCGTTTCCGAATCCAGAGAGGCATATCGGTCTGAAACCCTCTCTTGAAGCCCTTTTGTTAAACAGTAGAGCGTAGAGGCTCCCATGAATATCAAAATTAAAGGCGGCAAAGCCTCGAAAGAGACGAGGCTAGACATAGGCTTTAAGAATAGGCGGTAAAGGCTGGTAAAGACCTCCAGAATTGGAGGAATAACTGAGAGTTGAAGCACGGTTCTAGATCTACTGAGAAGGCCGTAGCCTCCAAGGATGGAAGCAGCTATGACGAGAATTTCCGCTCCCACGCCTATCGGATACGGCAGAGACCGGAGGGGGCTTGAAGAGAAACCAAGGAGAGATAAAGCCTCTATGGCGAGGAAGGAGATTAACATGGTTAGAGCAACCTCTTCAAAGAAAGACCGCTCATAGGGAACGCGAATTAACCCTTCCATACTGGATTACAGCCCCGCTTTCACAAAAAAATAAAAAACGGAATATTAAAGGTAACGGTGTCCTCTAAGATGCTCTCTGACGTATTAACGAGTAGTGATGGGTCCTCTCTCTGAAGGCTACTCTAATTAACCCATCATCGAGAGGTTGACTATTATTATTCGTCTATTGACTTGAGATGTCAATTATTGCCTTGAGACCGCTCTTCATCCAGTCCTTTTCATCATTTAAGTGGGTTGTCCTCCCCCTGAATACGATTCCTTGCCAGACAAATTCTCCGTAGGTGTTAGATGGGACGCCATTAGGATGTTTCTTTTCGTCTATCTCCACCACTAAAAAACTGGAATCACAAGAAGGTTTCTTGCTACATGTCCAGTTGTCGTTGCGATCCTGAAGTACCGCTTGTGTTCATCCATGGAGAACTGGTTAAGTGGCGCACTCTGAACCTCGCCATCCGCCTTGCAAGCTATTCTGCTTCCTTCCAAATGGATCCTATAGAGTAGAGTCTTTTTCAATTCTCACCCTTTTAGTTAAGTGTCAAAGGTCTAGTTCCTCGTATCCTCAATAACTTTAGGTTCAGCCTATAGCGAATTTCTAGCTGTTATAATCTGGCATATTAAATTCAAAGGGAGGAAAGGTAAAGTAGAAACCTGTCCTTTTAGGGAGTAAGTCCTTCAGCTTCATGGATGATGCTTAAAATCTTCTGGAGATCTAAGGGGAGTCCATGTAAAGTTTTACCTTTAGCCCGTTCCTTTCCGAGAACCGTGTCCTTTATCGGGAGGGGGTGACGGAACCTCACCATACTAGTAAAATTGAGAACCCATCTCCAGCCTTTCTCTTTACACCTCTCCCTCTCAGCTTCATCTATCTCCTCTACTCTCTTGACGGTTCCAGTTATTCCATATCCTATTATAGAGTCTCCTATGTCAGTCTTCCTAGCGAAGAAGACTATCAAGCCCGTCTTCCACTTCCTAGGCACCCCCACATAGTACCTCTTTGAAGCGTAAACTTCCCTCTCCCAATCATCCCTTGAAATGCGGAGAATGTATCCTTCTGAGGGTACTTCTATTTCCCTACTTCTCCGGATATGTTTCCTAATCGCTCTGAGAAGCCCTTCGGCAGAGAAGGGCTTTACCAGATAATCATCGGCTCCAGCTTTCAATCCTCTCTCTCGATCTTCCCGTCTACTGAGCCTAGTGAATATCAGAACAGGAATCTCCGCTGTCTCTGGATTCTCCTTAATGGCCTCGCAGACACTGAACCCATCCTTCGCCGGTAACTCGATGTCTAATAAAACCAAATCCGGCCTTTCAGAGAATACCTTCTCAATGGCCTCGATGCCTGAAGAAGCCGTTATAACCCCATAGCCTTCTCCTTCAAGAAATCTTTTAGCTAGACTCAGAGAAGCGGGAGAGCCGTCTGCAACAAGAATTCTAATCACGCCTCGCCCCTCAGAAGGACTGATCTACTCTACTAGAGTAATAGTTTTTCCAGTAAAAACTTATGTTTCAAGTTTTCTAGACGATCGGGATGAAATCTATTTTAACGAAGCCCTTGGATAAGTCTGGAACCATAGCGTAAAGTCCGGTTTGTGGTATAATGCCACTTATCAGGAGGGTTTTATGGATGAAGTTAAGCTTCCAATGTGTAGTAGTCATATTCCCAACGGATCTGATAGAGTTCAGGTTCTCGGATCCGTAAGCCAATATGACATCTTCTCCCTCTGAACAACGAGAAACCAGCTCTCCCATGAAGTTATTTAAAGCTTCAAATTCGAATATGTGCTCGAGGGTATCTATTCCGATAAGGAGTAACATAGGTCCGTTCAGCTTCCTTTTAAGGTCATCAATTACAGATAATAACTCCTCTAAGGCAGCTTTCGGGTCCTCCTTTAAGATCGGTCTTCCCGCTTTCTTCTCTATGCTTGAACGCGAGAAACACACTATTTGCTTATCTACGGCTTTCTCGTCAGTGAAAGCCTCCAGTATCTTCCTCTCTTTATCTATCGAGAAGCCTTCGCTTGGGATTATTACAACGCCTCTCCCGAGGTTCACGTTATTGACGATCATCGGTATCAGAATGGAGTGCGTTATGCGCATTCCAACTCCAAACCCTTGCTCAATTAAGTTGAAGCTTCCCCTCTCCAGTCCTCCGTTGAGGACAGCGTCGAAATCCGCTATTCCCGACGACACCCTCTTCTCGTCCGGGTCAATTATGGGCTTCGGCTTTAAGAGGATTGAAGGAAGGAAACCGCCGAAGGGCTGGATGGACCTGAAACGGCCATCTTGGAGTGTGAAGATGTACTTCTTCTGTAACCTCAGGATTCCCCTCAACTTATTCAGTTCCATCTCCCTAAGACTTTTAACTCCTATACGCCTCCTCCCCCCTGCTTCATATTCCTCTCCACTATAAACATCGACGTCCTTCAACGTTACTATACCATCAACCAAGTAATCTAGGGAGGTTGTCTCCGGTGCCTCCATCACAAAAATAACCCGCCCCTTAATGGAATAAATCACGGATAAGATGTTTTTCTCCTCGATTATCCTCTCTGAAGGGTTAAGTCCCTTAACTAAAGCGTCCCAACTATCTATTACAACAAAAGGATTACTTGTCTTCTTTAGGGTTTCTATTAAGTGTTCTATAAAACTCTCAACTGTCTCTAAAGTCAAATCCTCGATCTTTAAATCGCCAGGAACTATCACGCGCCCATTTTTCAGGGATTCCTTCAACCATGGATACTGTTCATAAAGTACATCCCTTGGAACCCGTGAGGAGAAGTAAACCCCCGTATTATCTTTTGAGAAGATTCTAAGTAACTCTAAAGATAGAACTGTCTTTCCCGTTCCAGGCTCTCCTTTAATCAAGAGTGTATGTTCTCTCTTTAGAAACTCATAGAGTTCTTGAGGAATTCTAAGAGTCCTTTCTAGAATCAAGCGTTAGGTCACTCCCTAGGAAAGATTCTGCTCCATACTGCTTTTAATTTTTAAGATCTCCTTTAAAAGGCGATCTAACAATTTCGTATTTAGAAGTGTCCGTTCTTTCCTGAGTGCTTCCAAAAAACCTTGGATTGTAGCTTCCGGGTTCTCTCGGCACATTCTCCTTATTACATCCTCAGCTACCTGCCTGTAATAATCCATTTTGTCGACGACAGCTATATATTTCTTATGCCTTCCACCCCGCCCAGTTTCCTCTACGTAAGTCAATAAACCCCTTTCACAGAGCTCATTAAGGTAAAATATGATAGCCGTCCTAGAGACGCTCTCCTCACCAAAAACTCTTTTAATCCATTTGTAAACCTCAGAGGCAGTGACCCCTTTCTTCCCTTGCTCCAAAACAAACCTCAAGACCTCTGAACGGTAATCTCCACTCACAACCTTCGCCCCAAAAATCATGGATGCGAAGGAGATATAAATGTTAGTGTAAATAACAGTACCACTTTAAGACATAATTGTAAGTGTAAGTTATAATAACACTTAAATCTTTGAAGTCGGAATTTACAGATACGTTGCTAAACGGAAATTTGGGGGTGTAAAGAGTCTGAGTAGAACTGAAAATTTACCAGAGGCAGAGGAGAAGCCCGAAAGGCTCTCTCCGTTAACTATAAATTCCTTAATTCAATCTTCTATACCTCTCTGGCAGAAACTTCATAGTTGTTTTGGTCTATCTGAATATGAAGCTAAAGTTTACGTTTCTCTCGTAACTTGCGGGGCTTCTCAGGTAGGAAGGTTAAGTACCTTCTGTGGTGTGCCCCGATCTAAGATCTACAAGACATTGCAGAAGCTGATTGAGAGGGGTCTGGTTATCGAGATACCCGAGGAGCCTAGGGTATATGCCCCTACATCACCCCTCGACGCCTTCAAACCCTTCCTTGAATCACTCGATAGGAGGAAAAGTGACTTAGAGTCTACGATCTCCCTCTTAGAACGCGTTTTTGAGAAGAAAAGGCTTGAGTCCGACTATTCCATGGAGACGATGTGGATCATTCAAGGTCAATCCAGAATTCTCCGTAAGATTCAGGAGATGATGGCCAGAGCCAAGGGAACGGTGGAGATAGTATCCACTGAGGAAATGCTATTGCCAGTTTATAAGAAATGTAATAAGCTCTTCGATCAATTGAGCGTAAGGCGAGTGAGGGTCAAAGTTAGAGTCCCAGCTGACTCTCCAAACAGCTATTTCATCCGCGAGTTGAAGTATATCTGTAAAGTTGAGAAAGTTAACGTTTGGTCACGAATGGTATTTATAAACGTTGATCAAAAGGAGTTCCTCTTGGCCAAGTTAACGGATAAAGAAGCGTCAGACTCCGAGGGTAACAATATTGCGGTTTACTCTAATAACACAGTTTTCTGTAGGATGCTCTCAACTCTGCTTTCAGATGTTATCGGAAGAGTTAAATTAATGGGTAAGAGACGGAAATCACCTCTAATCCATGGTTGATAGGGTAACTCTATTCTTCTTATCAGCTAATTTAATAATTCTTCTTCCACCTTCTAGTTTTGACTATTAGGGAAAGAAAATTGGAGGTCTTGTGTTCAGTCTATTGACTTCGTTCTAGTAGGGGTAGAACGGTGTATTTTACGTGTTCCACTCCTCTAATGGCGCGGATTTTTCCTATGAACTCTCTGACCCTCCCTATATCTCCTTCTACAATGAACACTTCAAGACAGTAATCCCTATCGATATGTAGGTGCATATTGCCAGTCACCGTCTCATCATAGTCGTGGCGGAGCTTCATAAGTCGTTCCTCTACGTCGCTTCTTCCGTAACTGTTCATGACAGTAATCGTAGCTGTAACCATCCCTTCCCTCAATTCACTTATAGTATACTCAGAGAGGAAACTCCTGACGGCGTCGCGGATCACCTCAGACCTACTTGAGTAACCCCTACTCTCAGAAAACTCGTCGAGCTTCCGGAGTAAATTACTGTTTAAGGATATGCTGACGACGGGCATGAAATCACCATTAATACCATGCTCAATGAGTATTAATAAAAATTATTAAGATTGCCCTCTTTTTTAGCATTAGTTTAATAAACATCCTTTAAGATAGGGTCCTGTGAAACGTGAGGATAATAAAAATTGAGAGAGCAGATAGACCCCGAACACTCTATTTTTTGTCCAGTCTGCTCTCTAAAAACTGAGGTGGAGCCCTCAAAATCTTGGAAGAAGGAGGTAATCCTCACTGTCGCTTCATTAGTTACGCTGATTTCTGGTTACGTCCTAGAGACGTCTTTCGCTCTTTATATCGAATCTCAACTTCTCTTCATATTAGTCGTTGTCCTCTCTGGTCGTGAAGTAATATTCAGCGGTCTCAAAGAAGCGGTGATCAAGAGACGCTTCAACATTCACATCTTGATAACGGTGGCTGCTGTAGGAGCCTTTCTTATAGGGCATGGAATTGAAGGAGCCTCCATCGTATTCCTATTCTCTATTGCAGAGAACTTAGAAGAGTATACGGGAGAAAGAGTGAAGCGGTCGATTGCAGACTTGTTAAAGTTGGCTCCAGACGTAGCAACAGTAAGAAGAAAGGGTCGAGAGGTTAGAGTTCACGCTCATAACGTCGCCGCGGGAGAAGTTTTGTTGATAAGACCGGGGGAGAAGATTCCCTTAGATGGTGTGGTTATTAGAGGCTCCTCAAGTGTTAATCAGGCTCCTATAACTGGTGAATCCTTGCCTGTTCCAAAGGACGTAGGTGACGAGTTATACGCTGGGACCATAAATAATGAGGGGTATCTGGAGATCAAAGTCACTCGCGAATATGGCGAGACTCTCCTCAGCAAGATTGTGAACTTTGTGGAAGAAGCCCGTAGGAAGAGCTCCCCCGCAGAAAGGTTCGTCGAGAAGTTCTCAAGATGGTACACTCCAACTGTAATAGCTTTAGCAGTTCTAGTAGCCGTAATTCCTACGCTACTTCTAGGAATGCCCTTCCAAGAGTGGATTTACAGAGCGTTGGTTCTGCTTGTAGTATCCTGCCCTTGCGCTCTTGCTATCTCAACGCCTATCGCTATGGTCTCTGCTATAACCAACGGAGCGAGAAATGGGATACTCATAAAAGGTGGTGCCTACGTTGAGGAAGTCGGAAAGGCTAAGGTCTTCGCCTTCGACAAGACAGGGACTCTAACAGAAGGTAAATTCGAAGTAACAGACGTTATAACGCTATCTGACCCTAAGATAGATGTGCTATCAATTGCGTCTTCTCTGGAGAAGTTCTCCGAACACCCATTGGCAAAGGCTCTCTTGGAAAAAGCGGAGGCTGAAGAGAAGCAGTTAGTACCTGTGGAGAAGTTCGAGGCGGTTCCTGGGAAAGGTATAAGGGGCCAGATCGATGGCAAATTATACTCCGTAGGCAACACTAAAATCTTCCACGACCTTAAAATCGAGGTTCCAGAGGACATAATAACTAAGTTGGAGAATGAAGGTAAAACAGTCATTCTAGTTGGATCCGTGGAAGGACTTGTAGGAATCATCGCTTTTAGGGATAAGATCCGAAAGGATGCTCCCGGTTGTATAAGAGACCTAAAAGAGATGGGGATTCACGTGGAAATGTTAACAGGTGATAACGAGCGAACAGCTAAGGCCATAGCGGCTTCTCTAGGAATAGACCACTACCACGCAGGTCTCCTCCCTCAAGATAAGGTGGAGATAATAGAGAAGCATCTATCCGAGATAGATGATCGTGTGGTTGCTGTTGGAGACGGCGTAAATGATGCTCCAGCACTTGCTGCAGCCAAAGTCGGAGTAGCTATGGGAGTAATCGGGAGTGACATTGCATTAGAGACCGCGGATGTAGCTTTGATGGAGGATGATTTATCTAAAATACCTTACCTCGTTAAGTTAGGAAGGAAAGCTCTTAGTATTGTAAGACAAAACATAGTCTCTTCTATCCTAATAAAGGGGAGCCTCGCCTTTCTAGTGTTTCCCGGCTTCGTCACTCTGTGGATGGCTGTTGCCCTCGGCGACATGGGTCTATCCTTGGCTGTGATCCTCAATGCGATGCGTCTGATCCTACCCAAAATCAAAGGAAGTGTACGATAAAAGATATTAGTTGCAATATAAGAGAAATATTCTAGGTGTGAGTTTTTTTGTCCGAGTTAGGAGAGATGGAAATAGCTATACTCAAAGCTCTCAGTGAGCTCCCGGAGGCTTCTGGCTGTAAAGCTATAGGTGAGAAGGCCGGTATAGAATGGAGGAAAGTTATGGCTAAACTTCGAGGTCTAAAAAAGAATGGATACGTAGAGAGCCCCATAAAGGGAAAGTATATCATCTCTGAAAAAGGCAAAGCCGCTATAAAATAATACGCCGCAGCTCCAAACACTCATTTTTTATTCTGGGACCATCTCTATACGTAACGGTTTTTACTCCAAAAGGGCCTCTCTAAGATGGAGATGTTGTTACATACCTCTGATGAATTAACGTTTAAGAGAGAGCGCCCAGACCCCTAGAACCACTATCATAAAGAAGAGTCCGATCCAGCCGTGGTTTATGTAGGGGTCGAGCCATGCAATGTCTGAAGGGTAATTATATTTGATTCTATGTTGGAAGAATCCATCGATGAAGAGAAAGAGGCCTACAAGGAATAGGAAGAATTCAGAGATTAAATGGCCAAACTTTTTCATAGCGATCAACCGTCCGAATTTGACTTTAATCACAAGTCTCCTTTCCTATCTTATTTTCGTTAGGATCTATGTGTAACTGTCTTTTTCTGCGTGAAGGCTTGAGCTCATCATGGTAGATGTCTAGATAGACTCCTTTTTCAGCCAGTTCAAAGAGTCTCCTGTTGATTCTTTCTATTGCTTTCCCAAGAACTTCACTGTTGTCGAATTGCGTTAAAACTTTTCTGAGTTTCTGCGGATCCTCTCTTTCTAGAGTTTTGGCTTCCTTTACCATGAGAGGCATAACTCTAACGATGTTATCAACTATGGTGATGGATGCCAACTGCGCCGTTCTGGATAGGGGGTTGAGGTCTATGGCGATTACAGTTTTACCCATTTTTCTAAGAGCTTCTGTCCTGTCACCGTCTTCCAGAGGAACAAGAACCACGTCTGCGGTTAATATCCCTCTCGGGTCCACTCTCCTCCTCTCGCTGAAGATTTCAGGTATGCGCGCTGAAGCGGCGTCACCGATCCCTAGTATCTCCTCTGCGCCTGTTTTTTCAAGAACTTCTTTTATTGCCAGTTCTCTTTTGAGAGAACGGTGGAAAAGGTTAACTTCTATACCGGCTCCTACAACCTCAGCTAACTCAACGATTTCCTTCGACGCCAAAGCAGCGGCGTTTCCGTTCACTGAAATGACTGGTTTCTGGGCTAAAAGGAGGGCGGCTGCCGCTGTGTGAATAGCTTTTAGAGCAGAAGGCGTGGTTTCTTCTCCTAGAAGGTAATCAAATGCTTCTCCTCTTCCATGGGCGATAAGTCCCTCCAGAGACACCACCCCCAATCTATAATAGTGGACTATTCTCTCCCTTATTTTCAAGGATTCCGCTCTCGGATGTTCCGGCCAGACATCACTCAAGGATTCTCGCCCCCTCATTATCCACCTCAGAGACTATTAAGAAATCTCCTCTGGACGCATGTCTGCGAAAGAGTTCCAGTATCTCCTCCGCGGTTTCTCTGTAAACGAGGGAGAAGATAGACTCTCCGAGCATAGCCATAGTGCATGGTAAATCGAGGGATTCAGCCTCCTTGAGCACCTTATCTACTTTCTTTGATACTAGCCCCACGTATTCGGTGAATTTCCGGGAGAGTTCCATGAAATACTTTGGACTCGGATTTTGAATTAGTTTTTCTAATAGGACTCCTCCAGCCGTATTTATCCTTTTGCGGGTATCCTCATTTGTGAGTATATTCCTTGTGGATAAAGGCCCGAAGCTGAGGCATACCACAACGTAATCTCTTGGGAGGGGTATCCACTCAATTTTTCCGATGCCTGGACCTCCGGGTTTCACTCTGATCCCGAATCCTCCATGGGCTTCTCCAACAACTGTTCCGAGACCCGTCTTGCACTCCACTTCAGATATGTGAGCTACTTGTGCAGCTTCAACTCTCGAGAGTCCTAGATTCAAGGCTTCGTTTAGGGCTAGAGCCAAACTCAAGGCTCCTCCTCCGCTGGAGCCGAAGCCAGCCCCCATAGGAACCTCCAATTTATGGTCTACTTCGATGTTGTAATCGCTGGTTGTATGCTGGAGAAGTGTTCTGAGTACATGCTCTGAAACGATGGCGTCGGTTGTTGGAACACCATTAATTCTTATTTTAAAGTGGGATCGAGGCGCTCTTTCAACTTTCACTTTCGTTGTAACTCCATGTGTTATGGAGACGCCGGCTCCTCGAGAACCCTTCAAAAGCGGGTCTTCAGGTTCGTCACAGATCTGGAATATTCCGGTTAAATGACCAGGGCACTTCGCAGTAACTTCTCTCATGCTCCCCTCAGACACACCTTCAAGCTGATAATATCCAACACAATTATTTCTTTCTCTTATACTCTCCTTAACCCACTCCCTTTTTTAATAAGCGATTTAATCCTTCCCTCTGTTGTTCAGACGATTATTTCAGTAACGTCCATGGCGATCTACCGCACTATACATGGACACTATATTCTCCGGAGGAACATCTGGCTGGATGTTATGGACCTGTGTGAATATGAAGCCCCCGTTAGGCGCCAAATCAGAGATTCGCTTTTTCACCTCTTCGTCTATTTCTCTCGAGGTTCCGAAGGGAAGAACGTTTTGTGTGTCGCATCCTCCTCCCCAGAAGACTATCTTATCTCCAAACTCTCTTTTCAGTTCAGCTGTATTCATGTCATAAGCCGAGACCTGAACAGGGTTTATGGCATCTACACCCATCTCAATAAGGTCAGGTATGAAAGCACGTATAGAACCATCGCTGTGAAAGAGAAGGTATGCGTCAGAATTGGCTTTTATGAAACGATAAAACTCCTTATGATAGGGTTTCACCATTCTTCTATAAAGGATTGGACTGAGTTGAGGAGCATCTTGCATCCCGAGGTCGTCCTCGACCATTACAACTTGAATGTACTCCCCCACTGCCTCCACGAACTTTGTGAACTTCTCCTTGTTAGCTTCGACTAGTCTCTCCATAATCGCTTTTGCGATCTCAGGCCTAGCCATTAAATCGACCATGAAATTACTGAAGCCCCTAAGGTACTGCCCCCCAGCGTATATGTGACCGAAGAAATTGCCGACGAGGGCGTAGTCTGTCTCTTCGTAGAGCAGCCTTGCTCTCTTTCTCAAGTTATCGTAGCCTTCATCGACGAAGAATGGAAAGTCGAGCGCCTTGATTGCGTCAATGTGCTCATCTACCTCAGAGGCTGACTTAACATCTTTCAGTGGACAGCTTGTTGGCTCGTAATAGTAACCTCCACTTGGAAGCCTGTATATCTCATGTCCATTGCTGTCATAGACAACGCTCGAGCCGTCTTCTAGCCTAACTGGGTTCCATTTGGCTGGGACTTCGCAGGGCGAGCCGTCCGGTAGAATCCCGGGCTTCCATTCCTTCGGTTCCATTAAAATGGGTATACAGTCGCTTTGTGCGAATCTCAAGATCGGCTTTTCAACCTTAGCGATCTGTCCAGCCATGTCTATGAGCTGTGACTTTCCAGTTCTTATCCTGAGAAAGGCTTTGAGCCTATTATAGGCAATAGCGGTTATTCCCGTATCGATCGTTCCGCCGAGGTCTATAGGAACTTTATCAGGTTCTCGGTGATTTAAAGCCTCTAAAACTCTCTCTCTAGAATTCATCTCTTCCCACTCCTAATTCTGATCCATCTGCTCTCTTTAGATAGAGGTCGATGAAGTTTATTTTAATGCTTCCTTTAGTTGACTGATGAAATTCTTCCGTGTATCTCCGCTTTTCAGGAGCTCTTTCACCTTCCTCCATGTGTGGGAACAGTTCTTGTATTCCACGCTAACAATATTATGGATCGCCTGGTCAATGCGTTTTTTTGTTCTCTTTCGTAACCTCTACTCCAGCTTCAGCGAATACCTCTTTCATATGTCTGAAATAACACGTCAACCTTAGACACCTACTTGTTAATGCCTCTCTTTAAACTTCTAAAGATTTTCCTTTAACCCTCTCCTTCTGGAATAAGGGAGAAGTTGGAGTGTGCCTAAACTGATAACTAAGAAGATTATGCTGTAGGGGAAGATGTACCATATACCAGAGAACCCTATAACCTCCGCCGCGATAGTAGGCGTTACAGATTTTATTAGGCCTTCTGTGAAGAAGTAAACGCTGAAACTTAATCCCCTCACTGTTATAGGTGTTATGTCCGCCACTATGGTATTCATAGGAGACCATACACTATTGGTGAAGAAAGCGTAGAGGAGATAGATGAGCAGAAGCATGTAAACCTGCGTTGATAAGGATAGTGCAGAGAGTGAAATAGCACAGCCGAGGATGGACAAACTAAGCGCTTTCTTTGCACCTATCCTTTCTCCTAAGTAGCCGCCATTAAGCGAGCCCACTATCCCCATGAAAGGTCCGAGTCCAAAGATAAGGCTGGCCGTGGCTTCGGATGTGCCCCTCACCTCCACGAGATAGGTGGTCATGAAGGTCTGTGTTCCCGTGACTCCCATCTCTCTAATTCCTATAGCGACTAGAAAGATCAGAAAGCCGGCAGAGAAGACAAGGGATAACCTTTTAAATCTGCCTCCTCCTTTCTCAGAGCCTCTCTCTCCGAATCTTCCAGTTTCAAGTTGTGAGGACTTTAAGATGATGAAGCCCCAAGTGAGGATTGGGATAGCCCAGAAGAGGTAGGTCCATCTCCAACCTAATGTTGATAAGAAGACGGCGAGGCTAACGCCTCCAATGGCTGAGCCTAGGCTTCCGAGGGCGTTATGAAAGCCCATCGATCTACTTATCTGCTCTCTCCTGACAACTCTGCTTATCTGGCTCAATCCTGAGATGTGATATATTGGAGAGGAGGCCCTCATCACTGAGACTCCCAGTACTAAAGTCCAGAAGTTGGTTGTTTGGCTAACTAGAAGCGCTGAGAGGCCTTCAATCATCATGCTAGCAAATAGAAGATGCTTCGTTTTGAACCGATCCGCTAAGAAACCGGAAGGAATATTCATGAGGAGCTGTACTAGACTTGGAGCTGTAGCCACCAAAGAGGCTTCTAGAAAGCTCAACTGAAACTCTCGGATATAGACGGGGATGAGAGCAACCTGTATAAGGAGATAAACTTCGAGAAACATATGCGTTACGCATACCATCCAAAAAGATCTTCTCCACTCCATAACACTCGAACCATTCTAGCTTTGGAAATTTATAGATAAAAGCGAATTAAAAATAAAACTCTATCTAAAACCACAAAAGATTATTTTTTATCTTCAAACTTACGGATAAGAAGATTCGAGAATGGATGTGGGGTCATGAGAGATGAGCGAATCATCGCAGTAGCATCCTTCCTTATAATGCTAATTGTCTGCGGGTCATGGTTCTCCTTTCCTATATTCGTATCTCCTCTCACCGACGACTTTAGCTGGGATCGAACATCTATATCCGCAGTGATCTCACTAGGACTTATAATCTCTGGAGTTTCCCTACCCTTTATAGGCAGATTAATCGACAAGTTTGGACCCAAGAAAGTGATCTTTGTCGCTAGTGTCCTCTTAGGTATAAGTCTCCTCCTGAAAGGAATCGCAACAAATCTGCTGGAACTGGCGATCTTCCATGGCATTTTAGGAGCGATAGGTTATGCGGGAGGTGCCTTGATTGCCAATACAGCACTGATTTCAAGATCGGCCACTAAGAAGATGATGCTTGCCCTAAGCTTCTCTCAATCCGGTCTCCCCTTAGGGCAGCAACTTTTCGTTCCACTAGCCGCATACCTTATGACAGTTTATGATTGGCGCATCGCAAATATCACGTTAGGCATTATCTGTCTATTATTAGTCCCAGCTTTTCTTTTGGTCATAGTAAAGTCTGGGTCAGAAACGAATCTTAATCCTGCAAAGGGGGAGACTAAACAAGTGAAATCGAATATTCTAAAACAGATGAGAAGCAAACCTTATCTCCTCGCCATAATCTTATATTTCTGTTGCGGTTTTACGGACATCGCGGTAGCATCCCATATAACACCCTTCGCCTATGGCACAGGCATCTCAGAATTTATATCCGCTAACCTCTTCGGTATGATCGGTGGCTTAACTTGGATAGGTACCCTTCTTTGCGGTTTCCTCGCAGAGAGGTTCAGGAAGGGTGCTATGTTGGTAGGTATATACGCGGTCAGAAATGTGTCCTTAATTGTGCTTCTATACGCCTGTAACATTTCCCTACTCCTTCTTTTCGTCGTGTTGTTCGGCTTAACTTACTTCTCTATGGTTCCTCTGATCTCCGTTTGGCTTAGAGAGATGTACGGAGAACCCTCCCTAGGGGGTCTATTCGGCACGTTAAGCCTTATTCATGCCCTAGGAGCCTCTTCAGGAACTTATCTGAACGGGCTCCTCTTTGATATGAATGGAAATTACCAACTAGCTTTCATCTTAGCCTTTGCCGTCTCTCTTATAGCTACGCTATGCGCGTTTCTAATCCAAAACAAAATATGAACGTAGGTAAATTCCGCTGTTCTTCAAAGCTCTTTTTCTCTATCTTCCCTTTTCAGTTCATTACAGGAATCCGTTGAATTAAAATTTGATTTATGTATTTTTTTGGTCTTGTGTAGAATC
>CAZOCN010000020.1:0-18751 GCA_964578315.1 uncultured Candidatus Bathyarchaeia archaeon
GTGAATCTTTCCCTTCCCTTTTTAATCTAGCAACTTCAAAGGTGATAACATTCCTTTCATGCCTCAAGTTACTCAACTTAGTTTGTAACCTTCTCCATTCCTTGTCAAGTTTAATCAACTCTTCCAGCATCTCGATCTTATCGACGGCACCCCGCCTCGCGAGGTCTCTCCTGACAACCTCCGGGTTCTCTCTGATCAAGTTGATATCAAGCATTTCACCTTGTCTCCTATATCAGGTGGACGATGAATATCCCGTGTATTTTTCTTTTGAGTTATGGTTACGCTCCTATCTAAAATTATTGTTTAACACTTAGGAGGAGTTTAACGCTTCCAGAGACCTCTCAGCAACCCTCACGCAAGATAACAGGTCATCTATTGTGGCTATAAGGGTCTTAATGGATTTCTCACAGTATATAAGGGTGAAAACTCTCTTTCCTTCAAGATGCGTTTGAACGGACATCCCTTTAGGGGTCTTAACGTTATCCGGAGATACAGCTTCAGCAACAGCCTTCGCAATTCTTGCGTTGTCATACTCTAAAACGATCCTCGCTTCCATCAATCATCCTCCAGTTGTTTACCGACAAGGGCGTCAACCATCTTTATAAAAGCGTTCAATTTTTCAATTGGAACTTGGGCTCCGGCAGCGATGTCATGGCCTCCCCCGTTTCCTTCATGCTCTTTCGAAGCCAGTCGCATCACTTCTCCGAGGTTCAGTCCCTTCTCTACCAGACTTTCGGTTCCTCTAGAAGAGAACTTCGCGATTCCCTCATCCTCAATTATAGAGAAGGCGATCAAGGGCTTCTCTTCTTTCGGAAGATTATTCAATAGAATAGTCGCAACGGTACCTATCATACTATCATTTATGAAGCCTCCTCCGTTGAGGAGATAAATGGACTCCAGCTCCTCAAGGCGCTCCTCCTCTAAAGCCCAGGAAAGGAACTTGGTTATCATGGTTCTATACTCACTCAACACCTTAGAAACTTCTTCTAGAGCAGATCCTCTATCTCCCATGCATATACTCACGCCTAGGCTAGGTCTTTTCATCCTCCCTGCTGCATTGAGGAGAAGACTGAACTCCCTTGCGTCTCTGAGAGGAGTCCAGGGTTCCTCTTCAATTAAAGTATAGACGGTTCCTATCAAACCTTGAGCGTGGCTCACCGGATATCCCTTAGAAGCGAGGAGAGTGGCTAATTTGGAGTAGAGTAGCTTCTTCTCTTCTTCGGAGAGATCTCTTAATACCCGCCATCTATCCTTCTCCTTAGGTTTTATCCCCAAATCTACTAGGAAGGCGAGGGCCTTATCCTCCTCACCACTTATGCCTGGAATGAAGGGGTTCATGGTCTTCGCTAGAGCCTTATGTATCGGTCGCGTCTCTCTTCCAAAGATGAGCAAATCTGTATCAACTGCCATCTTACCCGCGTTCACGGCTTCTTCCACTATCAGCTTATTAACTCCTCCGAGACTTCTGTTAGGGTATCTATCTTGAATATCCGCTAGAGCCCCGACGACGGCAATAGGAGCAAGGTCCTTATTTATCTCGTCAAGAGCTTTTGCAACAAGATAAGTTACGCCTGCACCACTTATCTCCTTACTCCCATCTATTCCGTAGAGGTGTGGATTAACCTGTAAAACGTTTTTCAGCTTTTTTTCCGTGGTTTCGTGATGATCAAGAATTAGAATTTGTTGACTTAAGTGCTTCTCTATGAGGTCTAGATTTCCTCCTCCGAGATCGGTGAATACGGTTAATGAAGGCTCCTCTGTAGCTAATTCTTCAATTAGTCTGCTATCAATCCATTTAACAATCCTAATAGAGAAAACAGCCCTCATACGATTTAGAGCCTTTCCAAGTATTCCCGCCGCAGCTAAACCATCAGCATCGTAATGGGAGACTACGCGAATCTTCCCTTCAATCCTTATATAATCTCTTATGACATCCGCAGCCTTAGAAGCTCCTTCTAAAAACGCGGATAAATTCCTTTGTAGTTGCTCTGGCATTAGGGTCCCAGTTCTACAGGAAAGCTATTGCCTTAGGCGTATACTTCCAGTCCTTCGGAAGAACACCTTTCCTAATGTAATACTTCGCCAACTTCCTTATCTTAGCCTCGATGAGCTGAAGAGCCCTCCGGTTATGGACGTCTTTAGGATTCTTCTCTAAGTAGGCATGTAACCTCGCAGCCTTCCTAAGTAAAGAGTCGAAGTCCATGGGGATCGGTTGAGCCACACCCGCCTCCCTCTGTATCTCAGTTATAGATTTACCGGTAATGTACTTCACTAACGGTATCCCATATTGGTCCCTAAGGATTGTGCCTATCTGACTGGGATTGTACCCCTCCTTAGTGAGCTTCACCACTAGAGCTTCAACCTCCTCTGGCTGATAACGACACCAGATGGGAGGTCTCTTACTCACCGGCCTTATCGAATGCGATCTTCCTTTAGGCTTCTTAGGCAAATCAACTCCCCTAGCCGCTCTTTTAACAGACAGAACATTCCTATTTAAACCTTAGTTAATAAAGGTGACGCGTCTCATCAGCGTCTCGAAATTCATACTTTGTAAGTTGATGTGTACCATTCTCCGAAGGCTCTGAAGGCTTTTCCTCGATGTGATAGCTCACTCTTCTCCTCTATAGACATCTCAGCAAAAGACCTTCCATCGCCTTCCTCAGGGGCGAAGATAGGGTCGAAGCCGAAACCCTCTGTACCTCTCTTCTCTTCGAGGATAACTCCCCTCACTTCACCATTGAATATTTTTGGTTTCATATTCTCATCGCAGAAGACTACAGCAGACCTGAAAGTTGCTCTCCGATCCTTAAGGCCCTCCATGAGTTTTAACACCCCCTCGTTACCGATAGTTCTCAACACGTAAGAGGAATAGACCCCCGGAAAACCGGATAACCCTTCGATAAATAGCCCCGCGTCCTCAACAAGGACCGGTAACCGTACCTTCTTCGCAGAGTAAAGGGCGCTTACTAAGGCCACTTCCTCTATGGAGTCGCTCTGAATCTCGAAGGTTTTCCTCCTTAACAGGGCAGTACTCAGCCCGTATTCTTTGAGTGCCAAACGGGCTTCCCTAAATTTGTGAATGTTTCCAGAGAGGAGGAAGACCACCTTACCTCCCATTTCCTTCTTCACCTCTCGGATACATAACGACCTCTTCTCTCTATTTCAGCGATCTTGGTGAGGATTTTCTTGTAGATCTCTTCACCTACGATCTCTTTATAACCTTCCATAACCGCTTCAAAGCATTCATCCGCATATTCGTAATGAGTGCTTTGGAAGGTCCTCTTCATCAAGTGGAGGTCAACACCTCTAGCCTCAAGTTCCTCACTAATCTCGCTCAATCCGAAATCGACGAGGAAGACAACGCCTTCACTAGTTAGGATCATGTTGGACGTTGTTAAGTCCCCGTGTACTATGTCTTCTCTGTGCAATTTGCCGATCAAGTTTCCTATATATCGGCAGAGCCCCAGTCTCTTCTCCCTTTGCATCTCTTTGAGGCACCGTTTAATCTGTCTCCCTTCCACGAACTCCATGACTATAGTTTTTTCTGCGGTGTCTACCATGAAGATTAAGGGTGTCGGAACGCCTGCCTCCTTGGCTCGGTGGATGATTTGGGCTTCATGAATGGTCCTGTACGTCCTTATCTCGTCGTCAAGTTGAGGAATCCGATAGGCTTTCCTAACCCTCTTTTTTACGATAACCTTCATGCCATGCCATTCTTCAAGGAACAAGTCCGCTTCTGCGCCTTTCTTCATTAACAACGCTAATCTCCCATCCAGGGTATAGGAGCTTCATCCAGCCTCCACTTGAGCCTTACATAACTTTTTTCTATCGGCAAAGTTAATCCTGATCGATAAGCGAGTATTCCAGTCCAAGCGATCATGGCTCCATTGTCGAGGGCGAACTGCTTCGGTACTATACAGAACCTCACGCTGTGCTCCTCGGAAACACTCTTTAACATCGACTGCAATCTCCTGTTGGCAGCTACTCCCCCTGTTAGGAGTATTTCGGGTTTCTCTGTATGAGCCAAGGCTCTCTCTGTCACTTCTGTGAGCATGGAGAAAGCTACCTCCTGTAAACTATAACAGACATCCTCTATTCTATGTCCGTCACGGAGAGCCTGACTTGCGGCTGTTAAGAGTCCGCTGAAGGAGAGGTCCATTCCCTTAACGGTATAGGGAAGAGAGATGAATCTCTCGCCTTTCTCCGCCATCCTCTCTACTAAGGCTCCGAAGGGTGATCCCTTCTTCTGTTGTAGTCCCGCTTCCCTTGCGAAGGAATCTAGACAGTTCCCTATGGCTATGTCAAGGGTTTCTCCGAAGATTCGGTACCTGCCGGCGGCGTAGGCGGCTACAATGGTGTTCCCGCCGGAGACATAGAGAGTGACTGGATCCCTCGCTCCAGTTGTGTGCTTGCCTATTTCTATGTGGGCTACGCAGTGGTTAACTCCTACCAGGGGAACTTTAAGGTAGGAGGCAAGGGCACGTGCTGCTGTGGCTCCTGCGCGGAGACATGGTCCTAATCCGGGTCCTTGAGAGAAGGCGACGATTTCTATTTCGTTAGGGTTTATTCCAGCTTTACTCAAAGCGTTAGAGAGTACTTTTCCCGCTGTTTCTGTGTGGTGTCTAGCTGCTTCTCTCGGGTGTATCCCTCCCTTCTCTGGAACGTAAATGTCCATCTCATTTGCGAGGATCTCACCGTCCAAGGTGACGATTCCCACACTGAAGTCGTCAGCCGTAGATTCTATGCCTAGGCAGCACCGCGTCAATTGATCCACCCAGACCGCATATTTGCTAAAAGGGAAGTAATGAATAGATAAGTTATAACGTTACCCTCTCCCTAAAAAGAATTAATCTGTGAATTTGGAGAGTTAACGGGGAGATGCTGATTAGAAGGTTCGTTGTCGGATCCTTAGCAACTAACTGCTACATCGTCTGGGACTCTGATTCGAAGATAGGAGCCATCATAGATCCCGGCTTTGAAACGGAGAGTGAAGGGTTCAGAATCCTTGATTTCATCCGGCGCTCTGATTTACGCGTAGCCTATATCGTGAATACCCATGGGCATTTTGATCATATCTCCGGAGACGCCGCGATTAAGGATGGAACGGGAGCCTCGATTATGATACACGAGTTGGATGCGCGGTATCTCACCGAACCAGCTTTGTCTATGCCCTTCTACAATATGGAGATCGCCCCTCTTAAAGCTGATATACTCTTGAGAGAAGGCGACGAGATCAGAATCGGAGGAGAGAAGTTGAGGGTTATTCATACGCCAGGACATACGATGGGTAGCATATCCCTCTTAGGAAGAGAAGGAATCTTCACTGGAGATACGCTGTTCGCTGGTTCCATCGGGAGAGTGGACCTTCCAGGTTCATCTCCCGAAGCTATGAGAAGAACTCTTAAAGAGAAGATAAGCAAACTTCCAGACAGACTACATGTTTACCCTGGTCATGGTCCCCTTACGACCATGAAGATAGAGAAGGAACAGAACCCCTACCTCAGAGGGAGATGGTAACTAAAGTTAGAGATGAAGCATATCTGGTTCTTCACAAGACGCCCTTGAAGAGGTCCTCTTCTCTCTTCACGAAGAGCTCTTCTGCTGAGTGCCCCTCAGCCATTTCGAAGTCCAATCCCCTAATAATGGCGACTGGTATCGCTTCGTCTCCGTTTCCCATAACCAGTTCCGCAGAAGAGGCGATCTCATCCGCAACTGCAACATTCTTCACTTTCAGTAAATACCCGAACAAGTCAGGTTTTCCTCTGTAATCCCGGAAAGGGTTCATCCCAGCTAAGCCTATGGTAAACTCTACAAGTCCTCTTCTGAAGGGGCGGCTAGAAGAGTCGCAGATTGCAACCGCAACGTCCACCCCTGCCAGTTCCCTTATCTTCTTTCTGAGCTTGTCAGCCGATAAGTCAGGATTGAGGGGGAGGAGAGAGTAGGTATCTCTGCCTTCAACGTTTGATTTGTCTATGCCCGCGTTTATGCAGATCATCCCATTTTTATTCTCCACAACTATGGCCTCCTCTGACTTTTTCAGTGTCTCCTTAGCCTCATTGAATACGAGCTTGACGAGCCTCGGGTCCCTTTCAGCATACTCTCCAGTCTCTCGGTGCTCCCCTCCAACCTCCACGTCGCTTAGTCGGACAAGGCGTCCTTCCGCTTTCGAAACTATCTTCTGAGCAACCACTATTATGTCCCTATCTTCTAGGGGGAACCCTTCCTTTTCAGCAACTTCAACTATTATCTCGGCTAAATCGTCTCCTTCCTTAACGAGGGGGAACCCTTCCAACCCGATGACTCTATAAACTTTAGCCATGAAATTCACTCCTCATAGTTATCGCTCTGGAATGGAATATAGAGTGCTCTGAGTAAAAAAGGAATTCTTAGGAGGCTAATTTCTCCAGGTCTTCTTCTCCTTCAGCGTAACCAGCGGCTATCAAGACGTCATCAGGCTCGATTTTAATCTCTGGTTTCGGACGGATCCATCGTCCCTTCCTTCTGATAACGAGAACCCACATTCCTGTCTCCTCTGGAATCTTCGCCTCCCTCAAGGTTCTCCCTACTAACGGAGAGTTCGCCCCTACTTTCACTTTTGTAACGGTCTCCTCCGCCTCCTCAATCACTAAACGCAGAAGGGGATGCGGCTTTAATCCTCTGAGCACCACATCAGCGATCTCCGTCGCCGAGTCCGCTATCTGCTCAGTGACTATCCCCAATCTTATTAAACCGAGGAAGTCCTTAGCCTCTTCAGCTTTGAAGCCGCTGGATAAAACGAGTAACTCGAACTCCGTGTGAAGGTTGTCTACATGCTCCTCTAGTTCTTGGACCTCCTCTGCCAATTCTCGACTGTTTAACAGTAGGGATGAGTAGGCTAGGTCCATCATGAGTTCCGAGGTGTCTTTAAGCTCTACGAGTTTATTCACGATCTGGTCGAAGGTCTTCACGTTTCGCGTCATATAGATTCAATCCCCCATCTTCAGTCTAGCTCCTTCAGCGATCTCTTTCAGTTCCACCACTCCTTGAGGGGCGCCTCTTGCAATGAGGACGTCTCCTTCTTTCACAACTTCATCTTCTTTGGGGTTTATGATCCACTCCTTATTCCTGCGGATTCCTATAATGTCCACGCCTATATTCGCAGCTAGTTCTAATTCACTGAACCGTTTTCCCACGAGGATAGAGCTCGGCTTAACCTTTGCACGTACTATTCGCTCTTCCACTTTCTCAAATGCCGCGCGGATTATAGGGTGGATGCCGATGTTCTTCTTCACTATTATAGCTATATCAGCCGCTGCATCTGAAATCTTCTCAGCAGCTGAAGCCACTCTAGAGACGCTGGCGAGGGTCTCTGCGTCTTCTGCGTCTCTCGCCGCGAGCATTAGGTTCATGTCTAACATATAAGTGAGGGTGTCTACCCGCTCCTCAAGTTCGAGTACTTCGTCTGCTAGTTCTTCACTGTGGAAGAGCGCTGATGAGTAGGCTAGGTCGATCATTAGTTCAGATATATCCTTTATTTCTACAAGCAGATCCCTAACAGAGACCGGTTTGTACTGGATCTTTGCGTGATTCACCATACTACCCGTGACTCTCCAACGATGGGGCGCCTCTACGCCTCACTCTAAATGACCCTTACTTAGCAGTCTAAAATCCTCCTCACAATCATATAAACCTTTTATGTTTTTCTGTCTATTCTCTTCGATAATAATTTTAAGAGAGGCCTCCATATAAATTAGAAACGCTATCTCCAGAAAGTGGATATGTAGTGTATGCGTGACGGATAAATGAGACTTTGGATCAATAGAGACGTGAAGCTTCAGATGTGGAGATGGAAGAGGATGGGTGGGAGTGGAGAAGATGAGCATTCGGGTCACCCAGTGGATTGCGAATATGGCTCAGCCACTCCTATCCCTCTCCTTCAATCTAGGAGGATTACTTGCCGGAGTTCTCCTCGCGGTTTACTTTAATATCTTCTCTCTTACTCCCTGGTCCCTTGCACTTTTTCCTGGAATACTCAGTATAAGGGGTTCTATTGGCGGCCTCTTCTGTGGGCGCCTCAGTACAAGCCTCCACTTGGGAACCATAAGGGCTAGTTTCAGGGGGAATACAAACGAGTTCAAGTTACTCCTATACACGGTGATAATTATCGCTTTAGAAAGTAGCATCATATTCGGTACGACTTCTTCCATCTTGGGCATATTCCTCTGGGGAATCACTCCTCTAGACGTATTTAACATATTAGTGGCTATAACAAGCACTATGGCGTTCTCCCTGATTCTGATCTCGCCGTTGACGGTAGGAGTCGCTATCTTATCCTTTAAGCGGGGCTTAGATCCAGATGTCATCGTTTATCCCGTGATATCGACTTCTGCAGACATCCTGGTGTCCATCTGCTATTTTCTATCCCTAATCGGCTTGTTTACTTGGAGGCCTCTAGGGACCTATATCCTTTTATTCTTTGATTTAATATTCGCAGGGATAGTTCTTTATCTCCTAAAGGAGAAAGGTAGAGAAAGCGATCTTATAAAGACGGTTAAGGAGTTTACATTAACTCTTGTATTTGTTACTCTTATAGTGAATGTAACTGGTTTTGCGTTAGGTAAAATCAGCAGATCTATAGGTAACAGACCGGAGGTGTATATGGTTTATCCTGTGTTGATAGATACGCTGGGAGATGCTGGTTCAATAATAGGTTCAACGGCTACAACGAAACTCGCCTTGGGAACAGTCTCGTCTTCCCTCTCTTCTATTAAAAAACACTTACCTGTCATAGTGAACACGTGGTTAGCCTCCATACTAATCTTTGTCTTATGTGCCTTAGTCTCCTCTATCAGCTTCGGTGCTACGGGCTCCGGTTATAGCTACCTCACATATATCGCTCAGTTACTCATGACAAATATTGTCGCGGTATTCTTCGTCTCTCTCATAGCCTATACTATAGCCCTCTTCACTTACAGATGGGGACTAGACCCAGACAACTTTGTGATTCCTCTCGAAAGTTCCTTAACGGATGCGATAACCACCTTGTCCCTGCTCATCGCCATAAGTGTGATTCCTTAGCCTTAAACAGTAATTTTCAATAATGTTTATACTCTTCTTAATAAATTCTCAATTGAGATGGAGATTAATCTAGACTCGAAGAGGACCCCCTTCTCTTTAGATTATACGCTAAGTTGTGGTCAAGTTTTCAGATGGGAGAAATCGGAGGGGTGGTGGTATGGCGTTGTTGGAGGAGAAGTTATAAAACTGAAGCAAGTGGATGATCAAACCCTAGAGATCCAATCCACAAAAACAGAATCTCTAGCTTCCTTCATAGAATTATACTTCCGTTTGGACGATGATCTTCCCTCAATTCTCAAAAAGATAGATAGGGACAAGCATATTCGACGAGCCATTGAGAGACTTTACGGTCTGAGGCTTATACGCCAAAACCCTTGGGAATGTTTAATCTCCTTCTTATGCGCCACTTACGCCAACATACCCAGAATAAAGCGTGTGATTAGGAACCTATCGGAGAGGTTCGGGTACCCGATAGATGTGGACAACCGAACCTTCTATAGTTTTCCAGAGCCAGAAGACCTCTCAAGGGTCAATGTGGTAGAGCTCAGAAAGTGTGGTTTGGGTTTCCGGGCGAAGTATGTGAAAAGAACAGCAATGCGTATCTATAGTGGCGAAGTAGTCCTTGAAGAGTTGAAGGGTCTAGATTACGCGGAGGCTAAATGCTGTTTAAGAAGGCTCGACGGCGTTGGTGAGAAGGTGGCTGACTGCGTTCTCTTATTCTCCCTAGAGAAGTTGGAGACTTTCCCAGTTGATGTCTGGATGAAGAGGATTCTACTCCAGTTATATCCCGGATATTTCACTCCGGGCTTCATAGAGCGAGTACGCGCTAGGAGTTCCCTCACTAGGAAAGAATATGAAACTATACGGTCTTTCGCCTGCGAGTACTTCGGTGAGTACGTGGGTTACGCTCAAGAATACCTATACTACCAAGCTAGGCTCAATCCTAAAGTGTTATTCTGTGATGATTAGTTTGGATATAATAACCTGGTTTGACCCTTGGGGTAGTAGACTCTGCACCTGTCCGAGAAAGTATAGCTTCTCTCCTTATACGGGCTGCTCCCACGCCTGCACCTACTGTTACATCTCCGCTTATATCCCCCATCCCTTTCAGTTACGTCCAAAGAGAAACCTTATCCAGAGACTCCTACGAGATCTAGTCCGTTTAAACCCTAACTTTCACATATCCATCGCGAACAGTTCAGACCCTTACCCGCCTGAAGAGCGGAAGTTCCTCCTCACAAGAGAGTCTTTAAAGGCTATTCTAAACCACGGTTTTAGGGTTCAGTTGATAACGAAATCTGACCTCATTACGAGAGATATCGACCTCATAAAACATGGTAATTGTAGTGTAAGTTTCACGATCACCACTTTAGACGATAAGGTTGCTGAGAGACTCGAGCCGAGGGCACCTCCCCCCTCCCGTCGATTAGAAGCCTTAAGGAAACTCGCGAACGCGGGGATCCCTTGCTCCGTTAGGATAGACCCTTTAATCCCCTACATAAACACTTACAATCTTGAAGAGTTGGTTAGGAAGGTAGCTGATGCCGGAGCGAAGCATATAGTCGCCTCCACCTATAAGGCGAAGGGAGACAGTTTCAAGAGAGTTGTAAGGGCTTTCCCAGAATGGGAAGAGAAGTTGCGTAAACTATACTGGATTGCGGGGGAAATTCACGGTAGGGCTAGGTATCTTGAGGAAAGCTTCAGATACAAGCTTCTCGCTGACCTTAAAGAAGTCGTAGACCGCTTTGGAATGACCTATGCTACCTGTCGCGAAGGCTTCGAGTCTCTAAAAACGGGGGTTACCTGCGACGGGTCTCACCTTATACCTGAGAGGCTTCGTCTGCGAAGCCTAGAAGGTGAGATACCCGAGTCCTAGAAGACCGATATTACCGATGTTTACTCGTCTTAAGTGCTTTTTCGCCGTCTGGTAGCATTCCTTCACCTGTTTTACCGGGGTTACTGGGAGGTCATTCATCCAAAATTGGGGATGAAAAATCAGGAGCGAGTAGGGTATGTCCGGATTCAAGCTGGCTATGAACTTGGCTATTTCCTCTACTTCCTGAACATCCACGTAGTGGGGGACCAGAAGAGTGGTGGCGGTTAGGACTGGAACTTCTCTCCGCCTATCATAGAACTCCTCTGCGATCATTTCGAAGTTTCTGTAGGCTCTTTGATTGTCTACGCCACTGAGGGCTAGGCTGAGATTCGGAGTGTAGCATTTCAAATCAAACTTTACGTTTCCTCCACTATTCAAAGCTAATTCGCAGGCTCTCTTAACCAAATCTGGATTACCGCATCCATTCCATTCAAAACAGATTCGAAACACTCGGTTACCCTTCTCTTCTAGAATTCTCTCCGAAACCTCCAAGGCGAAGGGGAGTTGAGGCTCTGGAGAGCCTCCAAAATAGCAAACACAGGAGTAACGGATATCTCCGAGGGCCTCTTTAACAAGGTTCTCCGTTGCGACAAGGTTTCTATCGTTTATTTCCTTGTGGGAAGCGTTCTGGCAGAAGAGGCAATTAAAGTTGCAACCGTAAAAGAAGACTGCGAGGTTGGCGTAGCCTATCTCCGGTCCTTCACGTAGAGCATACTTTGGGTAGCCTACTCCTGTCCCTGCTGGACAGAACCATGCGGCACAACAGTTAGTTACGTGAGAGTCTGAGTAGAAATGTAGGATTCCCCTATCTCGTGTTGAAAGGGAGACTAACCGCCCATCGATATTCGATCTCAAACCACAGTAACCCTTCTCTCCCTCCCCTATCCGACAGGAATTTGCGCAGAGGTTACACTGAACTCCTCCAGAGGTTCTGGGCGGTGTTGGAGGCAACCCGTAGGGTTCTCTACTCCGCCTATGGGCCTCGAGAATCCAGGGGAGGGCCTCCTCCTGCCTGTTTCTTATGCATTCTACACAGACTCCTAGAGCCTTTGAGATGAGAGGATCGTCTTGACCACAGACTTCGCATCTGTTACTTCTTTCGTTCAAAGTAGTTTACCGTTCATAGAATCTGAAAATCCTGTGAGATAAACTACTCTATCTCATGAAGAACGATCTTGTTTGGGTCTTCCAAAAAATAGAATTGTAACTTTTAATGGAGTATTATAGCTAGGTTAGGCGACTGGAGAAGACGAGCTATGAGCAAGATAAGGGTGGCCTCCTTCGATCTTGAAGGTACATTGGTCAAACCTACTTTCAGTCAACTAGTCTGGGAGACTGAGATTCCGAAGCTCTACGCGGAGGAGGAAGGTGTATCATTTGAAGAAGCTCAGGAGTATGTGCGGGCTGAATATCTCAAGGTGGGTGAAGAAAGGAGGGAATGGTACGATATAAAATACTGGTTTCGGCATTTCAAGCTTAATAGCGACTGGAGAGAACTGCTGGAGGCCCATAAGGACGCTGTGGCAGTTTACCCCGAGGTCCTGGATGTGCTGGAGGCCCTAGAAGGCGAATACACTCTTATAGTAATTACGAATACGTCAAGAGAGTTCATAAGCTACCTAGTGAAACCAGTGGAGAGATACTTGGACCAAGTCTTCTCTGCTACATCTGACTTTAACAGTGTAAAGAAAGATCCCCACTTATACAGGGAAATCTGTGGAAGGCTAAGGGTGAAACCAGTGCAAGTAGCTCATGTAGGAGACCATTACGTCTTCGATTTCAAAGTACCCCGTGTGATTGGAATATTCGCTTTCTACCTCGATAGATCGAGGGTATACTCCACTACAAATGTGGTTAGGGACCTCTCGGAGTTCCAGAACCAACTAAGAAGCATCTGAGTCATGTAATCTCCAGCGTTACTTTTTCCAATTTCTCGTTTACCATCCGGAAGGCTTCCATTTTTCCGTTCAAGGTGGACAGTATAAGCCATATAGCATCCCCCCAGAGCCTAATGAATTTTCGGTCTATAAGGGAGGGTTTAGAGCTGTTGGTATGGGAGTGAGCGAATCCTATGAGGTCTAATCCTCTCTCTTCCGCTTCCTTCAATGCCTCATAGACGATTTCGGGATCTATCTCGAACCTAGTCTTGGAATGGAGGATGTTCTCAGCTATTACAATCCATGAAACCTCAGCTATTCCCTTCTCTGTCTTTCCAAAGAGCATCGCACAAGCTTCTTCAGGATAATTCCTTATAGCGTCCTTCTTCAAGGTCTCGACTTGCTTCCTTGTTAACTTGAGGATCATTAGGCTTCTCCCTAGTTAGGAATATTCTCTTATCTTATTAATCGGGTTTTTGGGAAACCTTTTCTATTATATTCTTTTATTGAATAGTTAAGGGATTAACTATGCCATATAAGAGTGAAATCTTAGAGAAACTTGTGGAAGCCATCGTAAATTTAGCTAGTGATGAGGATGTTAGGTTCTACGTTGAAGAGTCCTTAGATAAGGGTGCAAATCCCCTCGAGATAATTGAAGCCCTTAGGAGAGGTCTTGAGATCGTAGGGGCGCGTTACGAGAAAGGGGAATACTTCCTTATGGAGCTCATCCTCGCTGGAAATTTAGCTAAGGAGGTAACAGCCCTCATTCAGCCCCTCCTAGTTGGTAAGGAACAACCTTCGAAGGGGAAAGTGGTTATAGGCACAGTCCAAGGCGACTTGCACGATATAGGCAAGAATATCGTTGCGGTCATGTTGAGATCAGCAGGCTTCAATGTTCTAGACCTTGGAATAGACGTTCCAGCGGAGAAGTTTGTGGAGGCTGTTAAAAAGGAAAAGCCGGATATAGTAGCGCTCTCGACATTACTGAGCATAGGAGTCCCTCAAGTAGAAGAGGTCATAAAGACTCTAGAAAGAGCCGGTTTAAGGAGCAAGGTTAAGGTTATGATAGGAGGAAGACCGATCACAAAGAGCTTCAGCGACGAAGTGGGAGCTGACGCTTATGGAAGAGACGCCATAGAAGCCGTTAGATTAGCAGAGGCTCTGCTTCAAAGATAAACAGAAAACCGGGACATCTTTAGGTTGAGGCTTTATGGAAATAGAATATGAAGAAGCTTCTGACGGTTAAGTGGTTTGTAATGAATAGTAACAATGAGATTGAACTTACCTTACATAACCCTCACTAACCTGCTTTGTATGAGGAGTAAAGGCTCAAAGTCTAGGGTTATCGTAGCCGTATTCACGGCTTGGGAAGAATCTGATATAAGGCGCTGGGAATAGACCCGCTTTACATAATAGAGGTCGTATCTGAACGTTACCGACTCACTTAGTCAAGAGAAGAAAGAACATCTCCTCATACATGAACTACTTCATATACTAAAAGTGTTCTCCGAAGATTCTCGACACTATAATAAGATAAATGAACATGTAATTGAGAACCTCCATAAACAATTAAGAGCACTCAGAAGTTAAGATTGAAGATTGAGGAGGAGTTTGAATGTCTATGACTGATACGGAGATGGAGGATTTCCTTTCACAAGGACATCTAGCTCGTATAGCTACTGTAAAGCGTGATGGTTCACCACATGTTACTCCAGTATGGTTTCTCTGGGAAAACGGAGAGTTGATAATAGTAACCTATAGAAGTAGTTTGAAGATCAAAAACATAAAGCGCGACAATCGCGTATCTATTGTAATAGACACTTCTTATCCTGGCAAAGGCGTTATCCTTGAAGGGGAAGCTAGACTTTCTGGTGATAAAGTAGAGGAGATAACCCGGAAGATTTCAGCGAAATATGTGAAACCCGAGGAACTTGATGATTACGTAAAATCCGTATTAAAAACGCCTATGGTAGTGATCAGGGTTAATCCAAAGAAGATATTAACGTGGGACTATTCGAAGAGAGAAGCGTAGTAAACGCTATGGGAACTGGGACTTACTAGAATCTCAGTCCGCAGAGGAGGGCTATCATAAGGGATGATGCAGTCAAGTCTGCTGAAGTCCCAGGGTTTAGAATACCTCCCGCTTGATGTAATCTATCATCGAACTTCTCCAAGGCTTCTCGTCCTTCCAAGCTGGTTAATCCTCCCGCTTTCAGGATATTACCAGCTAGTTCCATAATCCACGATGTTTCCTTCTTACCGATATCCACGGCTTTAGATACGTCTCTTGTTTTCTTCAATCCTACTTTTCTGGCTATGAAGGTGTCTGGAATATGGGCGAGAATGGTTAAGTATGTGTGAACGGTGGCTATGTTTATGTCTGCGGTTCTGGCGTAAGTTTCCACTAGAGTTGGATATCCTACCTTGAAGGAGATTTCCATTCCGTTTATCCATTCTCTTGCGATGTTATCCCAGCTAGAAGCCGTCTTCATAGTATCGTAAAGGGTTACTCCCTCTGATACAAGTTTATCCTCCGCGTCTTCCATATACACATCCGGAGCTTCAGTCCCTTTCCATTCCCCCATTTTTTCAGGGGAACTAACTATTCTTATCGCCCTGTAAACTTCCACAGCGTCTTCAGGCGTAGTCTCCCGCGTTAATGTCTTCACGTTCTCCCTTAGTAATTTGAAATCCATCTTCCTCTTCTCGATGAAAGTTTTACCCGCGGAGGCTGCAAGGGGAACAAGAAGAAGGGAGGTTCCGAGGTGCGTGTTACCACCCAGCTGCCAGGCTTCAACATCGGTAACAGCCATCTTCACTAGAGAGCCCAGCTTCACTTCTGATGGCTTGATTAGTCCTTCGCCTACCTTCATTCCCTTCAGAGACGCTTCTCTTAATGCCGGTCCTATTGCGATTGCACCTGCGATGAAGTGTTCAAAGCGAGTTGTTTCCTCATCCCTCGTTCTATGAACGTTGCCGGGTTTAGGCCATCCACTGACTTCTAGGGCAGAAGCCAATTGGCCAGCTCTCATTATTTCGTAAGCCGCCTTTATGCGGTCTTCCTCTTCCATTAAGGTTCACGCAACTCCCTCTTTTAACGTGTTTTCTAAAAGGAAATGGTGGTTTTTAGGCCTTTTTCTTTGAGGATGAGAGTTTATGTTAAAAGTGGTTAGAGTAGATATGTTTTTTGAGGAAGAAATGAGTGTTAAAATAGAAGAGGCGTGGCCTTTCATACTCCCCTTACCGAAGGAGACAGCTGCTCAATACAAAGTTCTAGTCTCAGCTTTCAGCTCCAATATCGCTCTTAAGATTCTGAGGAAACTCCGTTTAGATGTTAAAAGCTATCAGAAGGATTTAATCGAAGAACTCTCAGAGCACTCCAATAAATCGATACTAAAATATCTAGAGATGTTCGTTAACGCTGGGATTCTTGAAGAAGGAATTGAACGCTCCTCCGTTGGAAAGAGAAATGTATGGGTTAAGTGGTATAAGCCTACATTCATCGGCAGATGGCTCATTTTGCTTCTCGCACCCCGTGAACGGTTTTCGCCTGAACAGTTGAAAGAAGTGATCAAGGACCTCCTAAGCTTCTATGCCAAGAGTATTGTGAATCTCTGTCTCGATACCGGTCTAGACCCAAACTACTTCAAGGAACTATTCGATGAAGCTATCACAACCCAAAAAGAATCTAGTAGGACTTATAAAGATTAATCGAAACTAGTACCATGTAAAAAGGGCTTTAATCGGGATAAAAAGTTAACCAAAACGGCTCTACTGTAAGGAGGTCAGCGCTTTGGAGGGTGAAGGGGAATATAAAGCGGAGAAAGGTCTGATAAGAGTCTCCCTTAAGGCTACTGAAGGCGAGATTGAAAGTATAATTATATCCGGAGACTTTTTCCTTTATCCAGAAGACAAACTTTGGGCTCTTGAGCAGTCTCTCCTAGGGTGTAGATTAAACAGAGAAACTCTATTAAACCGTATCCGGGACTTCTACAAGAAGCATTGGATATCCAGCCCCGGTGTTAAACCGGAGGACTTCGTAACTGCCATATTGAAGGCTTCAAAATCAGAATGAAATAGAGGAAGATTCATTCCTCTCGCTTTTCTTTTTCTTCTCGAAATACTCCAAGATTCCGAGTAGGTCGCTGTGAATCCTCAAGGCTTCCTTATAAACACTTTCGAGATCTCCATTCTTTGCGTTCTGTCTCAGCCTCTCCAGTCTCGTCATGGCTGATCTGATGACTTCGGGGACCACCTCATCATTTTCAATCTTAGCCCCTCCTTTTCTGCGTGAAATATTAGGTTTCTCTTTGAGTCTCATGGAAGCCATAAAAGCTGCATACTCAATGTCTGACATAGCTAACCACACCTTGCGCGGTACTTCATCTGTCTTCTTCGCCTCTAAGCCTTCCCTGAGACGTTCTAAAGAGGAGGCGATCGCCTCGACAACTTCGTCCTCCATCTTCATCAAGCAACTCCCAAGTTGCTATACCTTGACCAAAAAGGAAACTATTAATCTTTTACCTTAAAAAGAGGAGAGCGTCTTGTCCTCGCCCTGAACTCCTGTAGAATACTACTCCCTTCACTTTTTAACCCTCCTCGTCCCTAAAACTCTTGAACTAAACAATAAATTGGAAGGAAGCTGTCGCTCTTGATCCCATATCTACTGCAGAAACTAGACTTTTTAATTCTGGGCAATCTTGAGTACTCCCTTTCTGAGGACAAAATTTATATAGATAATGTTAACTACATGTCTACGTATTTTAGTAGAGGTGTGGGTGTGGGAAAATACAGGGTATCCTTCAAGAGAAGTTTCGGAACTCTGGAGATAGAAGCGGAGACTCCAGAAGAGGTCCTAAAGCTACTCCAGAAGGTTCCTGAACTCCTCGAGGAGGTTGATGAGGTCCTTGCAAGAAAGGAGTTGCAGGTCTCGTCGGCTTCATTAAAGGGGTTAATTTACCGTAGCGAGGAAGGCCCTCTCTTAACGGTGCCTAAAGATAGGCTCAGCACGAGAGAGGCTATTGCGCTATTGATCTACGCGGTTTACCCTGATGATATAACCTCTAGAGAGTTGAATAGGCTCTTAACTATAAGTGGCTGGTTCTCTCCGGGCTATGCATCTAGGCTCACAGAGTTGAGGAGGGCCGGCTATGTTGTGAAGACCAATAATGCCTATAAAATAACGATTAACGGGATGCGGTGGATAGAAGGAGAGGTGATACCGAAAGCAAAGGCTGGTGAGAAATATGGGTGAAGAGAAAAGATTGGAGATGAAAATAAGATTCGACGGGAAGGAAGTAGAGTTCTCTGGCTCCGCCGATGAAGCTATACGGTTCATGTGGAATTTCCTAACTGAACAATACCCTCTCTACGAGGTTCTCAGAAGGCTCACGCTGACCGTGAATACTGAAGAGTTACTTAGAGAGTTGGAGAACATCATCGCCATAACTCCAGAGGAGATCATCATATTAACCCCGAGGGAGGAGTTAAGCGATAAAGAATACATTCTACTCCTCCTTTTAAAGGCGTATCTGGAGTATCAATTGGATATGGCGGATGATTACTCGATATCCCTTCGTGAGATATCCTACAGAAGCGGGGAACCAAGCGGAACCGTCTCTGGGCGACTGAGTGAACTAGTAAGCGATGGATGGGTTAGGAGGGTTGCCCGTGGGAGATATGAGATAACATTACTTGGCATAAAACGCCTAAGAGAAACTTTAATCCCAGACTTGCAAGCGTCAGGAGGCTGAGAAGAGAATGGACGAGGAAAAGTTACGTGTTACACTGGAATTCAAAGATTTGAAGAGCGTTATCGAGGGAAGTCCCGACGAAGTTTTTAGGGCCTTCACTTCCTTCCTATCCAAAGCTATTCCAACATATAGAGCAGCCTCGAATCTCCTCTATACACTAGACCCCTTAGAACTAGCTCAGGACTTAA
>CAZOCN010000021.1:0-14589 GCA_964578315.1 uncultured Candidatus Bathyarchaeia archaeon
AAGTTGAGGAAAGATGGGTTCGTACCGGCAAACCAGAAGTAAAGCTCAAAGCCGATAATTAAAACCGATATTTGACCCTACCTCAGGTTACTACTAAACGTTGAACGTCTCCTAATTTTTTATGGGTTCCAATTCTATGAACTCACGGTATTCAAGTATTCTTCAACTTCTTTTTCCGCGTTATCTGCCTTTATGAAGATTGGGACGTTCTCTATCCCCGTCGCTATGTAACTGCTCAGTAGCCATTCTCCCGGAGCGAATTCCAGAGTCTTCTCCAGAATTCCCTGATTTATCATAAAGGTATCACTAACAACAGACCTATCGTATGGTCTAGGTAACGTTCCAACAAAATATGTGTGTAATTGCTGTAGGGCATTGGTGTTCAAGTAGGCTATCCGCTGAGTAGCTACACACCCGCCCAGACCATATTTCCTTCCCTGTCTCAACAAAGTTTCCACATGCCTAGAACACTGCTTATCTATACCAGAAGACCCCGAAATATCCGGAATAAACTCTTGAGCCTCATCAAAGACGAAGAGCACATAAGGCTTAATCTGGAACCTCCGCTTCCTACCACTCAACAACTCACTCGTCAAGCGAATAACCAGATCCTTTATCGTAACTGGATCAGCAATAGACAAACAAAGAAGCCTCATCCCACCTCCAATCAACCTCCGAAGCCCCTCAGCAGTCAAACCCCGAGACTCGCCGGTTTCTCCTTCACCCCTTCTCCTCAACATCTCCAACACAGCAGACCTCGTCGTAGCCCAAGCGAAGAGCCCACTAGCCTCATGAACCTTAAACTTCTTAACAATAGAGGAAGCCGTATAATCAACTAACTCCACAAACTCCTCATCCACCTCTTGACTCTCAACATAACCTTTCTGATCCAAATAATCCAGAATAACCTCTCGTATCTCCTCTATGGCATTAATATAATGGGGACGGTTAACGCTCTCCTTACGTAAACCCTCCAACTCCTCCAAGAACTGACCATAAGTAGGCACCCTAAACCTAGGCTTAGTATAATAGGAGACCCTCCCCAAATCCATAATCCTCCGAAGCCCCTCCAAAACCCTAGCATCAGACTCATACTCACGAGGCTTAACAATCGAATTATAAAACTGCTCAACCGAATCCACCCTATGCTCCAAGACCACCCTGGAGTCAATGTCCGGATCAGCCAGAACATCCATCAAAAGAAAAGGATATTCACAACTAATATCAAAGATAACGACCTTAGTCTCATCCGAATGATAGATAATCCTCCGAAGAATATTACTCAAAAGATTACTCTTCCCACCCCCAGTAAAAGCAAATATGCCGAAATGATAACGCACAAGACTCTCAAAATCAACATAGAGGGGAATCCTAACCCTGCTAGACTGAAACATCTTAATAACGCCTAGACGTGGGTCACTACGTGCATCCTCAACGGATTTGTTCGTGTCGATGCTGAATTTTTCTGCAACACGCTGGTTATACATACGGTTGATCATGTCACTGTTGAGGATGTAGGCCTCACCGGCCAAAACGGGGTAGGAGAAACCCTTCTCAAAGGATGGATCAGCATCTTCTAGAAGTATGAGATCGTAATTTATTGGGATGGCGCTGATCTGAATGATCATAGTCGCTTTATCATCTGTGCCCCAGTCAGTCTCACTCTGCTCAATAATCTCAAACTGCATAGGATAATAGCTGTGATCAGATAACCCTCTCAAACCAAAATGCTCAGGCCAGACACGGGAGACCTCCATCAACGTAAACCTAACACCATCACCATCAACGCGCTTGAAATTCCTAACCGCTAAAAGCATACCCTCCTCGAGGAGACCCATCAAGTCCTTTTGATACTCAACCTTAACTCGACACTCATAACGAGCAGAGATCCCCGCAAACTTAGACTCACCAGAAAAACTGGCAAAGGTTGGAACAACAGCCGACAACCGCCCATGAAACCTGCCACCGAGATTCGTGAAGTATCTCCTAAGAAAGTCTCCGTCTAATGAACTCAAACCTAGCCCTCTTCATGCCTATATTAAAAATTCTAAAGAAACCAGACACTTATAATTCTTCTTTCAGCGAACAACCCAGGTCTACAGGACCTCTCTCCTCGTCGCCTCTATTCGTGCTCTCCTCTCCCTGAAAGTACTCATATAAAAGACGAATTTCCTCAATTCACGGTTATTTAGGATCCACTTTTTGGTGCTGTCAACGATCCTCTTAAAGGCGGAGTAGTGCCACTTCGCAACCTTATCAGCAATAAACAAAGGCTTATTATGTCCAAAAGCCTCAGGGATGCTGGGTGCAGTCATAGACTTCAACAACACCATAATCAAGTTCTGAAGCCTATTCTCCACGTTACGGTCTTTAAAGAGAATAGCTTCCACAGGCTCTGTAGTAGAACCGAACTCATTCCAAAACCGGACAATCGTCTTATCGGAAACATCGAAGTCTGGATGAACTAAACGATCAGTTAGCAGAACATTACTCCTCAGTAAGGGATCACGGCTTGCCTGCGAAAGCTGAATATAACTCTTCAAGAAAACCTTCTCTATGCTTATCCGGTTCTTTCTGGCTCCACGGACGTAGCCCTTACGCATATTCTTGTCTGGAACCATAGTCTTGAAGCAAGTGTCATATTCAATAAGGCTCCATGGAACCTTAACCTTCTCAAGGTTCTGAATAGAGGCGGACTGAAGAATCATACGATCCGTGTTAGGTAGCTCCTCAAGCTCCTCAGGAGTTATAGACGCCCCCAACAACCCTTCATTGCCAAGTATGGGGATCAGTTGCCGCTTAAAATCTCGGGCAGCTGTATCCTTAGTCAACCCAATAAGTAGAACCCGCCTCCTCCAACACTCCTCGATAAGCATCTCAAGACAGAAAAGCGAGAGAAAAGCTATGTCTAGGGTTGTAAGCCAATGCTCCTTCCCGTCCTTAACAACCTTCATAACATCAGACCCGCCATCCTCACCTTCAAAGAAGAAACGGTCACCAATCATCCTAACCAATTTCTTCAAACGATCCCAAGTATCCAGATACCGCGGATTAGCCTCGTACTTTTCTTTCTTCAGCAACAAATACTTATCCTTAACCGAAGCCTTTAAGAACTTCTCAACCCGATTCCTACGCTTCTCATCCTTCACTCCTAACCTCTCACAGATCTCATCCAAGGTTAACGGTCCATGATCTTGAACTAAGAAGACGACTGCATACCTGAGGAAGTCTCCTCTAGGTGAAGGAACGCCTAGCTTAGGGTGCCTTATGCAGTATCTCCCGTAGGCAAGGTCCCCTCTATCGATTGGAACACCGTCGACTTCAAAGCCTAAAAGGTTGGATTTGACTTTCCAAAATTCACGCTTAGAAGTATCATGGAGTAGGCTAGCCCGTTCACCAGACAAGGTACGGTCCATAAGGATGATGCGGATCTGCTTATTGGGATCGGATACGAGCTTGTAGGCTAGGTAATACTCAGCGAAAGTCATAATCCAATTTGCAATCGTAGCATTACTAATGATAGTCTGATCTACTAAGGGTTTAATGGTGCCCTCACTGGGTTCTTCAGAGTCGAAGAAGGTCTGATCGATATCTGGAACCTCATTAATGTAAATGGGAACAACGCTAGATATGCCGGCTCCGCTTTCAAGAATGTTACGATCGTACTCCAAAATAGGCACATCACCACTCCTAAAAGTGACCGTTCCAGTAGCAGCATAAGCGCCTCCGAAAAAGATCATCAAGTCATAAAGGGGATTAGAATACATGGTTCCGTCAATACCTGCGAAATGGACCTTATTAGACCCGAAAAACTCTAATGCGGTCTCATAAGCTTCTTCAAGACTAAAATTTGAAACGATAAAATTAGAAATTAAACGATCATAGAGTTCCTTTATGGAGCTGAAACGTTTCTCGTACTCAGAAACTCTATCCTTAGCGCCTGAACGAAGGAGTTCACTAGTCCTCTTAACTCTACTACTCAGGAAAGACAACTCGTAACCACCAGTGGAATAATTGAGATTACAAGTACAGTAACTCAATAAAAACTATATCCTCTCTTCCTCTTCCAAAACGCTTAGAATGAGATAACTTGAACCCTACAACATTGAAGAAGATCATGGAGATAGGATTGCCGTGAAAAAGGAAAACTCTTTAATAAATCTTTAAAATGAAGATTAAACCTATTCGGGGGTGAGTTGAAAAATGGCGAGACAGATTAGAGGTATTCTGGCTCTACTTGCTACGCCTTTCACAAGGGATTATGAGTTGAATGAGGAAGCCCTCAGAAAGGAGGTGGATTGGGTTATAGAGAAGGGTGCAGACGGAATAATAGTCACTGGTAGCGTCGGAGAGTTCATCCATCTCAGCGACGCTGAAAGGAAAAAGATCCTCCAGATATGCATCGATCAAGTGGGAGGAAAAACGATAACAGTAGCCTCAACCTCTGGTGCACATACGCTCCAAGCCATTGAACTGACGAAGTATGCTGAAGACCTAGGCTACGACGGAGCGATGGTCGTTCCCACCTATTACTGGAGATGTACCGAGGAAGAGGCTTTCAGACACTATGAGATGATCTCCGAGGCTACGAACATACCTCTAGTTATATATCACAATCCCGACCTCAGTAAGTTTTACATGAAACCAGAATTTGTGCTTAAATTAGCTGAAGAAATTCCACAAGTCGTAGCGCTTAAAGAAGTCGTAACTGACGCTCAGCATGTTCAAAGATTGATGGCAATGGTCGGAGAAAAGATTAACGTACTTCAATACACAACGGGTTTCCTCGCAGCGTTGATCCTTGGGGCTAAGGGAGGAACCATAGATCCCTTCCAGATAACTTTAGCGATTCAATGTAAGAAGGCCTTGGAGGAAGGCGACATTAAAAAAGCCGTCGATTTTCAGCAGAGGATGATGGATGTGTATCCGAGCCTAAGTGGTGAAGCTGCGACGAGTGTCCTAGGGTTCTTCAAAGCAGCTACCTCCATTGTAACAGGCATCGACATGGGCCCACCTAGACCACCATACCTCCCCTTAACAGATGAAGAGTACGCTGATTTAGAAAAACGTCTAAAATCAGTGTATCGGTAAACTGCTCAGGGTCAACTAGAAAAGTCAAGATTACACTGAATAAACAGCGTCGCTTCCCCACTTTAATCAGTAGAATAAATCTCATCCTGATGGTAGTTTAAGGGCTAGATTGAAATCTGAAGGATGCGTAGTAAAGATTGAGGTCCCATTGTGAACGTTGAGGAGTTACCGCGAAACATAACTATACTTTCTTTGGAGACGAAGTCTGTTATTCATCTCTCTTTGAGGTTGTATTCCGGGGGGCTTATAATCTGAAGGGGGATTTTAGTGCTGTCTCTAAAGTTTCTAGTGTGTCACCTCTGAATGTTAGAGAGGCGACTTATGGATCGCGGGGAAAGGTGGTATGCCTAATTTCAGGGGGGATCGACTCGCCCGTTGCCGCTTGGCTGATGATGAAGAGAGGATGCATGCCAATCTTTGTGTATAATGATAACTTTCCCTTCACTGGTGAGGATACTAAACAGAGAGCTTTAGAGACGATCAGGAAGTTGAGTGAATACACACCAGAGGGCAGAGTTAAGGCTTACGTAATCCCTCACGGTGGGAATTTGACAAACATTCTGAGGAATTGTTCGCGTAGATTGACTTGTGTTTTGTGTAAAAGGATGATGTATCGGCTTGGAAGGGAGGTGGCGAAACTTGAAGGGGCTCAGGCTATAGTGACGGGGGAGATAATCGGTGAGCAAGCGAGTCAGACTTTGAGAAACCTTCGTGTGGAGAGTGAGGTATTGAAGGATATTTGTATACTACGACCACTGGCGGGGATGGACAAGATTGAAGTAGAGCGTTTAGCAAAGAGGATCGGAACCTTTGAAATCTCCATAAAAGCGGCTCTAGGCTGCTCAGCTTCACCTAGTCAACCGAGGACCAGAGCCACTTTAGAAGAGACGTTAGAAGCTGAAGGAAGGCTGGATGTGAAGAGTATGCTCAGAAGGGCTTTGGAAGCCTCAGAAGTGCTTATAATACAAAGAGCCCCTTGAGGAATGCCCCTCCTCTCACAGTAACTGTAACTGGAATAGAAAAGAACGGCGTTTTCTCCGGGGCGTAGGCTAAAATTTTACTTGAGAGGGACGTACATTGAAGATCTGGAGGCGCCTATTCCAGGCGATCCGTGGCGAACCGGCTTATTCGTTATGGCGAATTCGCCGAGGTAATGTCCAATCATGGACGGTTTTATCTCCACTGGGACGAACTCTTTGCCGTTATGCACTAGAATGGTGATGCCCACCATCTCAGGAAGTATAATAGCATCCCTGGCATGCGTCTTGAGGGGCTTCTGGTTCTCTCCTCCATTAGACTTCAACTTTCTCAAGTTCTCCAAGAGTTTCCTCTGTTCCTGAGTTAGGCCCCTATGGAGGCTCCTCCTCTGCCTCGATGGGAGCAAGCGTATAAACTCATCCATCGACATTCTTTGTAACTCTTCGAGCGTATACCCCCGGTAAGTGAATTCTCTTGGCATATCTCCTCAATTCCAACAATAGCCTAGGCTGATTTAAACTTTTTCTTATACTATAAAACCTCTGGATTTACCTTCGTCTCCTACGTTTTCGACCGGTTCCCCGTGCTGCTATAAGCCCAACCTTCTTCCCTGGAGGAGCGCCTCTAGAGACGGTGGTGACCTTCCGGCCTCCTCGTTTGCTACTTCCATAGGGGTGAGAAGCGGCTATCATGGCGATGCCTCTAGTTCTCGGGTAAACCCGCCCCTTAGCCTTCATAAGATAATATTTTGTTCCAGCCTTCAAGAAAGGCTTCTCTGTCCGTCCACCCCCCGCTACTACTCCGACGGTTGCCCTACAGAGGCTGTTAACGTACTTGGTCTTCCCAGAAGGCAATTTTACTAATGTTCCTTCTGGGGTGTGATCTACAATTGTTACGAAGGAACCTGACGAACGGGCGAGTTTACCTCCACTACCGGGGGTTAATTCTACATTACAGACCATGGTTCCCTCCGGTATCTCCTTCAGTGGTAAGGTGTTTCCTACATTCAAGCTAGCGTCTTTGCCTATCTCTATCTGCTGTCCCTCGTAAGTTCCCTCAGGGAGCACCGTATAGAAGGACGTACCCGACTCGATTTCTATGAGCCCAAGAGGGGTACCCCTACCTGACTCATGGAATATTCTGGCTATCCTCCCCTTCAGGACTCCAGACATCTCTTCCTTTGAGAGGGGAGGGTACTTCACCGGGGCTATCTTCCTTGTTGCATGAGCCTTGAAAGTTGCGCTGCCTCTACCGCGCCGCTGTACGAGAATCCTCTTTCCCATCGTTCTCAATCCCCCTATCAGATTATACCTAGCTTTATAGCTACATCTACAGCTTTATCATCTGGATGTAGCTTAACGTAAGCCTTCTTTTCACCTCTTGGAGTGATTAGCGTATTTACCTTACTCACCGTCACGTCGTATAGGTTCTCCACTGCCCGTTTTATATCGCGCTTAGTAGCTCTAGAATCGACGATGAAGACTATAGTGTTCTCGGTTTCTAGGATGCGACTCGCCACCTCAGTCATAATGGGGTACTTAAGGACTTCATGTAGCTTCAAGCTTCTGCACCCCCAGATAACTTCTTAAGCTGTTCAATTGCAGAGCGGGTCCAGATAGTCAGTCTACCTGGATGAGTCCCGGGGGCCATCAGCTCTACATTCAAGCTGTCTACAGTCTCCACGTCGACTCCAGGCATGTTCCTAGCAGCCTTCTTTATCCCCTCATCTTCCGCCACGACTATAAGTGGGCCAACGGTCTTCTTCATTTTACGACCGCGCATTTTACCTTTACCTGCCCGGACTTTCCGGCCTTTCTTAGCCCTCAAAATGTCCGGCCAAAGACCGAGTTGTATGAAAGTCTCTTTTACCTCCCTAGTACGTTTAAGGCTTTGAAGGTCGTCGACAACTATAAGAGGCAACTCTCTGACTTCCTCAGCGAGATGTCCTCTTTTGATCACTTCCTCCTTCGAGGCCGTAGCTGCAATCGCTGAGTTTAAAGCCAGTTTCATCTCCTTCCTTGGGATCTTCTTACGGATCTTCTTCTCCGATCTTGGGGGATGTGTAGTTCTTCCTCCAACTGCGCTTGGGACAAAAGCTGCTTGGCGTTCACCACCCTTTATTCTCGCTACTCTCGCTATGCCGAGTCCAACGCCCCTCGATTCCGCGGTTGTCCTTTTACCCGCGTAGGGATCCCTCCCTTGTGGTTGAAAACGGTGAGATTGAATTGTCAACACCGCCCTCTTTATAACGTCATAGCGGATCGGGGTCTTGAAGACTTCTGGAAGGGCGATCTTTCCCTTAATTTTCCCTTCAAGATCGTAAACGTGAGCTTCGATCTTACTCATATTTCTCTCACCTTCAACCCTGATGGGATCTAGTGGATATCTGAAGAATGTTAGGCGCTCCTTCAGGAATCAACTTCGGAGGGCGAGCTGGCAACCTTAATCTAACGAGGCGTTTTGTCGGTCCAGGCACACTCCCTTCTATCAAGGTGTACATACCTCTTATAATGCCGTATCTTATGAAACCACCTTTAGGAGTTATCTCCCTACCGTCTGTGCCTATCTTAAGAATGCGTTTATTATACTCTATCCTCCGGTGATAGCCCATCTGACCTGCGCGTGGTACCGTGTACAGGACTCTAGCGGGATGCCATGGACCTATAGCGGCTACTCCTCTCTTCGTCTTCCGCGATTTAGGTGGAAGTATCTTTATACCAAAACGTTTCACAGGACCCTGAAAACCTTTTCCCTTAGTTACAGAAACTACATCAACGTACGTTCCTTCCTTGAAGACATCGCTTACGGGAACCGTTTTTCCTAAAATTCCCTTAGCATATTCAAGCTGTTCTTTCACGGAGCCGCCGTCGATCTTTATCTCCATAATATCAGGTTTCTTCTTAGGGACTCCAGTTAGCCTAGGCTGAGTGGCGGCTATAACCCGAACTTCATCAGTCTCTTCCATTGTGGCCTCAAGCTTTTCTAGGTCTTTCTTCATGTTGGCTTCTTTAGGAGGTTTTATACACCTTTCAATATCTCGAGGTAGCTCTTCAATCCAAGCTTCAGTTAAGGTGCGGAGTCCATTTGGGCTTTGAGCGTAAGTTCTTACTGCGAGAATGTTTATGGGCGGTGTATCTAATACCGTAGAGGGTATGAGAACTTCCTTACCGAAGTTGGGGCTCCCTTTCTTATCTTCTATATAAAAAACATGGGTCATTCCTGCTTTATAACCCATGAAACCGCATAGAACAGGGCCTTCTTTGGCTTCTGGCCAATACCTTATCCTACCTATGGGACTTGCAGCGCGTCCTCTAGGCAGAAAGGCGAGGGAACCCCTCCTAGGCGCACTCTTCTTACGGTGACCCACTTTGGAAGCCTCTTTCTCTTCTCTTAACTATCTCGTTCTTCAAAGAGTAAGAGTGTCGAGTTATAAATGTTGCTGATTCTCTTTTTCACTCTAAATTATGGCGCCCTGTTTTCTCTATAGAATTATTTTTTGGGTTTGTATTTTGTGAAGCCGCAGTAGCCGCAGGTGTAGCGGTCTCCGTGGTCCGCCATGAAGTATCCAGCTCCGCATCTTTCACAGAAGGGGCTAATCCTCTTGATTTTTCCTTCAACTATTTTGTAATGGGATGAAATGGGCCTCTTTTTCTTCTTTTTAGGCTCCGTTGTTTCAGACACTTGCTTCAGCCTCCTCCTTCTCCGCTGGGAGGTTCCTCTTAATTATGTACTCTGGTTCTACCCTCTTAGCTTCTTCTAGGGAGTTGTAGACGTTTACTGTTCCTACAGAGACCTTTGTCCCCCTCTTAGTCTCCATTTTTTTGATGAAAAGGAGATCAGCTTCCTTCTTCAGTATGGATGCGAGTTTCATTTTTATATCCTTACGTGTAGGAGTACCGCCAATATCTTCATGGTATACCTCGAAGAGAATCTCTCTTCTGTTCAGAAGTTTATTCTCTTTATCTTCCAGTATTTTGATTTCCATCTTCTCTCCCAGCTTACCGAATTTGATAAACTCTTCTCCTAATTTAGCCTTTCGTTTGAAACTTGTTCCATCTTCTCGATTATACTCTTGAAGGTCTCTTTTGCGTTTTTGGTTGCTCTAACTAGAACCAAGCCTCTCTGTGGTTGTCCATAGATCACAAAGGAATTTGTGGGAGCGAGAAGAACGGCTACTAGGGTTAAGAGGTCCTCTTCTCCTTCCACTATGACCTTAACGTTTTCGCGATTGTCCATAGCTTCCCTTATCACTTCCCAAGCATTGTCACTGATCGTCCCTTTTAGGTTTTTAAGAGTCAATTCCTTCTCTGCGGGAATATCAAAGGGGGTTACAGGAACTCTCTCGATTGTATTGTCGATTATCATCACATCTGGATTTAACCCCTTCCTGTAAGCGTGATAGGAAGTCACGTCTCCCACTGTTATAATCATGGGAGGCTTCTCTCTATCTACAATCCTCTTTAATTCTCTGAGGGCTTCTTCTGGAGGGCCTGCGATGAGATACCCAAGGGGCGCTTTCAGTAGCTTCCGTAGTTCTGGGGTTAAGAGTAGTAACGGAATCACCTTACACGAAGAGCATATCGTCCTTTCTTCTCAGCCTTCATAGCTTCAGCTATCATACTGTTTTCCGGGTCGAAGATTATTACTAAACCGCTGAAGTCCTCACTTAAGTCCTTAGAATTGCAGTTGGGGCAGATAAATTCCGTGGATATCCGGTGGCACTTTCTACAGGCTCGCTCGCTCATCTCAAGAAGCCTCCTCTTTTTCTTCCGTTTCCGTTTTGCCTTCCGTACTCTTTCTAACGGCCTGTTTTATCCACTCCAACTTGCCAAGGAATGGTTGGCGGGCAGTTACTCCTATCTTACCAGTCATGCTGCCACGCCCGAAGGAGACCGCCGTTACCCGAACTCTTACCTTATCTCCCGTTGAAAGCCTCTTCTGAGTTTCTTTTCCGATTAGGACTCCTTGTTTCTCATCGTAAGAGATGAAGTCATCCATTAATTGCGAAACGTGGAGAAGTGCGTCTATGGGGCCTATCCTCACGAAGGCTCCGAAATCCGCGATCTCCACCACTTCCCCTTCCACTATCTCCTGCAGTTTCGGGTAGAAGGTGAGGAGGTAGAAGTGGACTTTATGGTAGGTCGCCCCATCTCCTGGGATTATCTTCCCCACAGGGTTAACTTTCACATCAGTAACTGCTATGACGTATCCGAGTTCATGGTCCACCATACCATCGTATCGCATCCTCAACTGTTCGAGACCAACATTCTCGATGGGTTCTCCGAACTTCTCGGGGGGTATCCGGACCGTATCCTCCAAAGTTACTAATTTAAACATCTCTCATTCTCCAACCTGATCAATCTATGGCCCCGTCCATTTCTAATCGTGATTTTTGTCTGAGGTAAATTACAGGCACCTTTATATTCCTTAACTTTTTCCTAAGGGCTTGGTCATTTGTGGCGACGGGGCAGCGTATTTCAGCGGCTACCCTAACTATGACGTCGTCATTACTCTCATTCAGCTTCCTCTTAACCCTCAGTATCTTGCACTTCTCAGCAAGTTTTAACGCTAGCTTCGCTTCTTTGCTTATCTTGAGGGAGCTGGACTTAGCTAGCTTCTCCAACTCCTCTAAGTTTGTGGAGAGTATTATCGGCTCATATCTTCTGTTTAGTAGAGTGGACAGTGCCTCGTAGATCTCTATGTCAAAGTGGAGGGGTAGGAAGAGGAAGTTGGAGTCTAGAATTACTTTAATCGGCAAGGTTCTTACCACGAATGACAGTAGGTATTGCTGCCTTTTGGTCTCTTATATATGTTTAATTCCACAGCGCTTAATACTGCTAGTGTAATAATTCGGAAGGGGGTCTAATTGAATCACCGTGAGAGAATCTTAGGGGTTCTCCGTGGAGAGCGCGTAGATAAGATTCCTTGGGTCCACTATGATAGGCATTTCCCGAGGGGGGAGAAGGAGCGGGAGATAAGGAACTTAGGCATGGGGCTCTGCTGCTCCAGACCTTGCTTCTTTACGGAGCACCCCAATGTGGAGATAGTTCAATCGATGAAGCCCGGTGGAGTGATCTTGAGGACTTATCACACTCCTCTAGGAAGTTTAACGGAGAAGTTGAAGGTGGGTGTGGGTTACGGGAAAGCCCGTTATGGAAGGGACTGGAAGGGGCATGTTCCACGCATAGTCGAGTACTTGATCAAGAAGCCTGAGGACTATGAGGTTATGAAGTTCATCGTTGAAGACACGGAGTATAAACCCTACTATGAAGCTATTGAAGATGCGGAGCGCCATTTAGGGGGAGATGGAATAGTCCAAGTCAACCTGGGATACTCACCCCTCCAGACCATAATTATAGAGTTGACTGGCGTAGAGAGGTTCTACATCGACTATGCAAGGCATAGAGAGAAGGTTCTAGAGCTCTACGATGTCTTGGACAGAAAATATGAGGAGAAGTATCGAATAGCTGCGAAGTCGCCGGGGGAGTTCTTCCTTTACGGAGACAACATAGACGGTTTCCTCATAAGCCCCAGCTTCTTTGAACGTTACTGCATACCCGCCTATAACAAGTGTGCCCGTGAACTCCACTCCACCGGACGAATCCTCGGCGTCCACATGGATGGACGCCTTAAATCCCTCGCTAATTTAATCGGGAAGGCAGAGATCGATGTTATAGAGGCTTTCACGCCGCCTCCGATGGGTGACTTACCCATCCGGGAGGCGAGGTCCCTGTGGAAGGATAAGATAATATGGATGAACTATCCCTCATCGGTCTATGTTATGGGTCCTCCTGCCGTTAGAAGACACCTCATCAACCTCTTAGAGTCTGTTATACCCGGAGATAGACTTCTCATCACAGCTTCCACGGAGAACGTCATAGAGGAGGAAGCCCTACTCGCCGCAACCGAGATACTAGCGGAGGCTACGCTCCCTCTAACAGAAGAGAAGGTCAAGGAGATCGAGAGAAAAATTCCTGCCGAGAGAAGCATAGGATCTGGATGAAGGAGGGATACAGAAAAAATATTTACTCCTCATCTATTTCTTCTTCTAGCCCCTCTATTTGTAGTCTAATATGCTTGAGGTAAGAGGCGTACTTGAAAGTAGCGGTGGGTCACCGTTGCTCGACGCCGGGTGTTTCACTAATCTCCCAGAACTCTCCGCTCGCACCCGCACCCCAATGAGCGCCGTCCGTCCAGGCTTAGGTTGCTCCCTCCCGGGCCTAGCCAGGTTCGCCTGGTAAACTCGGTTGACAACTCCCCTACGGGAGTTGCTCCGAGACCGTCGGCCCCATCGGACGAGTGTTCACAGCTCGAGTTAGGGGAGAGTTAGTGATCTTCGACGCCTCACAACGGCTTTCGGCCCGTCGTATAGGGGGTTTACGGTCAGAGCATAGCTCTTCAGGGGACCCCTAACCCCCCGCCTGAGACCCACCGCCAAAGGAAAATTGTGTTAGTTGTGATAAAAAAAGGTTTATTCAGTCTACCTATCTCCTTCTATGGTTTTACGGTGGAGGGCCTCGTTTACCTCTTCTCTTATTATGTATCCTGCTTCATGTAGTATAGGTTCTTCAAGTTCTGGATCGGTTGACATAGTAGCTGTACAGGGATAACTATGATGAGCTTTAGTTGTAACATCGTTTATCAGCTCTGATTTCACCTCGACGCCCAAAAGCTTCCTTGCTACATACCAAGTGGAACCGCATGGCGCGCTCCTACGAACTATAACGCCACTAATCGTTTCTTTGCCTTCTTTCGTACTAGTAGAGATCTCTAGCTTCGGTCTCCCAATCTTAAATTCACGGACGAATCTAGAGATAAGCGGCTTATCTTTGTTGAGCTCTAAAGAGCAAAAGGGCTTTGGAAAGGCGTATTCTAATCCCATTTTGTCACATTCCTCTTCTACTTGGCGTTTAAGACCCGCTGGTACTTCTCTGAAATCCTCTATTGGTACTATAATGGCCTTTATTCCTTCACCGGCGAGTCTGCTCGGCATAGCTAACAGTAGATCTCTATGAATGCCCGTCACTACAGAGAGGTCAGCTTTAGGAATTTTCTTTGGGAAGTACTTCTCCGGTTTCTCTATAAAGACTGGAAGTTTATTTGCTTCTGGGAGTTCTATGGCAGCTCGGATACTCGTGACGTAACTGTAGACTCCATATTTACAGTAATCGCAGAGTAATCCACAGGACTTACAGAAGCTCGGGTCATTTATGAGATTTCGTATCACCCGCACTCCAAAATCTCCACTATAGAGGAATACTAAACTGAGCCTCCCTTGAGACGCTTTCAAGTCTTCGATCAATAGATTCTCCACTTATCTCCGTAGATTAATTAAAGAGAGTCTACGGATTCCCAAAAAGGTTTTTCTAGAACACTAGTTTCAAGCCAAAAAGACATAATAGGAAAGAGGTTCCCCGACTTAGCTCTAAGATACAATACTCTAGGAAATAAGGAACCCCTCAACTGTTAATTCACCGCTCCTTAAAGGCTATCTCATGCCGAAAACTTCTATTATCACCT
>CAZOCN010000021.1:14689-17505 GCA_964578315.1 uncultured Candidatus Bathyarchaeia archaeon
CGTCACTTCTATGGATTCCACTAAGCGGGAGAGATGTCATGGTTAGTTTGGCCGAGTCTAGATGGGAACTCCTTGTGTACTAGTTATTAACTTAAGTGTTCTATCTGCAAGTTGCGATATGCGAAGGGTAGATAAACCGGAGATGGCAGTGACTAATTTATCATTTAAGGGTTTAGACCACTCCTCCGGTATTCCCTCCACACCTAGCATCACTCCCAATATCGAGCCAGTAGTCGCGCCGTTACAGTCCGTATCTAGCCCAGATAGAACAGCGTAAATTATAGTCTTAGTAAAATCGCTTTCACCCCAGAGGATTGCCGCTACAACTAGCGCTGCATTATTTATTGTATGAACAAAATGGTAGTGCCCGTATCTGATCAGTATCTTTTCTATAGCCTCCTCCCATTCTAAACCTTTCCTGTAGAGTTCTATCGTGAATTTTATTGCTTCAGCTAACCGGCTTCTGGATGGAATCGCTTTTAACCCCTCCTCAACTAGGGATACAGGTTCATGGTTTATATAAGCCAGAGATACAAGTGAGGCTACGTAAAGTTCGCCGTATATTCCGTTTTTAGTGTGAGATATTCTGGCGTCGCGGAAGGCGTAGTTCATTGCTTGCTCTGGGTCCCCCGGAGAAATGTAACCCCATAAATCCGCTCTTATCTGGGCACCTATCCATTCTCTATACGGATTTAAGTAGGTGGCTGTTTCTGGTGGCTTAAAACCTAAAGTAAGGTTCCTGTAAGCAGCTCTCTCAGCAGTGTAAGTTAGGTTGTAAGGAAGCTTAGTGAGCCAAGCTTCTGCCACATCAGATGATGTGAAACTTAAGTCGTGTTCCTCGCAGACTAATAAATTTAAAATGGTATAGTCCAGGTCATCGTCTCTTTCTGCTTTTACAATGTTGTCCCTCGTCAAATTTTTAGCGTAACTTCTCTTCTTTTCCTCAACGTCACTGAAAGTATCCATGGGGAAATAAGGTTTCTCAAGTGGATACTCCCCTATTCTGGTTAAAGTAGATTTTATCTGCTTTCTTGACCAACCTTCAACGGGTTTACCTAGCATGCAACCTATAGACCTGCCTAGCCACCCGCCCAGAACGCTACTCCAAGTTCTCTCGTCAACTTTAACTTCAAACTTATCGAATCTTCCTGGCCGCTCTCTCCAGAGTTCTTCTTTCTCAGACGGCTCAACATAATCGAAGCTCACACGAGGTTTCAGTTTTTTCAGTTCCTCGTAGAGTGTATATAACTTTTCAATAGACTCTGCTTCACCTACTCTCTCAGCGAAGTCCCCTAAGTCTAGTTTAAAGCCCTCCTCAAATCTTTCTTTTGCTTCATCCATCAAAATCTTTTTGAGGCGCTCTAAATTCATAGGAAGCATACCACATCACAGAACTAGTGGATCATTCAATAAAAGAGAACTAACCTTTTTTAACTCTTATGGATCACTTAATCTGCGGGTGGAAAAAGGAGAGTATCAAATGGGGAAGATCAGATTAGAGAACTTCTCTAACTGTTCTAAACAGCCTCTGAGGTTCCATTTCCACCAAGAAATTCCTCAGTTTTCTCTGGATTTTGGGCCTCTCAAAAAGAGAAGGAGGAAGATTACAGCTCTTTGGTTACGTGCGAGCTTAAAGTTCTTCTTCAGGCCCCTTCATTCCTGAAGCGCCTTTCTCTCTCAATTTAGATGCTGCTATGACGTCGTCGATTCTAAGGACCATCGCTGCTACCTCACTCGCGGATTTTATAGCCTGCTCCTTTACATTTATAGGTTCTATAACGCCTTTATCGTACATATTCACTAGTTCGCCTGTGTAGACGTCTATCCCAACGAGTTCTCCTCCGGTTTTCTCATGGGCAGACCTTAAACCAACCATTATGTCTATTGGCTCAAGACCGGCGTTTTCGGCAAGCGTTTTCGGAATCACCTCTACAGCCTCAGCGAAGGCCTCTATCGCAAGTTGCTCTCTACCCCCAATCTTTGGGGCGTAGTCTCGGAGTTCCTTGGCAACCTCCGCTTCAACGGCTCCTCCCCCCGCCACAATCTTGTTGTTCTTAATTACATCAGCGACTACGGACAATGAATCGTTCAGAGCCCTCTCCGCTTCCTCTACCATTCTCTTCAATCCGGCTCGTACGAGGATCGCTACGGACTTCGGATCCTTACAACCCTCCACAAAGATCAGTTTATCTTCTCCAATCTTCCTCTCCTCAACTAAACCAGCTTTTCCCAAGTCGCTCGGGTTGAGATCCTCCAGATTTGTTATAATTCTTCCTCCCGTCGCCTTCGATAATTTATCCAGATCTGACTTCTTTACTCTACGTGCCGCCAGAATTCCTTCCTTCGCTAGGAAGTGCTGGACTATATCATCTATCCCTTTCTGACAAAACACTACATTAGCCCCTGAGGCTTTGAGTTTATCTACCATCCCCTTTAAGATCCGTGTTTCTTGGTCTAGGAAGGCTTTCATCTGTGTTGGGTCGCGTATGCGTATTTCGGCGCTGAACTCCGTCTTCTCCACTTCCAACGGCATGTCAAGAAGTGCAATCTTCGCATTTTCGATCCTTTTAGGCATCCCAGGGTGAGGAACTTCTTTGTCGATGATTAGACCTTTAACTAATTCGGTGTCAAGGAGACTCTTTCCCTCTTTTTTAACGATTTGAATGTTATCAATATCTGCTACTAACCGGTCGCCCTTCTTTTCCGCGATCTGCTTCACTGCTTCAATCGATATCTCGGCGAAATAATCACGGACAGCGCTTACGGCTTTGCTTGACATGGATGTTAGGGCTACTTTCTTGAGTGTTTCTCTGTCT
>CAZOCN010000022.1:0-17009 GCA_964578315.1 uncultured Candidatus Bathyarchaeia archaeon
TATTGTTTTTACGCAAGTTCAAACTCTTATCTCTTAAGAAGGGATATGATCGATATGGGAAATCTAGTTCTTCCTGGATTACTACCTGAAGGTTAACGGAAAGAAGTGTTTTTTAGAAAACCGTAAATACACCTCGCTCTTGATAATCTACGTGGTGTGAAATTAAATTGAAAAATAAAGTTAAGGAGATGTTGCGGGCGGGTAAAACCGCTTTAGGTTCTTGGATTGGTATGATGAACCCGGAAGCCGTGTGGACCATGGCGAATGCTGGTTTTGACTGGATTCTCTTTGACACAGAACACGGATACCCAACAATAGAGAGCGTAGATAGGATGATCAAGTTCATACGAGGGGCTCCCGCTATACCTCTTGTGAGAGTTGTCTGGAACGATCTGAACGCCATAAAGAGAGCTTTGGACACCGGCGTCTACGGAGTCGTGATTCCTTGGATCTCCAATAAAGAGGAAGCTGAAAACGCCGTACGAGCATGCATGTATCCGCCTGAAGGCCTTAGAGGCGTAGCTCCTAATAGAGCTGCCACCGCCTGGAATGTCACACCGGAAGAGTATCTACAGATTGCCAATGATGAAATAATGGTAATCGTCCAGATAGAAAGAGAAGAAGCGATACGGAACATAGAGGATATAGTTTCCGTAGAGGGCGTAGACGCTACATTCATCGGTCCAATGGACCTATCAGCCTCAATGGGATTCCGAGGGGAACCTTTCCATCCCAAAGTTGTGGAGCAGATGGATAAAGTTTTAGACGCTTGTGAAGCTGCGGGTGTCGCTCCAGGCATAGCCTTCGGTGCAAATATCGACCATATCAACCAGCTTATCAGTAAAGGCTTTCGCTTTATAGGCGTAGGCATAGACATTAATTTTCTACAGAGAGGATGTGAAGCAACTCTTTCAAAAATAAAGAGATAAGGATCCTATATAGAGTACTTCTTTGCTTTATTTTGGCATGGTGGACCGTGAGCGATCCACCACTCTCTTTTCTTTGGAATCTGCACCCAAGAAGCCCATGTAAGACTCTCCTTCTTAATTTCAGTAACGGGATGACTACATATGGAGTATGGATAATTCACGTGGTCTCGGAGGATATCCATACAAGTCTCTAAATCGATACTTCCACATTTTTCCTTTAGTAAACGATTTATCCGGTTATGGCGTATTATTGTATGCGCTTTAATTTTAGACATATCTTGTAACGTTGCAAATTTTCTGGAGATGTAGTGATTAGCGTGACCTATATAGAGGTCGGAGTAAAGAATGTCTACATCGCGAGGAGTAGCTTCTATGTCATAAATTTCAGTATCGTCCCCAATAAGGAAGTTGAAGCATCCTGCCCTCTCAGCACGGAGAATAGAGTCAATTGCATCCCCTATAGTCCTCTGTCTTAGAAGATCTGTTATAATAATATAGGTTGGCACGCCCACCTTCAACTCTAATCTTGGAACAGTGTTCCAACTGATGCAGATCCCTTTAGAGTTCATCCCTGCATTAGATTGCATACCAGGATAAGCATAGGCTAATATGTCTGGTCCTGTGTTACGTCTGATCTTTAGGAGAAAAGGCATATCTCCTTCCCAGTACATTTCAGTTCCTTCATCCTAATTCTGACCAACATAAGTTTCGCCGTCTACGGTTGCCCTTCCAGTGGCGGCTAAAGCTGTGCAGCCTTCCCTCTTAAAGATCATTCTCTCTTCATGAAGAGAGATCATAACCAACTCTTCTAAACTTCTCTCTGAGCCTTCTGCTATGCCCTTTAATTCGTCCATTATCTCGGAAGAATAATTCTCAATGTATGGTATATACTTCTTAGTTGTTCGAATAACTTCGGTTTTTGTAGACTCGTTCTTTTGAAATTCAGCATAAAGGAAATCAACGAAGCGAGAGATAGCCTTCTTGCATTTCTCACCATATTCGAACCCTCTATCGTATGGATTACCTGAAATCTCCAAGTATTTAAGGGGAAAATTAGGTTTTACAGAAGACGGACTTGTATCATTCATTTAACATGCTCCTTGGAATAGTACTCAACAACTTTAGGGGGTAATAACGTTTTTGGGAACTGGAGGCGTATGCGAATTCGTTATTCGGTGCTAGAAACTTATTTCCTTAAATGAATGCTTTCCCTAAAATTAAAAGCCTTCTCAGTTAGTAATAGTTATTTTGTCTTAAAGTAGAATGTAATAGGCGCTTGAGATGAGGTTGAAAGGCTTTCTAACGTTGATGAGGCCCGTAAACTGCTTAATGATGGGATTTGCTGTGTTGATAGGAGCTTATCTTGTCGATGTAGAGTCCATCGGGTTCTCAATAAAATTGGCTTTAGGGTTCATAACTGCCTTCACTCTCGCAGGAACTGCCATGGTAGTGAATGATTATTATGATAGGGAGATAGACGCCATAAACGAGCCCAATCGTCCAATTCCAAGCGGCCTTGTAAAACCCAGGGAAGCCCTCTTATTCGCTGCATTCTTAACATTCATCGGTTTGTTATCAGCCTTCCTCACGAACTTAAACTGTCTCTTAATCGCAATATCCGCGTATTTCATCCTAGTAGCTTATACTACGAAGGGTAAAAGAACGGGTTTTCTAGGCAACCTAATGGTAAGCACTTGTGTCGCCATACCCTTCATATATGGTGGTTTCATTACAAGTGAGACCCTTTCTCCCATCACATACATATTCTCTGTATTGGCTTTTCTTGCGAACACCGGCAGAGAGATAACTAAGGGCATAGTTGACGTCGAAGGAGACGCTAGAGAGAGCGTGAAGACCATAGCCGTCTTATACGGAAAGAATATGGCAGCTGTCACAGCGAGCATATTTTATATTTCAGCTATCTTACTGAGTCTACTACCACCCCTCCTAGGGATGGTCTCTATATACTTCGTTCCCCCCGTTCTGATAGCCGACAGCGGCTTCTTAGCATCCTCTATTCTTCTCGTAAGGAAGCCCTCCCGTGAAAACGCGAGGAGAATAAAGAATCTAGCGCTCCTCTGGATGATCGCGGGTCTAGTTGCTTTTATGGCGGGAAAAATCTAGAATTCAAGTTTTCTCTTCGGACTTTCTGGTAACTCTTACTTTCTTTGTGGTTTTCTTTTCCTCTGGTTTCTCCACCATCTTCACATTTATCTGGACGATATCCTCTGTTATCACATTACCGTGGAGAGTTCTTCTCCTCCTCTCACCTCTTCTTCGAGGCTTGAATCCCACTCCCCCTCCAACGATGATGCGGCTTCTTACGCCGCCGTGGACATCAGGTCTCATGGGGAAACCGGCTATATCTGACCCGCCTGTAATCTTCAATCTTACATTAGAGAGGCCAACAACGCTTCCGTCAATTTCTTCTCCTATACGTTTGCCTATGAAAGGGATTGCTCTAGCGCCTTCCAGCTCTACAGCCTTAGATGTCCCAGTTTTTGGGTCTGAGACTATCACTTTAAACTTTGCCATACTATTCGTAAACGCTCCCGAACCTGTTCTTTTCTCGGAATAAAAGAGAGCTCTCTAATAAAGAATTTCCTATTTCAGAGCTTCTTCCATAGCCTTCTTTATCATTTTAGTGGCGGCCTTCGGGTCTGCAGCTCTAGTTATGGCTCCTCCAACAATAACCACCTTAGCCCCTGCCTTCACTACTTTTGCTGCCGTATCTGCCCTTATTCCACCAGCAACAGCAACGTTAACTCTCACTTGGTCGACAATATTCTTTATTATGGTGACCTTTCTGTCAACCTCCTGCTCCCGGTCTCTCTGGGCGTCTATTGCAGAGTGGAGGCATATGAAGTCTACTCCAAGCCTCTCTAGTTCCCTAGCTCGTTTCACGGGATCCTTAACTTCAATAAGATCAGCCATAATCTTCGCGCCGTACTTCCTCGCGCAGCCTACAGCATCCTTAATAGTATTGTCATTTGCTAGACCTGCAATGCCGATTATGTCTGCGCCTGCTTGGGCTGCTATTTCAGTCTCCATCCAACCAGCATCCATAGTCTTCAAATCCGCAATTATCGTGGCCATTGGGAACCTCCTCCTCAATTGACGGACCGCCTCCACTCCTACACTTTTTATTAGAGGCGTTCCTGCTTCCAAGAATTCGGCGCCGCCGCTATAGGCTGCTTCGGCTATCCGTAGAGCTTCTTTAAGGTCTCTCAGGTCTAGAGCTACTTGTAGTTTAGGCCATCTCGGCGTGGAAAGTATACCGAGGGTCTGGAGCTTCGCATCTGATGGGACACCGTTTATGTCCCATCCCCGTAGGAGATAGTATCTCTCTAACATCTCTTTTAGGTCGATAATGCTTCCTGCGGCTGGTCCTGAGGGGAGTGGAGTGGAGGTTAGGCGAAGTGGAAGCGTATCATCTTTTCTGTCGAAGCCTTCCCTAATGTTGAATAGTCTTTCGAGGTTGTATATCCGCTCGCCAACTTTCCTGAACTCCTCATCATTAAAGTAGAAGCCTGTAGCTGTTGTTAGGAGCCTAGCGTAGACAGTAGGTTCATAATATAGCGTGTCAAAGGTTGCGAAGGAGGTGAATTTACAGAGAATCATACTATCTAACACGGCGAAGACATCCTGCAGTGCCTTAACAAGCTCCGCCTTCTCCTCGGTTTTTAGAGGGTCTAGGTATCTGGGGAAGCTGAGTATCTCGCTTAGGATCATATAGGCCCTGAGGTGGCATCCTCCACGGTTGGAGGTTGCATAGGCTAGGCCCATACCTTTAGCCCCTCGGGGGTCGTAAGCTGGAAGTTCTAGTCCCTTAACATGCATCGCAAATTCGCTACCACCGAACTCTTCTGAGAGCCTCTTCACGCCTTTCCCGAGTAACCTTCCTAATCCTTTCCGATAAGCCGTTAACTGGACCAGTTTAGGCAGTATATCCGCTCTCCCCCAATCAAGATTTATACCGCCGGTCTCCTTCTCGGTTATTAATCCCTTCTTGTAAGCTTCTATCATGAACCCTATTGTGTTCCCTAGGGAGATCGTATCTAGGCCAAGTCTGTCGGAAAGGTCTCCGGCTTCCGCGATCTTGTCGATGTCGCTTACGCCACAGTGTGCTCCAAAACTCCAGATTGTCTCAAATTCGGGTCCTTCACTTAACTCTCCTTTGAAGGGACCGGAATGGAGTCTAATGACCCTTCCGCATCTTATGGGGCAGCTATAGCAGCCCTTCTTGTCAACCAGCATCCTTTTTGAGATAGCCTCACCACTTATCGCTTCTGCCTGATCGAAATAGCCTTCTGTGAAGTTCCTCACGGGCAAGATGCCAGCCTTATTTATCATGTGGACGAGGCATGCGGTTCCATAACGGTTGAGGGAGTCACCCGTCACCGGGTTTCTCTTGAGAACATCAATCATCCCCTTAACTTCCTTCTTGAAGGCGTGGATATTAGCGACCTCTATTCGCCTATTTCCCCTTACGGCGATCGCCTTCAGTTTCTTCGAGCCCATTACCGCGCCGAGACCACCCCTACCAGCTGCTCTGTGGCCATCACTCATAATTGAGGCTAAAAGAACATGATTTTCGCCTGCAGGTCCAATCTGAATAGTTCGGATGGCATCATCCCCTTCCATCTCCCTTATGGCGGCTTCGGTCTCGAGGGTCGATTTTCCCATGAGGCTCGTAGCGGATTTCAACTCCGCCTTTCCATTCTTGATCATCAAGTAGACTGGGGCTTCGCTTTTTCCTCTGATTATTATGAGGTCGAAGCCTGCTCTCTTCATCTCCCACCCGAAGTTTCCTCCACAATTAGAGTCGAATATGGTTCTAGTTAAGGGGCTTTTAGACGAGATGGAGAAACGACCGGAGGTAGGTGCTATCGTTCCGGTGAGAGGCCCAGTCGCGATTACGAGGATGTTGTTCGGTTCTAGAGGGTCTAGACCAGGTTTTAACTCGTCATAGAGAATCTTCGCGCCGTATCCTCTTCCTCCAATATAATTTGACGCGATATCCCAGTCTAAGTCTAGAATAGAGACTTCCCTAGTAGCTAAGTCAACATTTAGGATTTTTCCAGTATATCCGTTAGGCAAGGAATCACCAACACGGAAGATAGGTAAATTACATTTATCCTTATTAGAAGTTTGCCCTAATTTTTATTGGTTGAGATCGAAGATGCGGATAACTGTGGAGTATTTCCTTAACATCAGGGAGTTAACTAACGTAAAATCTGAGGTTGTGGAAGTCGATGTGCCGATGAAGATTTGGCAGTTGTTAGAGTACATATCTACGAGACACGGAGAAAAACTTCACAGTTCCCTATTCGATAAGGGAGGAAACGTTAGGGAGGAGATCACGATACTAATCGATGGAAGGAACATCCGTGGATTAGATGGGCATAACACGGTTATAAAGAGAGATTGTGTGGTCTCTATATTCCCTCTCACTGCCGGCGGAAACGACTATTGGAAAGAGGCTGGAGGAGTTTCACTGAATAAAGATTGAATTGAATTTTTAAGCAACAAGCCTACTTCTCTGATCTGTATTGGTACATTCTCCTTAGTAGATTAGGAGAAGAAGCCTCAGGGCTATGCCTCCCACGGCTATCGCAAAGAAAATCTCGAAGATTGTAATGTAGAAGGCTTTCTTCCATCCAAACTCTCTGGTCAAGGCGGCGATTGTGGCGATGCAGGGGATATAGAGCATAGTCACCAAGGTGAAGACTATCATCTGTACCGGCGTCAAGATTGAAGAGAAGTTCGTTGTTCCTAGGAGGGTGGAGAGCATTATTAAAGTGAGCTCTTTTCTAAGGACTCCGAAGATGAGGGTTATTCCAGTCGCCGAAGGAAGGCCCAGCCATGAGACTGTTATAGGACTTAGAAGATTCGATACAGCCTCTAGGAGGTTTCCTACCTCCATGAGTTTAATTACGAAACTGCTAGCGATTATCAAGGGGAAAGCTATCCAGATGAACTCCTTTAATCTAAACCAAGCCTGCTTCAATACGGTTTTAAAATGAGGCATCTTGAAATCGTGCATTTCCATTATCAGAGCGGTTGGTTCGCCAGGTAAAATCTTGAAGGCTAACCGCCCTAAAACGAATATGATGATTAGGTCTAGGGCATAGAGCATAAGGGCCCATTCGAAGCCTACGTAGGCTCCAACTAAACCTAGAATGATCACGGTTCTGGCGGCACAGGGAACTAGTGTAGTCACGAAGGCAGCTAGGAGCCTCTCCCTCTCAGTCTCCATTATCCTACATCCAAGGCATGCGGGGACGTTACATCCATAACCGAGCATGAGAGGAATGAAGGCCTTTCCGTGAAGGCCTATCTTATGCATTAACTTGTCCATCAGGAAGGCGATTCGACTCAGATAACCGGAGTCTTCAAGTATGTACAATACCACGTAGAAGGGAGTTATGTAGGGCAAGGCTATAGTTATCCCGGCTATAATGCCTTCCATAATTCCTCCCCACACTAGCTCCTTCAATAATCCAGCTCCTAAAACACTCAAGAAGAGAGGCTCCAAACCATAGAAGAAGTCGCTCAGAAGAACGGAAAAGTAATCTCCAAAGGTGAATATGGAGTAGAAGATGGTGAGGAGAACAGTTATCATAATTGGGTATCCTAGAATCCTATGGGTGGTTATGTTATGTAGACGCTCCCTTAAGGGTAACTTTATTGGAGGAGTTAATCTCTGAACTTCCCTTGCGATGCATCCAGCCATCTCGTAACGTTCGGAGGTGATGACGGTAGAGCATGAGTGTCCATGAATCCTCTCGATTTCTCTCATAAGCTTCTCTACAAGCGATAGAACTTCGGGGGCAAACGCCTTGACCTCCTCTTCGATAGCTTCGTCGCCCTCGAGGAGCTTCACCGCCACGTACCTAGCGGGATATTTAAGTTTGAAGCCTTGAAGTTTCTCCATTACCTTTTTAATCCTCTGCTCCACCTCTACACCATACCTCACCTCCATGGGTTTCAGCTTCTCTTTCTTCTCGATTAATTCGATAGCCTTCTCCATAACCTCGAAGATTCCAACTCCCTTCACGGCTACAGTGGGCACTACTGGGATACCCAAGATCTTCTCGAGTTTCTCGTAGTCGATTTTGATGCCTTTCTTCTTTGCCATGTCCATCTGGTTTAAGGCTATAACCATGGGGGTCTCCAGTTCCATAAGCTGTAGGGTGAAGAAGAGGTTTCTTTCGAGAACTGAGGCGTCTACAACATTTATGACCAAGTCGGGCCTTTCAACAGCGATGAATTCCCTTGATACCAGCTCTTCTATGGAGAAGGCAGAGAGAGAATATATCCCAGGGAGGTCGATGATGTCGATTGTGTACCCTTTGAAGTGGAGGGTTCCCTCTGCTTTCTCCACAGTCTTTCCAGGCCAGTTACCTATATGCTGGTGTAGACCAGTTAACTGATTGAATATTACGGATTTTCCGACGTTAGCGTTCCCGGCGAGGGCGATGGTCAACTTTCTCTTGGTCATTCTAAAACCTCAACGAAGATTCTCTCAGCCATCCCTCTACCTAAAGCCAGTCTAGAACCCCTAACCAGAACCTCTATAGGTCCACTGAAAGGCGCCGATTTGACAACCGTGATGATCGTTCCAGGGGTTAAACCTAAATCCATCAGCCTCTTTCTGAAACCCCACCGCCTTCTTCCCCTCTCTCCACCTACCTTTATCCCGGTTATAACTCCCTTCTGTCCATCCTTCAGGCTTGATAGGGGTAGAACTACTTCTTTCATTAAACTTAACTCCTTACTTCAATTCTAGATTTGATTGTCCTCCTAACCTTCACAAGGGCGGCCACTTTTCGGCTTATGGCATAGGTTTTTCCATTAATCTCCACGGTTACGGGTCCTTCATAGGGGGTCTTCTCGAGTACCCTTAGATGTACTCCCGGAGTAAGACTTAGTTTCAGGAGATACCGTAGAAGCTCGGGGTCTTCATCCATTATCTTTGCCACTTCCCCTTCCTCTTGTGGCTCCAACTCTTCTAATAGAATGGACTCCTCTTCTATGATCGCTCCACATTTGGTAGGTATTGGGTGTCCATGGGGACATGTTAATGGATGTCCCAGTGCCTTCTCTAGATTTAAGATTATGTCGTCTGTGATGCAGTGTTCCAGTCTACAGGCTGCATTATGCACCTTGTCCCAGTCCACCTTAAGGAGGTCAGTTAATAGCCTCTCGGAAAGGCGGTGCCTCCTTATCACTTGTAGAGCTATCTTTAGACCTTCTTCCGTCAATTTAACCCCTTTATAAGGTTCGTGAGTTACGAGTCCTTCCTTCTCCAGGCGCTCTACAGTATTCGTTATTGTCCCAGGAGCGACTTTGAGGAGTTTCACTAGCTCACCGGTCCTAGCGGCCCCGTCTCGCTCTTGGAGCCTGTAGATGCTTTCAAGGTACTCCTCGATTACTCTTGAGACTTGCCTAGGCACCAGCCACCACCAATTACGACTAAACAAAAAAGAAAGTACGATTAATCGTATTTAAGGCTTGTCGAAAACTCCGAATAAAGCGGGTTTATTTCCTTCTTCTACGGGTTACTAATGCACCGATGTAGACTAGGGTGGAGATTATCCCTGCTATGGCACTGGGGGAGGTGTTCCATTGAAGGGAAGCTGCTAAACCGATAAGCTGAGAGAGGAGAGAGATTATGAAAACCCATAGGATTATGCTTCGCACGGTCTTCGCCCATTCATTGGATGCCGCGGCTGGGGCGACCATAATCGCGTAGACGAGTATGGCGCCTACGGCTTTCGTTGCAATCGATATGGCTATGGCGGAGGTTATCAGCATTAGGTAGTGATAGAACTTTACATTCATTCCATGGGCCATCGAGCCTTCCATGTCCAGAGAGACGTAGGTGAATTCTTTGAAGAAGATCGCTGTGAAGATTAATAAGAGGAAACAGGCTGTGAAGAGGAGGATCAGATCGTTGGATGTTAGGAGTAGAGGGTCTCCAATAAGGTATCCCCAAACTCTAGGCATACGTTCGGGCGGGATGTAATACATGAAGAAAACTGCCGCACTCATGGATAGGGCAAAGGTGACTCCAACTGCCACCTCCATCCTACTAGTTACACCGGTCTCTCCCGCGTAACCAGTGATGATGGCTATGACTAGGCTGAAAAGTAAGGCTCCTAAGATTGGGTCGAACCAGGGTGCGATACCAGTTGACTGCAGGAATATGCCTAGGGCTGCTCCGCCTAGGGCAGCATGGGCGACCCCTGAAACCATGAAGGATAAGCCACGGAAGACCATGAAGGTCCCAGTGGTGGCGGAGATTAGGGAGACTAGTATAGCGCTGATTATAGCTCTCTGAATGAACGGGTGTGTCAATAGGAGCTCTAATAAGTCAGGCATGGGAATCTCCCGTTATCGCGTAGAAGTGGCCTTCATGCTCTATAACTTGTATGCTTGGACCATAAACTTTCCATAGAATCTCTTTCTTCATTAAATCACAAGGCTTTCCGTATCCTATTAATCTTCGGTTGAGGAGGAGAACTTCATCTATGTAAGGGTGGCAGGGGTTCACATCATGGGTTACCATCACGATACTGATCTCTCCGGAGTCCCTTAAACTCTTTAAAGTTTGTAGAATAGTAGTTTGACTCTTCACATCCGCTCCTGAGAAAGGCTCGTCGAGGATCAGTATCTTCCCTTCAGTGGAGATGGCGCGAGCTACCAGAACCCTTTGTTGCTGTCCCCCTGATAACTCAAAGAAGGAACGGTCCCATAAATCTTTGAGGCCCACTTTCTCAAGAGCGCGCTTCGCCGCTTCTACATCCTCCTTACTCACTACCCTTGGCGGTGATTTCTTGAGAAGCCTTCCCATGAGCACTATATCCTTAACTTTAACTGGTAAGCTATAATCTATACTCTTCCTCTGGGGTACGTAACCAATGAGTTTCCTGATTTTACTGCCCTCCCTTGTAGGATCTATATCCAAAACTTTTAATCTTCCTTTGAACGGTTTGATTAAACCGAGCATAACCTTCAAGAAGGTGGTCTTCCCCGCCCCGTTAGGTCCCGCTATAACCAAGAAAACAGGGTGTCTTATCTTTACGTTTATATCCTCTAGAGCGACTATTCCATTAGGAAATCTCACGGAGAGATCTTCAACTTCAATTAAAAATGTCATAAGACTTTTGCCTCCATTTCCTAAGCAAACACCTTCTCGTTAGAAAGGACCTTTAAGATTCTCTTATCTGCTTCTGTAACGAATGTTTATTAACGTTTCTTCAATAAAGTGAATTGATGTTGCTGAAAAGAAAGAGTAAGCGTCCATTAATGATTTTCCTACTTTTCTCACTTCTATTAATAGAAATCTTCGGAGCTACCGCGTCGAGTAATACAGAAGATAGAATAGCAGTAGTAGTGAGTATTGCCCCTCTAGCGGGAATTGTGGAGGCTGTAGGGAGTTACAGGGTTTCTGTGGAAGTACTGATTCCGGAGGGAGTGGAGCCTCATACCCTCCAAGCTTCTCCTGAACTCATCAAGAAGGCTATGGAAGCTGACCTTATTGTGCATACAGGTCATTTCCCTTTTGAGGAAGAGCTCGTCAAGATAACAGGAAAGCCAAGTGTAGGTCTAGAAGACTATAAGGCTCATGGGCTATCTCTTTCGCCGATGCCTGGACGTATACATACCGGAGATGGAACTGGAGTGAATATGCACGGGTACTGGTTGAAACCTGATAATGCATTAGCGATAGCTGAGGCTGTCACAGAAAAACTTAAGGAAATAGACATAGACCACTCAGATGTTTACACAAGGGAATTGAACTCCTTTGAGGCGAAGATAGAAAGGTTAAAATCTTATATCAATGAAATCTCCGATGAGTATGGACTTAAAAATTTCAAAGCAGTGATCACTTTTCCGGCTGAGGCTTACGTCGCCGAGGCTTTTGGAATAGAAGTTGAGGAGTCGCTTGTGATAGGTGAGAATGTGTTTGTAGGGGGTAAAGCGCTTATGGAGATAGAAGATAGATTGAGGATGGGAGAAGTGAACTTTATTTTATCGTCGGAGATGGCTAAGCAGATGAAGGCAGGAGAGTTCGCTCAAAGATTAGCCTCCGATACCGGTAGTCCTCTCATTTATGTTAGAGTGCTCACTTTCGGAGACCTACACGACTACACAGCCCTAATTATGTATAACGCTGGAGTCTTAACGGCGAGTATTGATGCTCTAGAGCATACTGGAACAACTTCCGAACAGACAAACCAGTGGCCCTACATAATAGCTATTGTAGTATTAGCCTTTATAGGCGCTATAGAAGCCATACTGCTAATAAAAAAAGGGAAATGAGACAGCTATATTCCCCATATTCAGTTTAGGAGGGCGGCGGAGGAGGATACTCGGATACATAACTCCACGCCAAGACTTCTCCGTTTTTAGGTATATACTGTGTCGCTCCAATATCGCTTAGTACCCAGCCGGTGTCTCTCCAGTACCAGAAGCTCCACCATTTATCCTTATCTCCTCCAACATCATTGATTTTGGTTATGAAGAGACCAAGCCCTTCAAAAATCGAGTAATCTACCTTTGCGATATAGCGAGTTATGTTGAAGGCGGATAGTCCTATAGGCACTCTGGTATTATTGAACCATTCTTTGGTTCCATTCCCATAATTTATCAGCACATTCACTTGTATTGTGAGGTTTCCTAGTTCCTGAATAGTCTCTGCATAGAGTTTCTGGTATCTCATGGCCTCATAATAGAAGTAAACATTCGTTAGAACTGTTATCACCAGTAGGCTCATTAGACCCACTACGATCCATTTCAGATCTTTCTTCTCAACCAAATATCTCTCACCTCCAAGAAAGAAATCTTTTAATCGCCGTTACCAAGACTGGGCCACCTACAAAGAAGAAAGTACCATTCGAAATCGTATGAACTATAGCGAAGGGAGCACCATTAATAAAAACCGGTATGAATGGAGGGTTATACGGGTCCAAAGTTAATGCAACGACTATATTCGTAAAGAAATCGTAGGTAGCTGTGAGGAGGACTCCTAAAATAGCAAGTTTCAATCCGAAAATGAAATACTTTCCCTTATCATTTTTATCTTCCACCAAGTTTTTCGAATCGAACTTTCCTACAAAACCACCAACTATACCATATATGGCTTCACCTAAGGATGTAGCAATAAGAATAGGGAGGCTGAAACCGTAAGGGTTTAGAGTTCCATAAACCATCCATGTTAAGACCCCTACTGATAGCCCCGAAGCCCATCCAAAGATGAATCCGGTCGTGAAGACTATTAGGTCCATGAACTTCACGTTAGGGACTCCAATTAATGCGTAATTTGTCGCGACGCAGAGCCCAGTCATAACAGCGACTACGGTAATACTCCTAGTCGAGGACCAAATCAAATTACGGCTTTTACTCTTTACCTCAAGCTTCTGCATGAAAGCCCGCCTTTACGGTTCTCACCAAGAATTAGTAGGATAAAATTCCTATAGTTATTTAAGTGTTTCGTAAAGAACTCCGGAGAGGAAGGGGCTTGTTTCATTTGAGGAAGTCTAGGATTTTTCTGGTGGGTCTCTTTTTTAGGAGTTCGATGCATTTTTTTGGTTCTAGTGGTTTGTATTCTAGGTTTAGTTGGGCGCATAGTTTCTGTGTGCCCCTCGCTAGATTTGGTGCCACTATAATGCCTCTAACTTCTCTTTTTGAGGTTGCCTTGATCGATTTTACGTAATTCGCGAGTTGTAGGGCTGCGTCGCGGCCGGCGGTTTTCCGTTTTATCTCTATAACCACTAGTCTACCGTCTCTGTCTATTCCGTAGACGTCTACGAATCCAGGTTCTACTTTCTTTTCGTAGGTGATAAGCCGTAGTCCTGGCTCGATTAAGCTTGGTTTTTTTAGAATTGCTTTCTGCATATCCTTCTCGCTTGCGTACATGAAGAATTCGGCCTCATCTCTCAAGTCCAGGTTACTAGCGAGGATAACTTTATCGAAGATTATTCTAAGTTTTTCCCGGGGTCTCTTACGTATAGCCTCAACAACTAATCCTTCCCTAGTGACCTCTGTCTTGAAGACGCTTCCTTCTGGTTGCCAGTTGACTGGCTCGTAGCCGAGTGGTCTGTGAACTAAGACTGCCCCATCATTCTTTATAATAATTATTCTTTCACCTGGACCTAATTTTGATGCGGCTCTTCCCTCATAATTCACGCTGCAAGAGCCTACTAAGAGGATTACTCTCCTACCGTTCACTCCTTCACGGATTATATCGAGCGCCTCACTATAATCAGGCTCTATAGAAATCTTAGATTTAACCTGATCTTTCATCATAAACTCCACAGACTTTAGTTAGTGTTTGTAAGATATCCGATTTTCTTTTTTCTTTTGAAATCCTACTTTACACATTTGTTCACATAAAGTTTTATTTTAAACCATTCAATTGTAAAATAAAAGAAGCTTGGTAAGGCATACGACGCTAATCATCATAACTTACTTTGGAGGGAATTACGATGAATAATGGAGCAGATAAAAGTGGGCGGAGTAGTGTAGGTGAGGAGATAAGAACTCGCCTTCCGCGTCTTCTGATAACAACACTTATACTCATAATTTTATACTTCGCGCTCAACACGTTGCCGCCTTTGTTCACGGATTTTCCACTTCTGGACTTGGGCTTTACCGCAGAAACCATAGTGAGATGGGCGATAACTTTGATGATAATAATTGCTCTCGCAAGATTCATACCTGACATCATTATATTAGCTGATATCGGAACGAACATTTTCGTTAAGCTCTTAGGCGTTAAGGAGGAGCTGTCCTTTAAACGGGCAGGTAGAGATATAATCTATATAATTTTGACTATTCTTCTAGGTGAAGCTGCCATACCCTTCATCGCATCAATCCAAGGGATAGGGAATCTATTAGCCACAGTTTTTAGAATCATTCTCCTTATCATCGGTTTGATACTCTTTTATGATTTTGTAAGAAGCGTATACAAGGTTATAATGGATAAGACAAAAGTTCTGGCTGACTGGGTTGCGAGAATGGCGGAGAAGGCGGTGGAGAGGAAGGATTAATGACCGCTGTAATGGTCATCTTCCTTTTGATATATCTGTTAACGATCCTTCTTGCCGCAACCGAATTGGTTCCTCTCTCCTTAGCTGCTCTGATCGGAGCGCTTTTCACAGCTTGGTTCGGCCTAAGCTATAATGTCTTCACTTATGAAGAAGCATTGAATTTCATCGATATGAGACTCCTATTTCTTATAATAGGCGCCATGATCGTAGTGGAGGTAGCTGAAAAGAATGATCTATTCAGATTCGCAGCCCTTTACGCTATAAAACTTGCCGGCGGCAGCCCCATAAGACTCTTCATTACCTTAAATCTAACCGCTGCGGCGGTCTCTCTCTTCCTTAGTGATCCAATGGCGATGCTTCTAATGGCTGCTGCCATAACCACGATCACTAAACTCCTAGGTTACGATCCAATCCCATACTTCGTATCCTCAGCGGTTATGATAAACCTCGGTGGAACGAGTACTCTAATCGGGTCTGTGAGCAATATGATAATCGGAGTGGAAGCCAACTTGAGCTTCTCAGACTTTATATCATATCTTTCCCTCTGCGAGTTGATTCTCTACGGTTTGACTTTAACCGCTCTCTATTTCATCTTCAGATCGAGAATGAGAATAAAGAAGAAGATGCCTCCCTACGATCCTTGGGAGAGTGTTAAGGATAAGGGAGCCTTCTACAAGTCAGCGCTCATTCTAATACTTTTCATTGTACTTTTTGTTCTTTTAGACATGATAAACGTTGGACCGGAGAGTGTGGCTTTAGGTTGCGCCGTTCTGGCTTTGGCTGTTAGTAATGTTGACCCAGCAGATATTTTTCGACGGATAGACTGGGAGACCATTTTCTTCATAGCGGGAATTCTCTTCTTGGTGTCTGGAATAGAGAAGACAGGGGTTTTGAGTATTATCTCAACCGAGATCTTCAAGTTTAGTGGAGGGAGCTCTTTCTATGGAACCCTCCTCACGTTGTGGTTGAGCGGTGTGGCGAGTATCTTCGTGAGTAATATCGCCGTAGCGGCGACTTTCACTCCAGTAATAAAGGGTCTGTCTGGATTGAACACAAGCGCCCTCTGGTCAGCGTTAATTTTAGGCACAAATCTGGGCGGTGCAACCACTCCTATGAGTGGGGCGGTTCCTGCTATGGCTTTAGGCGCTATGAAACGGGAAGGCTTAAAAATAAAATTCAGCGAATTCACTAAGGTGGGAGTCGTAACTACGTTAATTCAACTCGGTTTTGCCTCTATCTATCTCATATTTAGGTTTGGTTTGGCGGTGTTTGGATAGTGTCTAGAATCTCTAAATGGTTTAGAGAGCGAAGGAAACATCGTTTGAAGGAATATGAAGAGGCTAAGAAGGAATTTGAAGATGTAGTAGGAAAGCCTTCTATCAGCATAAATATTGAGTTGCCTGAAGGCTGTGAGGATATGCGGGAGAGTTTCAAGCGACTTGAGGATGACAAGGCTTTCAAGAAGAAAGTTGAGAAGTTAGTTATCCGAAGACTTAAACGCGAACGTAGTCGGAAGTAAAGAACGATCATGACTTGGGCGAAGAAACGCAGACTCATCCTTAAATATAACAGAGACAGCCACCTCTATGATATAAGGTACTACAGAGAACAGAAAGCGAAGATGTTAGCATCACTGAATACAGTTACTATCGATTCAGAAGATCTGGTTCTTGACGTGGGATGTGGAACAGGGATACTTTTTGAGTTTGTAGTCGATTCCGCGGGATTAACTGTAGGCTTGGACTTCTCGAGGGGTTTACTCTCTATGGCTAAGAAACGCAGTGAAGATTACAAGGATGTAGAATTGATCTTAGCAGACGCTGATTACTTGCCCTTGAGAGACGAGTCCTTTAATGGAGTGTTCGCTTTCACACTTCTGCAGAACTCCCCTACACCCTATAGGACCATGCGGGAGATAGTTAGAATTTGTAAAGTTGATGGTTATATGGTGATCACTGGATTAAAGAAGAGATTCTCACGGAGAGATTTTGAGGCTCTGATCGGTGAACATGATTTGATT
>CAZOCN010000023.1:0-16420 GCA_964578315.1 uncultured Candidatus Bathyarchaeia archaeon
CTCTGCGCAGGCTTTAGGGATAGGATTCCTCGTTATAACCTCTTTCGCGATGTTGCTGGCCTTGAGGCTTATAGCGAAAGGAAGGTGAAGCCTTGCCGTATATCCGATTAGTTAATGTAACGAAAAGGTTCGAAAGGGTTACGGCGATAAATAGAGTCACACTGGAAATTCGAGATGGCGAATACATCTGCGTCTTGGGTCCAACAGGTAGCGGTAAAACAACTCTATTAAAGCTTATCGCGGGATTAGTGAAGCCAGATGAGGGAGAGATTTACATAGACGATAAGCTGGTTAACAAGATTCCGCCGCAAGAGAGGAGTGCCGTCTACGTCCCTCAGCAGTATGCCCTGTTTCCTCATATGACTGTGATTGAGAATGTGGCCTTCGGGCCATTAGCTAGAGGCTTGAGCAAGGAAGAGGCCTTCGAGAAGGCCAGAAAGATGTTGGAACTTACAAGATTAGCTTGGAGAGCCGAGTCTTTCCCTAATGAACTTAGCGGTGGAATGCAGCAACGTGTAGCACTCGCAAGAGGCTTAGCTTCGGGGGCTGAAATACTACTTTTGGACGAGCCGCTTGGAGCTTTAGATGCTAGACTGAGAGTGGAGCTCAGGGAGAAGCTCCGTGAATTAGTCAAGGAATCGAATCTTACAGCAGTTCATGTTACGCATGATCAAGAGGAAGCCCTCTCAGTGGCTGATAGGCTTGTAGTTCTAAGAGAAGGCGAAATTCAGCAGGCGGGTGAATCCTTTGAATTATACAAAAAGCCCTCCAGCATCTTCGTAGCCAACTTCGTAGGCGGCTCCAACTTCCTGGAAGGTGTCGTCGTCCAGAAGGATAAGTACGGCTCTCTTATCCTTATGCGTGAAGGCTTAAAAGTAAGAGTTAGAGACGTCTCGCATTCACTACTTGAAACCGTTGTCGTCTCTGTAAGAGAGGAGTCAATAAAAATTGGAGCCAAACCGAGAAGAGGAATTAACTCGTTGCCGGGTGAAGTAAGAGACGTCCACTTCCTCGGTCTCTTCCTCCTTTATAATATACGCCTCAAAAACGGCGACCTCGTAAACTGTAAAGTTCCAGTATCAGTCGCAGATGAAGTGATTCCGAAAAAGGCTAAGGTTTTCCTCCATTTCAGTCCAGATGAAACGATTGTCTATCCATATCCGCCTCAAGGCTTATTCAAGGAGATCGAGGCGATCTAAATGGCTAAGATCCTCATAGAAAACCTCACTAAAACCTTCGGTAAGATTAGGGCTGTCCAGAACGTTAACCTCCATGTTAGAGATCGAGAGTATCTCTGCATTATTGGACCTAGCGGCTGTGGAAAAACCACTCTGATTAAATGTATAGCTGGAATCCTCACACCGGATAGCGGAGAGATTTACTTCGACGAGAAGCCTATAATGAACCTCCCAATCCAAGACCGGGGCATAGGCTACGTGTTTCAAGAGATAGCCCTTTTCCCTCACCTTAATGTCTACGAAAACGTATCTTACGGACCAATAGTGAAGGGGGTTTATGCTGATAGAACTAGAAGTATTGTAGTTAATACTCTAGATATGCTACAGCTTAGAGAGCGTATGAGAGACCCCCCACAGGTGTTGAGTGGAGGAGCCCGCCAAAAGGCTGCCATTGCCCGGGCATTGGCTTCCGGCTCAAAGATCTTTCTGCTCGATGAGCCTCTCGGTGCTTTAGACTTGAAGGTTAGAAGCGTACTGAGGTATGAGTTGAGAAGATTAATAAAAGATCTGGGTCTTACAGCGATCCATGTGACACATGACCAGGAGGAAGCCATGGCTATAGCTGATAGAATAGTCGTTATGAAGTCAGGTAAAATAATTGAAGTTGGAACGCCTAGAGACCTTTACTTGTACCCAAAGGAAATATTCACCGCAAACTTCCTAGGGGAATCTAACTTTCTCCTAGGAGAAGTCTCGAAAACTTCAAATAGGGGCTCTATTGTCGCCGTTAACCGATGGAAGATTCGTTCCACAATGAGCATAAAACCTGTAGGCTCAAAAGTCGTTATCAGTATTCGTCCAGAATTCATTCTCTTAGAGAAACGTAAGAAGATTTCAAGAGGACACATAATCGGAGAGGTAGTCAGTGAAACCTTCCTTGGAAGTGTACTCCGTTACGAAGTCGAGACAGAGGATGCAAACACTCTAACCGTGAAGGTTCTCCCTCAATACTACAAGTATAAGCCTACCGTAGGTGAGGTTGTGAGTATGCGCCTCCTTCCTCAAATGGTCAGAATTTACTCTTTTCCAGAAGAAGGACTAGAGAAAGCTATCGCTCTAGAATAGAATTTCCGGAGCTCAAACAATTGGAATAATCTTTTTTTGTATGTAAGGAAGTATTCTGTTGGAGTCTGATAAGAAGATGGAGAGATGGTTCCAAAAGAGGCATAAAAACAAGGTTCTGGATATAGCCTATAGACAAATCACTCTGGCTCTAGATACGGTTTCGGATCTAGCTAAAGCCATAAAATCTGCCTCCGAAGGAGATAAGAAGAAGGTGGAGGCATATATGGCGCGTCTTTTCAAAGTAGAAGAAGAGATAGATGACTTGAGAAGGACCGTCTTTGAAAGTCTAGCTAAGGGGCTTCTACTCTTGAAAGACCGTGAAGACATAATGCACCTAGTGAAAAGGTTGGACACAATGGCCGATCATGTGAAGGACTCCGGAAGGACCCTCCTTATCTTAAAGGAGACGGAGATCCCCCAAGAGATATGGCGGCTCTATATCAAAATGAGTGAAGATCTAGTTGAGTGCGCAAAGAATGTCCGTAGAAGTCTAGAGAAACTCGATGAGGACGCTACTGAGGCCAGGAAATATGCCCGTGAAGTGGATCGCATAGAGGGCATGGTCGACGAAAAATACCTTCATATAAAGAAATTACTATTAAGGTATGGAGAACAGTTGGGTCCCTCAAAGGTCATATTTCTAAAAGACCTATTGGAGAGTATGGAGCGCATAGCAGACACTTGTGATGATACAGCAGATTACATACGCATATTGACAGCCTAACACTGAACATTCAATTTTTTCCAGAGTTAAAACGCTCTCGTGCAGAACGAGACAGCTCCATATTTAGACGGCAAGCATAACCCCGCTGAGAAAAACATAATTTTTAGACGCGAAAGGCTTGAACTCTATCTAGAGCTATAGAAGAAGCTGTGAAAGAGTAGGTTACCGAAGAAAAACGAGTACATGAAAAGGGAAGATTAGAAGAAAAAAGACGACATAATAATACATTGATTGGTCGCGTTAAGCAAAATTTAAATATCATTGTTGATATTGAAATCGATATCAATTCGCCTGTGAAAAGATGTTCGGACATAATAGTTTGCCTGTGAAACACTGGAGGAGACACATAGCCGCTATTCCAAAGGGCTTACTACGTTACTACGTTTTAAAGTTGCTCAGCGTGAAGCCTATGTCTGGAGCTGAGATGAGTGAGGAAATTGAAAAAAGAACTTTCGGTAGTTGGAGGCCGAGTCCAGGATCAATTTATCCGCTACTTGCATGGTTGCAAGCCAACGAGTTCATAGAAGGGGTACCGACTGAAGAAACCGGGATAAAACTTTACAAACTAACAGAAAAAGGACGAAACCTCCTTGAAAAACACAGAAAGATAAAAGATGAAATGAAAAGAAAGTTAAAGGTTCTGGCTCCTCCAGTACTCTTTGATCTCATGTGGTTCGACCTTTACCGGCACGGAAACTCTGAAGCCTTTCGAAACTCTACGAGGAGGTTTCTAACCTCTCTTTTTGAGGTCATGGAGAACTTGGAAGTCAAGTTCTCCAAGGAAGCCCTAGATGAGCTCAAGAGAATTCTGGAGGAAGCTTCGCGGAAAATTGAGGAAGTGAATAAAAAGATAAAAAAGGAGGAGGGGGCTGGACCTGACTGAAAACATGATTGAGGCTAGGAGTCTAACTAAAGTTTTCAACAAAAGCCTGGTGGCAGTGGACCACGTGAGTTTCGAAGTCAAGGAGGGAGAGATCTATGGTTTTCTCGGACCCAACGGAGCTGGAAAAACGACGACGATAAACATGCTTATCACGGTGTTGAGGCCAACTGAAGGAACGGCAAGCGTCTGTGGTTATGACATAGTGAAAGAGGCAAACATGGTTCGAAGGTCAATAGGAGTTGTGCCTCAAGAATACACCGCAGATGAAGACCTAACTGGTTACGAAAACATAATCTTATGCGCCGATTTATACGGCATACCACGAGAAACATCCAAGAAAAGAGCCCTAGACCTACTCGACCTAGTTCAGCTCACCGAGTTCAAGGATAAGAAAGTAGAGACCTACTCTGGCGGAATGCGGAGAAGACTAGAACTCGCCTGTGGTCTCATAAACAGGCCTCGCGTGCTTTTCTTGGACGAGCCCACGCTCGGTCTTGACGTACAAACCAGAACAAAGATTTGGGATTATATCAAACTCTTGAAGAAGGAGTATGGGATGACGCTTTTTATGACAACGCATTATTTGGAAGAAGCAGATGCGCTATGTGATCGAATAGCAATAATAGACAATGGGAAAATCCTCGTCGTGGATTCGCCAAATGAGTTGAAGAGTAGCTTAGGCGGAGATATAATAACCCTAAGTGTTAACGAGGACCAGGATATTTCCTGCCTTATCAAAAAAGTAGAGAATGTTAGAGAGGTTAGAGGGTCTGGTGGTGAGTACAGGATCAAGGTGAAAGACGGTGAATTGACCGCTCCTTTGATAATTGAATCTTTGAGGAAGAATGGAATTAAGGTTACCAAACTTTCACTGAGCAAGCCTACTCTTAATGAGGTTTACTTAGAGTACACGGGCAGAAGTATGAGAGACCAGGAAGAATCAAAGGAAGATTTCAGAACTCGCCGAATAGCCTTAAGGAGAGCGAGGAGAAGATGAAGGCAAACGAGACTTCTGGTAATCCATTTCACGGTTTATGGGGACTAACCAATAGGGAACTAAAGAAATGGTATAAGGAGCCGTTCATTCTGTTCATCTCGATAATTCAACCCATAATTTGGATGGGACTCTTCGGAAAGGCGATGAACTTAAGCGCTATGTTTACGAGAAATTTGCCTCCAGGATTCCCTTCGGAACTTGCCGATCAAATAATGATCCGAACGTTTGGTACTAGCGACTACTTCTCATTTATGGCTGTAGGTATGCTTTCGTTTATGACCTTGTTTACGACAATGTTTAGTGGGATGTCGATAGTCTGGGACAGAAGACTCGGCTTTCTCAACAAGGTTTTAAGCACACCCGTCTCAAGAGGCGTGATAATCGTATCGAAGATTCTCTCAGCAACCCTTAGATCACTTGTACAAGCAACCATAATCTTGGTGTTCGCATTACTACTTGGGTTAAAGACGAGCCAAAGTTTTACACCCATCAATGTTTTGGGGATCTATGCAGTACTCTTCTTGCTTTGCATGGGGTTATCTTCACTTTTCTTGATGATAGGGATTCGTTCAACAAGGTGGGAAACACAGATGGCCGTTGTAAACTTGTTAAACCTGCCACTGATGTTCACAAGTAACGTGTTCTCGCCAGTTTCGGTGATGCCTGATTGGTTGCAGCCGATAGCCAACGTGAACCCAGTGACATATGCAACTGATGCAGTTAGACAACTCTTAATTTACGAAATGAACTTCAATCAGCTCGTACTGGACTTTGCGTATTTAGGTGTATTCGCGACGGTGATAGCGTCAATAAGCATTGTTTTGGCTTTGAGGTATATAAGTAAGTAAAGGCGATGCTTCTGTATCCATTATTTTTGTGACAGAGCAAAAGACTTTTCTTATTCCGCTCTCTCCCTTCCAAAAAATAATGAGGAATGTTATTGAAACGGTGAAGTTACTGAAGATATTCCATAATAAACTCTTATGAAAATAGCCGCGCATTAGTTTATTCTAGTTCCCTTGCTTGTTTCCTCTTTATTCTTTTAAGCTTCAGTTTATGTTGCAAGGTTAGGAGCTTCTCAGGCGCTAATAATTTGCTAGTTGCATATAATACTACTAAGGTTATAGCCGCTGAATATGGGATTCCGTACAAGACCTCAACAGGTATAGTTGATGTGATCATCTCTTTAGCCATAATCATAGGATAGGATGTTGGCAAGGCATAGGCGAAGAGCTGAAAAGCAAGAGGTAGACTCTTTAAATCACCATAAATAATTAGCAAGAATGGTATCAACACTGGAATTAAAACTATTCCTAGAAGTGAACCAGACATCCTGACGTCGCTACTTAAAGCTCCTATAACAATACCTAGGGATGTTATGAAAAATATCGATAAGATTAGACTTATAGTTAGGACTACATAGGTCTCTGGCGGCGGAGACGGTAACGCTTTATAGAGGTCTCCAACTCCGAATCCTGAGCTTTGGAGGCTAGATAATCCTTGGAAATATATGAGGAAACCTACTGTGAACATCACTCCTCCTAAAACAGCTACTATGGATGATCCTAATAGCTTGGCCATAAGTATGTCGTATCGAGTTACAGGAAATGTTAAGAGGGTTTCTAGAGTCTTCTCTTCGTTCTCAACTGCAGTTGCTGTTGCAGCTATCTGCGTCACTATTATTGCTAAGATGAATAGAACCATGGGAATCATTATGCCGTATCCTATCATTAATTGTCCAAATAGGGCTTGAGGGGGAACCTGGACAACTATATCCTTAATTACGGTGTATCTCGTTACGTTCAATGGATTTCTTATTATGTCAGGCTCGATTCCTGGGGCTAACTTAGATATTAGCATAGCACTGAGTGTCTCTGAAGACATGTCCAAGAACCCGTCTATAGCTGATTGCGCACTCGCCGAACTGATTCCTACGCTTTCTACAATAGAGTAGACCTCAACATTGACTTTTCCCAAGCTTAGCAAATTTTCCTCGAAACCTTTGGGGATTATTAGTAAGGCTTTGGACCCGAAAGTTCTAGCCTCTTCAAGCGCTTTATCTAAACTTCCATTGTTCACATCCACTATGTTTAAGCCCATATTATCTAAGAGAGACGTGAAGTTTTTACTGGCGTTTGTTCCATCATAGTCTATAAGGGCTATCGTCAAATTCCCAGTCGTAACATCAGCGGCACTCTGTATAGCTGTTGACATCACGAAGCCTATAAGAGGCAACATTATAATCGGGATCATTAAGCCTATGTATATTCTAGGGTCCCTTAAGAGGTCTTTAACTTCCTTCTCCACTAAAGGCCTTAACTTTCCCATTTTCCTATGACCCCCAAGAATGCCTCTTCAAGGTTTGAAGCCCCATACTTATCCTTAATGGTTTGTGGTTCACCTTCAATCACGATTCGACCTCGATGAATGAAGGCTAACTTTGAGCATAAGTGTTCAACCTCAAGCATGTTATGGCTCGATAGGATAACAGAGCCTCCTTCCGTAACGTGTGCGTTCACGATCCTTCTCACGTGTTGAGCGTGGAAGACATCTAAACCAGCCGTAGGCTCATCGAGGATAGCCAGCTTAGGCTTGGTCATCAAAGTTCTGGCTACTTGAATCCTCCTCTTCATACCTTTACTATAAGTTTTCATTTTGTCCGTTATCCTCTCGCCCAGCCCAGAAATCTTTACTGCTTCCTCAACAACCTCTTCAGCATCAACCCGGGATTCAAAGTATATCCTTGCAACTATCGAGAGGTATTCATAACCTGTCAGGTTCCTATAGGTTCCTGCATCCTCTGCGAGATAGGATATCAATGGGCGAATCTTAGAGGCTTCTCTTACAACATCGTAATCTAAAACTTTAACGTAGCCACTTGTAGGTAATAGGAGGGTTGCTAGAATCCTAAGTGTTGTAGTTTTACCAGCTCCATTCGGTCCTATCAAACCGAAGATTTCTCCCTCATTAACCTTAAAGGATACGTCTTCTAGAGCCGTCAGCTCTCCAAAACGTTTAACGAGATTTCTAACCTCAACGATATCACTTTCGCTCATGTACACTCACCGGCTACTTCTTTCCTCAAGCACTTCGAAAACCAGCTTCACTGAGTTTTGGTTTATGTACCTGAGAATTTAAACTTTAACCCTATCAATGGTTTTTATGGTGCTCCGGCCGGGATTTGAACCCGGGTCTCCGGCTCGAAAGGCCGGAATACTTGGCCGGGCTATACTCAGCAAAGGATGGACGCTCATCCTTCTCCTTTTCTACCGGAGCCTCCTCCCGGAGCATCACTCAAATAGAGCGTTTTCTCGAATAAAGGTTTCTGGAATATGCCTTCAGAGAACCTCTCTTCTGAAGACTTCCATTGCGGTGTCTACTCCCACATTCTTTTCTATTTTCATACCTAGCCTCTTCAGTGTAGCTTCCAGAGCTGATAGGGTTCTTATTATATGCATCTCACTAGCCGTTATGCCCATATGCGCTATCCTAAGAGCTTTGCCATAGGTCTCTTCAAGTCCGCCACCTATGAGTATTCCATGTTCGCGCTCCATAATCTCGATTATGTCATGGGCCCTCAATCCTTCAGGAGGCAGTATAGCGGTGACGGTGTTGGAAGCATACTCTTCCTTTAAAGGCCAGAGCTCGAGACCCATACTTCTCAATCCAGCCCTCAACGCAACTCCTCCGATCACATTCCTCCGTATCCTCTTCTCAAGTCCCTCCTCATGGATCACCTTTAATGCCTCGTTGAGCGCATAAGTCATGTGGGGTGAGGGCTCTATAGGATGGCGACGGTAACCATAGACCAGTTTTCCTCCCCGTTCTGGTGGTATCCACATCTGCAACCATCTATAGAGGTCGAAGGCGAAACTTCCAGCTTCCTTTCTTCTTCTAGCCATCGTCTCCCATGCTTCATCGCTCACGGCGACTATCGAGAGGCCTGATGGTGCCCCAAAGCATTTATAACTACACGTGCAGTTCAAGTCTATCCTCCACTCGTCGGTTTTTACCGTATCTCCCCCGGTCGATGAGACGGTATCCGCTAAGAAGAGAGCAGAATGCTCCTTAACCACTCTCCCTATTTCCTCTATAGAGTTCTTCACTCCAGTTGATGTTTCGTTATGGACAACTGCAACAACCTTTACATCTCCCTCCCTCTCCAATCTTTCTTTTATTATTTCAACGTCGATTGAACGCCTCCAGTCCACTTCCACCTCGACCACTTTAAATCCTAGCCTCCTGGCAATTACGCCAAGCCATTTTCCGAAGACACCATTATTCACAGTGAGAATCTTATCTTTAGGTTCTAAAACACTCAGCATAGCAGCTTCAATTGAGACCCTCCCAGAGCCTGGGAAGTGAACAACATAGTTCTCTGTCTCCAAAAGTTTCTCTAAGAGTTCTTCTGTTTCATCCCAAACTCTCACGTAATCCGGATCTCCGGGACCTATGGCTGGCCTCACCATGGCTCTTAAGACTCTTACGGGGATCTCTGTAGGTCCAGGGGTCATAAGGAACTTCATATCCATATCCCTCTCCAAGAATCTACTTTATTCTCCCAAATAGCATATTAAGTTAATTGGAAGAGGATATAGAAGGTAGCAGTTGTAGAAGGACCCTCAGGTTGATCGTGAAGTATCTATTAGTCGGTTTGCTTCAAGGTGTTTTGGAGTGGTTGCCCATCTCTAGTCAAGGTAACTTAGTGTTAGTGATGGTGTACCTTTTTGGATTCAAAGCCGGAGAAGCCCTTCCAATATCTATCTACCTTCATACTGGAACGTTACTGGCGGTTCTCTTCTATTTCAGGAACTACTTCTACCGCCTCATCGTCCATCTCCCAAAATATAGACCATGTTTCTCAGGATTTGAGAACCGCTTAGTCTCTTTCCTCCTACTAGCAACTATTCTAACCGCAATCGTGGGTTACCCAATCTTCAGAATCGCTCTATTATCGACATTTCACGGTGAAATCTTCATTGCGCTGGTAGGTGTAGCCCTCATAAGCACTGGCCTGTTACAGAAATCGGCTCCTATGGGAGGCATGAAACGTATCTCAGCTCTGGGTGTAGGAGACGCCCTTCTTCTGGGAGTACTGCAAGGTTTCTCAGCTTTTCCAGGCGTATCCCGATCAGGAGTAACTACTTCAGCTCTCCTTATGAGAAAGTTTGAGGGAGAAGAAGCTCTCCGCCTCTCCTTCCTTATGAGCGCCCCAGCCGTTCTAGTTGCCGAATTAGGGCTAATTATAACCGAAGGCTTACCTCCAATCGATCCAGTGAGCGTTTTGGTTGGCTTAGGCGGAGCTTTTCTTGGAGGTGTTATAACAATTCATGGAATGATTAAAGTGGCAAAGAAAATCAAATTTTGGGGTATCTGTATCCTTCTCGGAATCCTCTCCCTACTCCCTCTCCTTTCATACCTCTAGACTCAGAGACGCGACTCCACTCTCATCTAAAAGAACGTGCTTCTGAGACGAGACTTAAAATTCACAGCTATACCCTCTCTGATCTCTCTGATTGCCGCATTAACTTCTTTTAGAATCTTCTCCAAGGCTTCCGGTCTGTTCTCCGTGCTCTCTATGAGGGATTCCACCCAACTGAGGGCTTCAAAGGCTCCTTTACAATAATCGTTCAAAGGATCCACCGCCTTTTTTACTCTTCTTTAATCTAGGGTTTGGATCATAATGTTCTGTGTTGTGAGATATTTAAGCGGTGGATGGCGTTGATTGGTGACTGGGAGAGTTGGATGGAAGTGGATGTATACCGATAATTTTACTAAATATATATAAATATTATTAAATGTAGTAATACCCGATGCCTATGCCTTTCGGACCATGGGAAAACTTCCAAGCATGCGTACGCGACCTAACTAAACCCAAAGATCAAGGAGGCCAAGGATATGACGAAGAAACAGCGAAGAAAGTCTGCGGAAAATTACAGTCCCAACTAGAAAAGGGCTCTCTCGGATGGGTAGGGAGTTTAGGTTCTAGAGGCAATCTTATCTATGGTGAAGCTCTCCACCCCATAAAAACGTATCATCCCCAAGAATGGATCGAAGTCCGCGTCTACCTCGAGGAAGAACTGAAAAAAGCAGCGGAGACTCTGGCTGATAAACCACTCTTGATAGATCATCTGACGCGCCTCCCATACCCCGAGAACAGAGTTCTATCCGCTACATACAGGGATGGAGCGATCCATTACGTGGCAGTGATAAGTGATGAAGTACGTAGACAGATAGAGAAGGGAGAATTAAAGGATAAGGTGAGCCTAGAATACGACTGGCAGCTCCTCGAAAAATTGAATGGTGCAGCTCCCCGCGGAATTTCCTTCACGGGGCTATCCCTACTAAAAAGATTCGAACCAGGAGATCCAAAGACCACTTTGAAGTTTTGGGAGTCCATAATTCAAAGGCTCAAAGTCGTCCAGACAAGGAAGAGAGGGTCCATTCTTTCCGAAAGAATCTGGACACGAGATTACATAAATAGACTCCCCGACAGCGCCTTCGCGATAATTCTCCCAGGAGGCAGTAAGGATGAAGAAGGGAAGACTATACCCAGAGACCTCCGTAAGTTCCCTCACCATAATATACAAGGCGAAGTAGACATACCACATTTGCGGAATGCCAACGCAAGAGTGCCACAGAGTAACCTAACAGAAGAGCAGAAAGCCGCAGCTCTCAAACACCTCGACGAACATAAACGGGAATTGGGAATTGAAGAAGATAGGGCAAATAGAATACAAAAAGAAGCTAACCCGAGTATCGATGAGTTGATACAGTCCATTGAAGACGCTTTCGAAGAGCTCTACCTCAAAATAGACGAGATAAACGAAGAATTAACAGCTCTTGATTCCAGGATTGAAACTTTAGAGAAGTTGAACGCCGCCTTGGATAAGGAATCGAAGGAGAAAAAACTGCTAGAAGGCGTATACATCTCCGAGAAACCGGAGGAGTATGTCTCCAAGGAGGAAGTTCTCTCCCTACTCCCGACGAGAATACCTTTGAGTTGGGGTTATGGTCCCTACCAGATGATTCAGAGAATCAGACGGAGGTTACGGTCATCTTAGATGACCCGGAGTAGCCGCGATGGAACGGTGAAACGGAAAAATAAAAGAGGAGGAAGTAAAGGGTGACGGATTACGCGCCTGAGGTTGAAGTTGGAGAGATGGTGGGCGACGGTGTTGTACACACCTTCCTAGCGGGTAGTGCAATAACGAAGGGGCAGTTAGTGAAGCTCAGCGATGGAACGAACCTAGAAGTTGTTCCAGCAACTTTGAACTCTAACGTCATCGGCGTCGCATTAAAGGCTGCGTCCAGCAGCGGGGAATACATCCCGGTGCTACTTCATGGTATAGTGAAGTTAACCTTAGGAACGGTTACGGGTACGCTTGCTGCAGGTAGCGCTTTGAAGAGCGACGATGATGGAAAGCCCATAGAACTCGCAGATCAACCCGTCGATGAGGGAGGGTCATCGACCTATACTATATATTACAACGCAAAGGTAGGGGTTTCGCTTCAGAGTGGACAGACTGGAGACTCTATTCTAGTTAAGGTGGAGAAGTGATAGTTATGGTTGGACAGGGAAATCGGTTAAGAGAAGCCGTTATTAGCGGTGGAGAGTTCAGCTGGGAACACGACTTCGTAGAGAAGGCTAGGGCGAATCCCCTTTATACTCGGGTGATGAAGGAGGCTGTTCTGTCGGATATATCTGGGGCTCTAGGCTATGTTCATGAACTCGCGATAGAAGCATCGAGGAGGATGGCTGTAGGTAGGGATATAATATGGGTTCTCCCTACAAAACAGTCCATGGTGAGGTTCTACCTTGCCGAGAAAGGGAAGGTCTGGAGAATCGCTGACGGACCGCCATTAACTACAGGCGAGAGGTTCAATACTGTAGACATCTCAGTTGATCGTGAATATGGCTACGACGCCCTTTTCAGCCAGTCCTACATAGAAGACGTTCCCTTCGATGTTATTCAAAGTGCAATCGCCGACGCGACACGATTACTAGAAGAGCAAATAACGCTTGATATTCGCAACTTATACGAAGGGATTCCCGCCGCTAATCTTGCAGGTGGAGCTGAGATCTCGGCCTCTACATCTGGAACCTTAGCCTGGAAGGACATTGTTACGGCTGTCCAGAAGGTTCGCGCTGAAGGGTGGAATCCAAATGTGGCTATCGTCCATCCAGATCAGGTGGCGGATCTCTTCAACGACGAGAAGTTCATCAATGGCTTCTATCCGAGTAGCGAAGGGACAGATATCGAGAGAGGCGTCCTCGGTGGAACCTACCTCGGGGTTAAGATCGTAGAGACCGATATATTCACATCGACCAAATGCCACGTTCTCGACACTACAAAGGCGGCTGTGCTACTAATGCGGAGGGACATCACAACCCAACCCTACGAGATTCCAGAGAAACTTCTGAGCGGGGCTCTCTGCTCCATAAGGTACGGCCTCGGAACACTCAGAGAGAACGCCGTAGCAAGAATCACGAATTGCTAAAAAAAATAGACCCGCCGCCCCATTAATCCCCTCTTTTTTAGTTAACAGAAGCCAGATTTTCCACAGTTATCTCTAGGAGGCAGAACAGGTTGACTTTCAAGCGTTGGAATAAAGGAAGATGCCCCAAGTGTGGAAAGATAGTGGTTGCTCCTTATCCTACTGATCGGGTTCTATGTGACTGTTACAAGTATTGCCCCATCTGTGAAAGGGAGATGAGAAAGTTCACTCCAGATTTAGACCCTAAGGTTTACGGTGAAGAAAAGGTTTTCGACAACCATAACGTTACAGGAGCGATTAGAAGTTTAGCGTCTAATAATACTCGGTATTACTGTTCCAGTTGTGGTTATTACAGTAACATTGGACCTGTGGAGGTTTCTCTGAGATGAGCGTGATAGAGAATAGAATGAAGCTCGCCAAGACTATCTTGAAGGAGTTAGCTAAAGGACCTCACCGCTACACTGAACTCTTAAGGGAGACAATAACAGAATGCAGAACGCCTTATCGCTTCAACTATATCTTCTACTGGCTGAAAAAGAAGGGGTATGTCACTAAAGGAGAAGGACGCCAAGAACCATACAGTATAACCGAAAAAGGAGAAGAGCTCCTAAAAATAATTTAACCTTAAAGATTGGAGACTAGGCCTCCCCTTTTTCTGAAGCCCTGATTTTTCTCAGAAAGAGGCGACCTAAAAATCTTTTTATAAAGGGGAGGAGTTGAATACGTTGGAGCATCAAGATGTGTGGGGTAAGTCCTTTTTTATATTTTATCAGCTTTTTTTGTTTACGGCTTCAACGATCAACTGATTAAGGTAGGTTAACAGATGCATCATAATCATGAACAACATGACCACATAAAGGAGTTCAAGAGAAGATTCTGGGTCTCTCTGATACTTACAGCTCCTATTCTTCTCCTCTCGGAGATGATCCAAACATGGTTTGGCTTTAAAATAGAGATACCCTTCAGAGACAAGGTCCTATTTCTTCTATCGGTGGTTGTGTACCTTTACGGTGGATGGCCATTCATAAAAGGGATGACGCAAGAGATAAGAAAACGCCAGCCGGGTATGATGACTCTTATAGGCACAGCCATCTCCGTGGCCTTCTTTTACTCCGCCGGGACAGTCTTCTTTATAACTGGGAAGGACTTCTTCTGGGAGCTCGCCACACTTATCGACGTGATGCTCTTTGGGCACTGGATAGAAGCTAGGAGCGTTCTCGGGGCCTCAAGGGCTTTAGAAGAACTTGTTAAGATAATGCCCACAATAGCCCATCTTCTGAAAAACGGTGAAGCAGTGGATATCCCGGTTTCACAGTTGAAGGTCGGCGATATAGTCCTTATTCGTCCAGGTGAGAAGGTTCCTTCTGACGGTGTTGTGGTCGAGGGAGAATCCTTTGTTAATGAAGCCCTTTTAACTGGAGAGTCGAGACCTATCCGTAAAAAGGCGGAAGATAAGGTAATTGGTGGCTCTATAAACGGGGAAGGTGTGTTGAAGGCTAGAATAGAAAGGACTGGAGAAGAAACTTATCTGGCGCAAGTGATCAAACTTGTAAGACAAGCTCAAGAGAGCAAGTCAAAAACGCAAGATCTAGCGAATAGAGCCTCCGCCCTTCTTTTTTATGTCGCTCTTGCAGTCGGAATAGTAACCTACATAGCGTGGTTCTTCCTAGGAAATCCTGATTTCGCTCTGGAGAGATCTGTTACAGTTCTAGTCATAGCTTGCCCCCACGCCCTCGGCCTAGCGATACCCCTGGTTGTCGCCATTTCAACCTCAATAACCGCAAAAAGCGGGATACTCATCAGAGATAGAAGAGCCTTTGAGACAGTGAAAGATATAGACGCCATCGTATTCGACAAGACGGGTACATTAACTGAAGGCGATTTTGGCGTCAGCGATGTAGTCTCCTTCATTCCCGAAAAAGAACTTCTAGAACTCACGGCGGGTGTAGAGGTCAATTCGGAGCATATACTTGCAAAGGCTATTGTGGAATACGCAAAGCAGAGAGACGCAGAAGCTCCTCAAGTGCAAGATTTCAAAGCTATACCCGGTAAAGGTACATATGGGCGCCTCCTAGGGAAAGAAGTCTACGTTGGAAGCCCGAACCTCCTAAAGGAGATGAAGATAGAGGTGGAAGACCCAAAAATAAAGACGCTTCAAGAGCAAGGTAAAACCGTTGTTTTCACCGTAGTTGACGGAGAACTCGCAGGCGCCTTTGCTCTCTCCGATAGGATAAGAAAGGAATCCTATGAAGCGGTTGAAAAACTGAAGGAGATGGGTGTAAAGGTTTATATGCTCACTGGGGATGCCGAAGAAGTCGCCCGATGGGTTGCAAAGGAACTTGCCATAGACGATTACTTCGCACAGGTTTTACCCGACGAAAAGGCTGAGAAAATTCAGCTTTTAAAGGAGGAGGGTTATAGAGTTGCTATGGTTGGTGATGGCATAAACGATGCCCCCGCCCTCGTTACAGCAGATGTCGGCATAGCCATAGGCGCCGGAACCGATGTAGCCATTGAGAGTGCGGATATAATCCTCGTAAAAAATGACCCAAGAGACGTCACGAGACTTATGGACCTTTCACAGAAAACCTATTCGAAGATGGTTCAGAATCTCTGGTGGGCGGCAGGTTACAACATTTTTGCTATACCCTTAGCGGCTGGCATCCTCTACAACCTTGGTATAGTCATAAGCCCCGCAATCGGAGCCTTACTCATGTCCTTAAGCACCGTCATAGTCGCCTTCAACAGCCAGACCTTGAGGAAATACGAACCGAAAGGAATAGAAGCCACAGAGAAGAAACACATAACTACAGATCCAGTCTGCGGAATGAAGATAGAGCCTGAGAGGGCCTACAGTAAAGTTGAGCATGAAGGATACGTTATCTATTTCTGTTCAAAGAACTGTGAAGAGAAATTTAAGAAGAACCCTAAAAAGTATCTCCTAAAACTGAAACGAGAAGAACCTGAAACTCACAAGCATCATCACTAGGGGGTATTCTCAAGGACTATCGAAG
>CAZOCN010000024.1:0-16152 GCA_964578315.1 uncultured Candidatus Bathyarchaeia archaeon
CTATCCAACCAACACCTTAGAACGCATGCTTGACCTCTACTATGATTACAGAGGTTGGGATAAGGATAGAGGATGGCCTACGAAGCGCAAACTGGAAGAATTAGGTCTGGAGACGGTAGCGGGAGATCTAGAAAAGAGGGGACTTCTGTAAAGCATAATTAGAGGCCACCTACCTTCCACGGGGTAAGTCGGTTGTTTAAAAAAGCATGATGGCTAATTAAAGTAAAATTGGGAAGAAATTAGATGAGTCCCGTGGATTACGAGAAGGAGTTTCTATGGCTTAAACTAGTGGAAGTAGTTCATTCCATGGTAATGTACCCTCATCACAAAGCCTACGTCAGGGAGGCGATATTGAACGATAAACCAGATATCAAACCTTCAGAACTGGCAGCGCTACTTAGCATACCTGAAGGCGAAGCAATTGTTATACTCAGTGAACTCAGAAAAGAAGAATCTAAATCAGATAGGAAAGATCAGCCTTCCACTACGTAACGGTAAGAGATATATTTCCCTGCAGTTTGACTGTCACGGATAATCCTCACGATGTCTCCTGGTTTAGCACCTATAGCTCTCGCCGCCGGATCGCTGGTCTTTATCCGCGGCAACTTATAAGCCTCTACCTTATACTTCTCTAACAACTTTTTCTTCTCTTCAGGTGTTAGGAGCTCATGTTTAGGAACTAATATGTGATCAAAGATGTAGAAAGCGGGGAAGTCTTTCGGGATTAATTCGATTCTTTTATTTTTAGCAGATACTTGTGCTGCATGAGTATAACGACCATAAGAGATTATAACTCCCTGGTCCAAATCCTCTTCTTTCATCATCTTCTCCAACTGCACAATGTACTTCACACCAACAGTGTCCTCTCCCATAATACACCAGACCGTAGCCTTCTTCCCAGTCCTCCTATTCTTAACTCTATAGATTATTAGGTTATCTTTAACTTCTTTTTTTAACAGCTTGTAATTTCTAAGCTTGATCAGTTGCTCTGCTTTCTTTTCTTCCAAACTCTTCTCAGCTTCCAAAGCTTAAATCAGCTCTCAACTTATTGTAATAGGATGAAGAGGAGTAAACTACCAATAAACTTTACGTTGATTACTAGATCTAAGCGGGGTTTATTACAGAATTTTTATTTTATACAAAAGATCAACTTCCACTCTGACGTCGAAAAAAGCGATTGAGAGTAAGTGTGAAGAATGAAGAAGTATGAGACTGTTGCTGTGGGGGGCACCTTCGATGAGTTTCATAAAGGGCATAGAATACTGATATCAAAGGCTTTCGAGATCGGCAAGAAAGTATTCATTGGGTTATGCACTGATGAATTTGCGCGTGAATTGATGAAGCCCCATGAAATAGCCAGCTACGAAAACAGAAAAAGGATACTTTTTGAATTCCTTAAGGATAGAGGGCTTCTTAAAAGGGCGGAGATTATTCCACTAGATGATCCTTACGGATTGACGGTTACGGATCCGAACCTAGAGGCTTTGGTAGTCAGCAAAGAGACGGAGGCGCGTGCCCTTAAAATAAATGAAATCCGGAAGTCAAGAGGGCTCCCTCCAATCGACATCATCGTTATAGATATGGTCCTCGCTGAGGACGGAATTGACATATCCACAACGAGGATACATAAACACGAGATAGACCATGAGGGGCGCTTGTTAAAGAAGAGAAGGAGAAGCTAATAAACGGTTAAGAGAGTTTAAACTTTTTCTTTATCTTCTCTCATTAGTTAATTCTTGAATTACGGATAGTGTAGAGTATTGGAGAGAACTGGATTCGCCACTTTACCATTGCATCATGGAAGGGCGCCTAAGTGGCTAGTCTCTCGGATGATAAATCTTGCTAGACAAATAGTGACAGTGATTGTAGACGAATTCGGCAAAGACGAGTTTCTCCGTAGAATATCAGACTCTTACTGGTTTCAAGCTCTAGGATGCGTCCTCGGTTACGACTGGCACTCTTCGGGAGTCACAACCGTACTCACAGGCGTCCTCAGGAATGCTGTGACCCCTGAAGAGCACGGTTTAGCTGTCTGTGGAGGGAAAGGCCGTGCTTCTAGGCGGACTCCCTCCGAGATAGAGCAGGTTGGAGAGCGTATGGGCCTCTCCACAAGCAGCATTAACCGATTGAGGTACATCAGTAGAATGAGCGCCAAGATCGATAACACCGCCATACAAGCGGGGTATCCACTCTATCACCATGCGATGATTTTATCTGAGGATGGAAAGTGGGCTGTAGTTCAACAAGGTTTGAATGCGGAAGATAGAACTGCAAGAAGGTATCATTGGCTTTCTGAGCATGTTAAAGCCTTAGTGGTAGAGCCTCATTCTTCTATAGTAGGCGACTTAAGACGGGATGTTGTTCTTGACATGACTGCTAGACATAGTGAGGCATGTAGGAAAACCTCTGTTGATATCGTCAAAGACAATCCACGGAAGATTAGGCGGATGTTTCGCTCTATTAAACCCCTCCATCAAAGCTCCCTCAGTGAATGGGTACCGATGAAGGGCAGAAGCCTAATTCCCGAATACCTCCACATGCCCTCTCGCATCAACTGGAAGGCCGTGAAAAGGCTTTACGACCTCCAACCTAAGAATTACGAGGAATTATTGAGCGTGAAGGGTGTCGGTCAGGCTACAGTGAGGGGACTGGCCCTTATATCAGAACTAATTTACGGGGATAAGCCGAGTTGGAAAGACCCTGTGAAGTACTCCTTCGCCTATGGCGGAAAGGACGGAGTACCCTTCCCCGTTGACAGAGAAGCCATGGATAAATCCATTGAGATTTTAGAGGTAGCTGTCAGAAATGCGAAGATCGGTGATAAAGATAGATTGAGATCAATTGAGAGGCTTAGGCGTCACATTTCGGAATGGCGATTGAAATAAGATGCTCTAACGAATTATCCAAGTGGAGAATAGATCAAATTGTAGAGTAGAACGTAGACTGCAAACCATGTGATGAAGTAGGCGCCTATTCCAGTTGTGAAGTACTTGGAAGTTTTCTTTATTTTTCCTGCGAAGAGCCATCTGTAAAGGTAGTATGAGAGGAAGAAGATTATAACACTCATAGATATGTTAGTGATCAAATCTTGGAAGTTTAGAATTACACATATCACTGCCGCCAAAATAGCGAAACATACCCTACTCCAATAAATAACACTTAAAGGTTTCACCTCGAATTTCCTCCATGGGAATGCTGATGAAAGATGGGCTTTCCAGCTTTGATGTAACTGTCCTCCTTACAGAGTTAAGACAGTTAATAATAGGAGCACGTATTGATAACATTTACCAAATTAATCCTAACTTATTACTGTTCAGAATCCGTAAAACTGGTCAGCAAACACTCGATTTACTCCTAGAAGCTGGAAAACGATTCAACTTAACCTCTTACAAACTCTCAATCCCCAAAAGACCCCCATCCTTCTGTATGGCTCTACGTAAATATCTGAGGAACGGCAAAATCTTAGACATAACTCAACATAAGTTCGACAGAATAATCGTCTTAAAAGCGAGTACAAGCCGAGGAGAGTACGCTCTCGAGGTTGAGTTCTTTGGAAATGGAAATATGATTTTAATGGATCAAAATAAGATCATTCTACAAGCCTTACATTACAGGAGAATGAAAGATAGAGAAATAATCAGAGGCGTTGAATTCGCCTTTCCTCCCTCTATAGGATTAGATCCCCGTTACATTGACAGGTCAGATTTAGATGCTCTTAGGGAACTTCAAAATATGAGCGTAGTGAGAGGGTTAACCAGACTCTTGAGTTTAGGAGGCGTTTACGCAGAGGAGATACTCCTCCGAGCATCCCTTGAAAAAAATAGACCCTGTAAAACCCTAAGCGTGGAAGAGTTAGATAGAATCTATTCCTCTATCCTGGAGTTGGTTAAATCTATAGATAATCCGCAACCCGGGATTATCATAAACGAAGAAGGGGAATGGATAGATGTAGTGCCTTTCTCTCTCAAGATATACTCCACTTTTGAGGTAAAACACTATTCATCCTTCAATGAAGCAGTAGACGAATATTATGTCAGAGCCGCAACCGAAGTCTCAGGAGGCAAATTTGAAGAGAAGGAGAGAGAACTTTCAAGATTGAGGAGAATACTGGAAGAGCAAAAAGAGAAGAAGGAGAAGTTAGAAAGGGAAATCTCTTTTAAGAATAGAATCGGCGGCGTAATTTATCGTCACATAAATCAACTCACCTTCTTACTTCAGCGTATAAAGGATAGATTATCCGAGGGCACTCCACCAGATGAAACTCTAAAAGAACTAAGGAAAGAAAGCGACGCTCTCTTACCCGGAGGCTCCATCCTCTCAATCAACTCTAAACTAAAAACTGTAACAGTCAACCTAGAAGGGGAAACTTTCCAGTTAGACCTTAAAGAATCGGTCCAAAACTGCGCTGAAAGATACTATGATGAAGCCAAAAAGGCGAAGAGAAAATTGGAGGGCTTGTTGGAAGCGATCAGAGAAACCAAAGATAGAATGCGATCGTTTAAGATAGAGCTTGAGGAGAGAAAGGCGCCGTTAGAGTTAATTAGAAGGCGGAGAAGAGCATGGTATGAGAAATATAGGTGGTTTAGATCTTCAGAGGGGTTCCTAGTCCTGGGTGGAAGGGACGCAACAACCAATGAGATACTCATCAAGAAACACATGGAGCCCCATGACATAGTTTTACATGCTGATATACAGGGAGCACCCTTTGTCCTGATAAAGACTGAAGGTAAAGCGCCTAGTGAGAGCACAATTAGAGAGGCTGGACAGTTGGCCGCCTCCTACTCTAAGGCTTGGAAAGAAGGGTTCCACGCTGTTGACGTTTACTGGGTAAGACCGGAACAGATCGATAAGAAGGCGCCCTCAGGTCAGTACATAAAGAAAGGCGCGTTTATGATGCGCGGAAAGAAGAATTACCTCCACGGCATGTCACTTGAGGTTTCAATAGGTTTAAAGATAGAGGATGGCGAAGTCAAGTTTATCGGCGGTCCAACGGAGGCAATAAGTAAGGAGACGGAATACGCTGTTAGGCTAACTCCTGGAAGACTGAAGAGTGGCTCTTTAGCAAAACTCGTTAGAGAGCGTCTAGCTCGGATGGTTCCAGAGAAATTCAAGGAAGCAGTCTTACGTGCACCGTTGGAGGAGATCCAAGCATTCATCCCTCCTGGGGGAGGAGAAATATCATAAAATACTAAGGAACCTTTTTTAATAACCTTCTTGTAGACTCCTACCGTGGGGGATATTCCCATGGCTGATATTGGCATCAGAGAACGACTGCTCGTAAGAGACGTGATGACTAGTCCAGTAGTCACAGTAAAAGAGGACACTTCAGTATATGAGGTAGCCCAACAGATGGATAAATTCAATATAGGTTGTGTCATCGTCACCAAAGATGAAGATAAGCCAGTCGGAATAATAACTGAGCGCGACATAGTACTAAGAGTCGTGGAGAAGAACGAATTACCTAGCAAAGTAAAAGCAAAGGAGATCATGAGTACGCCCTTGAATACCATCGACCCTGATATGCCTCTAACAGAAGCCGCTAGGAAAATGAGCAAGTTGAATGTGAGACGGCTAGGAGTAATGTACAAAGGAAAATTGGCGGGTATAATCACCGGCAAGGACATCTTAGCTGTAACACCTGAACTGATCGACATCATACAAGAGAAAACGCGGCTGGAGAGCAATATGAACACAGAGGAGCTATTGGAGGCTACACCTCTCGCTGGCTACTGCGATAGATGTGGACGCTGGTCAAGTGAGCTTAAGGAGGTCGAAGGAAACTTCCTTTGTGGAGAATGCAGGATAGAACTCCAAGAAGAACTTTAAAGGGGTTATAAACAGCACTCTTAAATAAGATATCCCAGTAATAGAATTTTTAGAATGACCTTTTCTTTTAGGAGACCTAGAGAGGGATACCGTCGAAGCCTTAGAGCCAAAAGCAGGGCTACATCCAGAGAAGAACGGGCACGGAAACGCGAAGGAGAAGTTATGAAGATAGCCTCAAAATCTCTAATCACCACATCACCTACCGTCCCAATCTATGACGTCATAAAAATTATGAGTAAAGAAGGGTTTCGAAGAGTCCCAACAGTTGATTCTGGAACTAGAAGACTGGAAGGGTTAGTGACATCTACTGACTTAATAGACTATCTAGGGGGAGGTGAAAAGTTCCAGCTCATAAGAAAGAAGAGCGCGGGAAACTTTTTCAAAGCGATAAATGAGCCAGTGAGAATTATTATGGAAAGAGACCTACTGATGATAGATGAAAGATCAGATCTTAGGGAAACCTTGGAGCTAATGTTAGAGTATGGAGTAGGCGGCATACCCATAGTCGACGACAAAAATCGCATAGTAGCAATGATCACGGAACGGGACATAATGAACCACTTCATTGATAAAATTATGGGTGTCAAGGTTGAAGAGTTAATGACAAGGGAGGTAGTGTCAATTAACGCAGAAACAACCATTATTGATGCCGAAAGGATTATGATTGAGCAAGGATTCAGGAGACTACCCATAGTTTCAGAAGAAGAAATTATCGCGGTAGTAACAGCTATGGATATAATACGATTCTTCGGGTCAAAACGAGTCTTTCAACATCTACAATCTGGGATGATAACGCAAGTCCTTGAATCCCCTATAATAGAGATCTCGTCTAAAGAGATAATAGACATTCACCCTCAAGAAGATGTAAGCCAAGCTGCAAATCTCATGCGCAAACAAAGTGTAGGGGGACTACCAGTTGTTGAAGGAAAGAAGTTGGTTGGAATGATCACGGAAAGAGATTTCTTGAAGCTACTAAAAAAAGAATTTTAGCTTTAAAGTTTGTGATGGAATAAAGGTCTTATTCATGGGTAAGCCGAAATTCGTTGCGGATGGAATGCTTGGAAAGATATCCCGTTGGCTTCGTATGTTAGGTTATGACGTGAAGTACTCGACCAAATTTACCGATGAAGAGTTAATGAAGATAGCTAAAACTGAAGGGCGCATACTATTAACTAGAGACCAAGAACTCTTCAAAAGAGCAAACTCACAGAACACTACCACAGCACTGGTAGAAGGATCCTCAGATCCAGAAACCCTAGCGAAACTGGCGAGTCTTTTCCATCTACGATTAGACATAGACGTTTCAGTTTCACGATGCCCTAAATGCAATGAGCAGATAGCCCCAGCGCTAAGAGAGGAAGTTCTCGGTAAAGTTCCTGAGGGAACATTGAAGCAATATAAAGATTTCTGGAAATGTCCAAACTGCGGACAGATTTACTGGCAGGGTTCTCATTGGAGGCGGATAAGGGAAACTCTTAATTCAGCGAAGAAGTTGGTTTCGGAGAGGTAGCTATTCTTCCTCCATAAGCCAGCTTAAGGGGATATCTTGATAGCTCCCATCGGGGAGAGTGCGCCTGATAGTTATAGGCAAGATCCCACTCTCCAACTCCATAAGAGCGATATCTATAGGATTAGAGCGACTAGCCTCCGGCATAACCAGTATAGGCGCTCCCATGGCTATCTGGAGAGCCCGCGCTCCAACAATACGAGCCTTCTCGAATCTAGTGAGCTTCGGAGGCCCTATTAAAATCCTCTTATCTTTCGACGTTTTCAGATGTCCCCAGAAGATTTAAAAAAGAAACAGCAAGTTCCACGGGAGAGGACTGTTTTCATATACATTCTAAAGGCCCTCTTTAAATGAAATAGACACCCCTTCTTTAAGACGGCCCTGAAGCTTTGAGATAAAAATATTTACAAAACCAAAACCATCTCCATTTAACTTTAGGTTCATAAAGGGATGAGCGTCCAATACTATTCAAAATTTTTCACATCCAACCAATTTTTTGGGTATGATAGAAACATCACATATAATAAAAATTTTTCTCTTCAGCCTCTTATTAGATGATCGGTTCATGAGGAAGCTAGAATTTATTAGAACCGGACTCTCTAAATATAGTAAATGGTCTATTCTCGGTGGACTCCACTATGACTGAAACAAGCGTTTCTCGAGTTACTGTGAAATTCGAAGTTGAAGATTTGGGTGATGCGAAGGGAGAGTTAATCCGTTACTTAGCACCTAGAACCATTGAAACGCTTTTGAAGAAGATGCCCCTTGAGGGACGTGCGGTAGTTTGGAAGCAGCAAGTTTACTTTGAAGTGCCTGTTAAGATAGGTGACGAGAAGTCTAAACCTAAAGTTGAGAAGGGAACCATCGCTTTCTGGCCTATGGGAAGCGCTTTATGCGTCTTTTTCGGTGAGTCACAGCCATATTCACCTGTAAACGTACTAGGGCATATCACAGAGAATCTTGAGCTCTTCGAAAAAGTGAAAAACGGAGCCAAAATAAAAGTTGAGTTATTGTGAACCCTAACTGATTTTTGTATAATAATTCTGTTTTATGGGTCTTTTTGAGAAGGTTGGTTTGATGGTGAAATTAGTGAGAGCTACAGGACTCTCCATAGAGAGAAGTTCATTTTCTTTTGAAGTAGTTGTTAACTCTCTGATCCTTTAATGCCTTTTCTTCCACTAGAAAGACTGTTAATATCCTCTTGAGAAACGAGTCTTACCCTTCTTATCGGTTTTCTTTCTTACTCTGCCTTTCCACTCGTAACCGCATATTTTACATTTCTTCAAATCGCCCTTTACACTTAGTTTCTTACTTCCACATCGGGGACATCTCTCTTTACCGTCCATTGTAGACACTACATAATTAGATTGGTAGAGAATACAAATTTAAACATGTTCTACTCGTCGATTAGAAAAAGGTGCTCTCTTTCCAGAGGTTAAGTTTCCTCTCACAATCTTCCTTCACTTTAGGATCGGTAGTTCTCTCTTTTAGGTCTTTAAGAAACTCTATACGTTTCTTTATAGCAATAGCTTCGCCCTCACCAGTAAAATGCGCTACTCCTTCGAGGAACATCTTCATCTGCTGCGCTTTCTGAATGAAAAAACTCGCTGCCTCCACGGGGTCCTCGACCGTGTACTTATTCGCCCACAGAGAGGCTTCAAACTCTCTTAATTGACTGAAACCACGACTTTCAGATATAGTCCTTATATAAGACCTCATAAAATCTGCGTACCCTGCCTCTTCTATCAATTTTAAGCTAGCTTCAACCCCTTTCTTAAACTCAGGACACCCAATAACCTTTATCTTATGTCTATAGCCTCTCTCTATCAGCTTTTTAGCCCTATTCACATCCTCTATTGAGAAGAGGGTCTCCGGGAAATCCACCAAAAGCACCTTAAACTCTTTATAAAGAGTGTTAAAAGTCCTCCAACAGAGCCCTTTAAGCTATGGATGTTGGCTTGTATATCTTCAAGTTTCTGCTCTTCGAGACTAGTTCTACTGCGCCTCTCCTCTGAAGCTGTTCTAAAAAGTCTTTAGCTACGCTTAAACGAAGATCATATTTCGACGCGACTATATAGGGTGTAAGGAACCTCATTTTCTTCAACTCCGCAACGACCTTATCGTCCCTAAAATCAGGCGGAATTATCCCAGCTACTTTCTTCTCCATTAAACCAGACTTTTTACGTTCTTCAGCTCTCTTCCTCTGAGCCTTCTCCGCTTTCGACAACGGCTGTCTCTTCTTACCTCCACCCATTTTTATACTCCCTTTCTAACGTGAAACAGTTTTAGTTAACACTATCCAAATTAAACTTTACACCTTCCTCCTATTTAGAGTTACTAAATTATTTTATTTTCTCCTTCTTCCATTCAGCCAGTGGTTTTCCAAACTTCGCTTCTATCTTAGCTCTGTGAATAGAGTTCATTGTACAGAAGGGAATTATCCTCCCGTCTGGAACGGCGTAATGAATAACGCATCTTTGGGTTCTTTCGAGATCGAAGTTATATGGATCCATGAAATGCATGGAAGAGATTAGAATCATCTTTCTATGAAGTTCACCTAAGGAGCGATAATCGCCCTTCTTTAGAACCGGCCATAAGTACTTCCTCATAAGACTAAATTTTATATGTCTTAACGAGCCTATTAAGCGCATCTTAGCTCGTGTGGAGCGCCCCTTCGCAGCCTCCTCGTAGACTTTCTCCATCGCTTTAAGAAAACCTTCAACGTTCCCGTAACGCGTTATCGGAACAATCTCTCCATTCTCAACGAATATATACGTTGCCATCCCACAATGAGGATGCGCTGTGAACTCAACATATCTCTTATTACGTAAGCTCCCTATGGCTCTAGAGATTGGAACTACTGTTGGAACGGGATAAAAATCAGTAGTTTTTATCTTTCCTTCCGTCTGCTCCTCTACTAAGCGCATGAAATCGGGAATTGTTATCCTCATCTTCTGTCTCTCTTCTTCAGGCACTCTACCCGTAAGAGAGACTGGCTGAACGTTAACGCAACGCACTATATCACTATTCTCAACTGCAAATCTTATTATATCCCCTAATTGGTGGTCGTTAACACCTTTAATCAACGTTACAACTAAAACTATACTCTCAGCACCTGCCTTTCGAAGGTTATCTATAGCCTTCATCTTTACATCTAAGAGAGGCCGCCCTCGCGTAAAACGGTAGATATCATCACTTAAACCGTCAAATTGGAGATAGACTGTACTCATACCAGCCTCTAGTAACCCTTTACAGTAATCCACACTCTCCGCTAGTTTTATTCCGTTTGTATCAACCTCTACGTGTGTGAAACCTACTTCTTTAGCCATCGCTATCAGATCGAATAAATCATTGCGAACCGTCGGTTCACCACCTGAGAATTGCAAGGCAGCCGCTGGAACCGGTTTATTGCTCCGTAGATTTTCCAGCATAGCCCTAATCTGCTCTTTAGTGGGCTCATAGACATAACCAGCCACAGCTGCATTCGCGAAGCAGACAGGACACCTTAGATTACATCTGTTGGTAACATCTATTATCGCAAGAGCTGTATGCGACCTATGTTCTGGACAGATACCGCAATCAAATGGACACCCTAGTTTAGTTTCAGTCCGCGGATTAAGGATGCCATCTCCGTCATGTCTGAACTTCTCCGCTCTTAAATACTGTTCATAATCCGACCAGTAAACGTCCTTAAATCTTCCATGTTCAGGGCACTCTTTCTGGATGTAAACCACATTATCTTCCTCAAAGATGGTGGCATCTAGAACCTTCATGCATTCAGGACAGATCGACTTTGTATCCTTAATATAGTTCAATTTTATCTCCCCTTTTAGTTTTCGTAAAGCATGAGCTCAACAAGTCGATTGCTCCGAAGGGATTAAAAAGATTTTCCAACTACTACGAATCGGTTAAGGAGGATGCCCTTTCTACTCAGAATTAATCTATTTATGAGATTAAAAAGGAGGAATCTAGATGTTCTATGTTTTTATCCTAAATAATACCTTACATTTTGTACAGGTCGGTCCAGTAGCGGCTTTGATAATCTAAGTCAACTTTTGTTATCATTTCTAGGAGAGCCGGACGCCCTGAGTTTATGGCTTTCTCTGCCCGTTTTATCGCAGGGATTATCTCATCTGGATCTTCAACCTTTTCGCTATAACCTCCTAGACCCTCCGCAACCTTGGCGTAATCACCAGACAAGGCAGATGTGGTCGGTGTAAACTCGAAGTATTCTCCCATGCCGAAGTTATTTAGAATAATCGTCATTATAGGTATCTTCTCTCTTACGGCTGTCTCGAAGTCCATCCCCACCATACCGAATCCTCCGTCGCCCATAACATTCACCACCAGTTTCTCTGGTTCCGCGAGTTTCGCTCCCATAGACCCGCCTAAAGAGTAGCCTAATGTGCTGTGATGACCCCATCCTAAGTATCCTCTTGGGATGATTGCCTCGTAGAAGGAGGCTAATTGTTCCCTCGGTCCTCCTGCATCGTGAGTCACTATCGTTTTTGTCCTATCGACTGCATGCCTCAGATCCCAGATCACCCTGTATGGATTTATCGGTCTCTCATTCGATGTTAATTTAGACATCCACTCCTCCAGCCATTCTTCCTTGATTTCTCTAATCTCCTCTATAAGAGCTTCCTTAGTCGGTCTCTCACCACCTTGCCTCTTAACCTCTGCAATCAACTGCTCCAGAACCAGTTTTGCATCGCCTACGATGCAGAAGTCTGCTAGGTAATCCTTGTTTAGGTCGGACTCGTCTATCGTTGATTGTACGATCACTTTTCCTTTAGGTATTGGTATCCCCGGTCCTCTAGTTAGGCTAGCTCCAATTGAGAATATGAAATCTGCCTTACGTAGAAAATAGGCTGCTGGCTTACCTCCGGCATTTATTCCTCCGATTCCAACTGATAGAGGGTGATTTTCAGGAAATACACTCTTCGCTTTTAAGGAGGTCATTACTGGTGCTTGAATTAACTCAACGAACTCGCGGAGCTCCTCCCAACCGCCAGCATAAAATACACCTTCCCCAGCATATATCAGAGGATTCTTAGCCGCAAGAAGAGCCTTAGTCACCATTTTTATGTCACGAGGATTACCAGCCGATCTCCATCCTGGAATTGGTTCGTATTCAAATTTTGAATCTTCAAACTCTTCATGTGTAACATCGGAAGGTATCTCCAGCACTACAGGTGAAGGACGCCCTGTTTTCAGATAAGTAAAGGCCCTCCGCATTAATTCAGGAACTCTATGAGCGAAGTTTATACGCTCGATCCATTTTGTTCGTTTATACAAAGTGAAGAGAGAGTCAAAGTCTTGAATAGGTCTAGAACCAATTCTAGTTCTAGGAGATTGCCCTGCAAGGAGAAGCATAGGCACTAGATCTGAGAAAGCTTGGGATAACCCAGAGAAGGCGTTTTCAACTCCAACCCCTCCAGTCACTAGGGCTACTCCTGGTTTTCGGCTTACACGAGTGTAGCCATCTGCTATGTTCACAGCAACTCTCTCTTGACGCGTAAGTATCGTCCTAATTCCAATTTTCGCTACTTCATTTGTTATAGCTACAGAAGCGTCATCTAACTCTCCTCCAGGAAAAAGACTTATAAACTCCACTCCTTCCATTTTGAGAACCTTAGCAATTGCAGTTGAAGCTTTCATCCTAATCGTCCTCCATTAGTAGGGGTATCGCTATATTTATAACTCTTAACCCTTCCTCTCCGCAAAGCTAATTTTAAGCGTAAACGTTGTGATATTCTAAATCAAACATCACATGACATCACATCATATGATATCACAAAATGTCATATTTATCACATTCAAACCAAATTCCCTTTGATTTTAAGAGTTGGAGAAATTAAAAGGCGAGGTGTGTACTATTAGTAAGATCTTCTACTCAACTCATTTTCAAAATAATATAATATATAGATATATTTCTTTTTATTATATAGAAATACTTTTAGTTATTTATAATTTTTATTTTTGAGAGACCAAAAAACATTTATGTATACAAAATTGTATTCATTTAGAACGTTTCTGGATGTGAGATCTTGAGTCTCAAAAAAAGTATTCGGGAATGGATAAAAAACGTTTTTAACGATTATTTCGTTATAAGATTGTTAAATAATAGTTATTTAACTAGAAAACAGTTAGAAACCATCTTAATAGATATATTAGCCGAAAATTTTTGCGGAAAAAAATTAACTTATGAGGTTAAGGCTCAATTGGTGACTCATAGGAAATCGTTAACTAGAGGGGCTTTTAATCGAACGTTGCGGCAGGCCCGGAGAAACATAATAAGGTCCATTTACACGATCATTCTTCTGGGTTATTTAGGAATTTTGGAGAGCCCTAACCTTTACCCATACATGGAGATAGCTAATAAAATTGAGAAATATTTGAAGTCTTATAAAGACATTTACAATCGAAAGGAACTAGTGAGAGAAGAAGTTAGAATTCTAAAGGTTCTAAGAGAAGAGTTAGAAGATAGCCTTCAAAACCTTTCCAATCCCCTTTCACTATCTAAAAAAGAGTAAAAATCAGGGGAATCTTTAAATAGGATTATGCTTGTGATATCACATGATGATGATATCACATCAGGATGTGATGTTTTGGAGATCATTGTGATATCTATTTCATTCGCTGTTATCTTTACAATTATGATCTTATTTTATTATAGGAAATATCTGAAGTTAAAGAGTGCCTACTTAGAGGCTCGAAACATAGTTGAGAGCATAATCGTGAGTTTCAATCGCCAATTAAAAAATGACGAATTATTACTAAATCAGCTACGTGAAAGGGTGGATTCCCTTAAAGAAGGTAGAGATCTCGCTTATAGAGTGTTAAATGAAAATATAGAGAGTATTAAAGAGAACGTTCTAACCATAAGAACGGATATCGACACCAAGATTAAAGGTTTAGAAAGTAGGATTGAGGAGCTAGCTAAGGCTTATTCTGATTTTAAGAAACAAATTGAAAAAGTGCGTATAGAACAGAGAGAAAGTTCTGCAGGAGAGGAAATAGACTCTGCTATTCCAATTAAGGCTACTAAGGCTTTGGAGCCCTTAACTGAAACTGAGCTTTTAGTTCTTAAAATATTGGCTGGTGAGGGGGAGAAGTCTTCCTCTGAGATAAAGGAAAGGATAAACCTCACAAGGGAACATAGTGCTAGACTCTTGAAGAAACTGTATGAAGAGGGATACCTTGAAAGGGATGTTAGGAATAAACCTTACAAGTATAGGATAAAAAATGAGATGATCGATATTCTTAGAGACTAGTCAAACGCTTTCTTATTTAATTTTTAAAAATTCAGTTCTTAACCTATAGCGTTTATGATGGTGAGACCCTTCAGTTATTAGGATCCCCCGTTCAACCATCCTTGAAAGATAAGTCGAGACCGTGCTTAATTTAACAGGAAGTTTTAATTCCTTTTCATATAATGTTTGGATATCATTTGCTGAGAACCAGCTAACTGGATAATGATCTTCTATTAATAATTTTATCTTCTCAAATTTCGTTAGGTTAGGAGAAGTATAGGATTTTTCATATGTTTTTGGAACTCCACCAAGAAGGTCTACTAAATCAAATAATTTGATAGCCTTATCTCTAGTTACATGCCCCTCAAATGTTATTGTATACTTATTCCCCTCTTCATCGAATAGCTCCACTTTTAACTTCCGCGCAGGTATCTCAGACACCATCTCAGCGAATAAATTTCACAGCTAAAGAAATTTACTAAAATCTGTATTTAAAAATAACTGTGAAAACTGTCTTTTAACCATAAAAAAGATAGAAAAAGGGTTATATGAAATCACCAAAATCACTAAAAACAACATGAAAGACTATTAATTTATGAGGATAAAAAACAATAGAAAAAATAAAAACAAACAAAAAACGAATATCTACAAAAAACAAATCCAAAAATAGTTTTTTAATTTATTATAGTAATTATTTTTAGCTATTTTAGCAGAAAATAACTCAAATTTAACAGAACAGTATAGTTCTTGTTTTAAACTTGACGTGGATACATAAAGCAGATCTCATCATTCATCTTATTTTTTAGATTATACATCAAATTATTGAAAAATGTTTAGGTATAGAGTTAAGTGATTAAAAATAAGAGAAGAGACACACCCCTTAATTTCCACTGGAATAAGCGGAGTGAAGTGAGTGAACTGGATATTTAGCCTTTAGATATATGAATTTATTGATAACAAAATCTAATTTTGTTTATAATAATAAATTAAATTTGAAAAAAGAACAAACAAACGGGGTATATTCCAGAGTTATCTGGAATCACTTGTTTCTGTTTATTATAGTTTATTCCAGTGGAAATTAAGGGGTGTGTCTGTCGTATAAGTTTTTGATATTTTTATTCAGTTTTGTGTATGGTGTTTCTTATTTTTTATTTTATTGTTAGACGGGAAAAACCGTAATAGGGTGTTGTTATGAACGCTTCATATTCATTGAATGATGTATTTGATAAGATACTGAGTTCTAATAGTATCTTTAAGAATAGAGATGTTTTACGCCATGATTACATACCAGACACTCTTCCTCATAGGGAAACTCAGATAAATCGTCTTGGGGAGATCTTGGCTCCTTTTTTGAAGGGTAACAGATCTTCGAATATTTTTATTTATGGCAAAACTGGTACTGGCAAAACAGCCGCTGTGAAGTATGTACTTAAGATACTCTTGAATAAAGCTAAATCACTTAATCTTCCATTGAATTTTTGTTATGTTAATTGTAGGATTACAAATAGTACGTATAGGATATACTCTGATATCTGCTATTCAATAGGAGTAAAGGTTCCTTTT
>CAZOCN010000025.1:0-16058 GCA_964578315.1 uncultured Candidatus Bathyarchaeia archaeon
GGAGCTCGGGGCAGGTCACCACGAGCATGTTATCACAGCTGGTAAGATGTCCAAGTTCGGCGTCTGGGAGGAGGACGCCGTGGAAGCCTACAAAATGGCCGAGGCCGCAGGGGTGAGTCGGTTCGGTATCCAGATGCATATAGGCTCTGGGATAAGGAGCCCTGAGCCCTTTATTCTAGCGGCAGAGAAGTTCCTGGAGATAGCGAGGGGCGTCCATGAGAAGGTAGGCGTTGACTTCAACTTCATAGATTTCGGCGGGGGAATCGGTGTTCCTTACAAACCCGGAGAGGAGGAGCTTGACCTCAACCTCTTCTCAGACAAACTCATAGGTTTGTTTAAGAGGAGGATTGGAGAGTATTCCCTCGGCGAACCGGAGTTCTGGTTAGAACCGGGCAGATACCTAGTGGCTGAGGCCGGTATCATTCTGACTAAAGTTAACACAGTGAAAACCACGCCCTTTCGGAGGTTCGTCGGAGTTGACGCTGGCTTCAACGTTCTCATAAGGCCGGCTATGTACGGTTCTTACCACCATATCCTTGTCGCAAATAAACTGAACGAACCCGTAACGGAGGAATATGATGTGGTTGGACCCCTATGTGAGTCCGGAGACATCTTCGCTAGAGACCGCCCCTTACCGAGGATATCTGAGGGAGACCTACTCGCCATATTGAACGCCGGGGCCTACGGCTTCTCCATGAGCTCCCAATACAACTCGAGACCGAGAGCCCCAGAAGTCCTAGTAAAGGAGGGACGTTACGAGCTAATAAGAGAACGCGAGTCCTTCGAGGACTTAATGAGAGGACAGAGAATAGCGGGGTGGTTGAAGGAGTGAAGTTCTGGAAGATGCATGGTTTAGGGAACGATTACGTAGTAATGGACAATAGGGACGGGAGGCTCCCAGAGGAAAGAATACCGGATTTCGCGAGGCGCGTCTGCACCAGAAGGTTCTCCGTGGGATCAGACGGTCTACTCCTCGTGTACGACTCTAACGTCGCTGATGTCAGGATGCGTATGTTCAACCCAGATGGGACAGAGGCGGAGATGTGTGGTAACGGAATAAGGTGTCTCGCAAAGTTCTGTTACGAGAAGGGTATTGCCAGAAAGGAAGAGCTTGAGGTGGAGACCCTCGCTGGAATTAAGAGATTATGGCTGATAATCTGTGAGGGCGAAGTAGAAGCTGTAAGAGTGGACATGGGAGAGCCATCGCTGAATAGGAGTTCGATACCGATGCTAGGTGAAGGAGACTGCATAAATGAAGATTTGAAGCTGGACGGTGAGACTTTTACCGTGACTTGTCTGTCTGTGGGAAACCCCCATTGTGTTCTCTTTGTTGATGACGTTGAAGCCTTTCCAGTTCTCCGGATAGGTCCAAAAATCGAGGTCCATGAGCTCTTTCCTAACCGTGTTAACGTGGAGTTCGTTCAGGTTCTAAACCGGAGGGAGATGAAGGTCCGAGTCTGGGAGAGAGGCGCAGGTGAAACTCTCGCCTGTGGAACCGGAGCCTGCGCAAGTGTTGTAGCGGGTTATATCACGGATAGGGCGGATAGGGAAGTGACCGTTCACCTTTTAGGAGGAGACCTCAAAATACGATATGACCGCAGCATATTCATGGAGGGCCCCGTGGTTAAGGTGTATGAAGGTGAACTCTTTGAGACGTGAAGGTTTGAAGGTTGACTTCGCGGATAGAGTAAAGAGGCTCCCGCCATACCTCTTCGCTGAGATAGAGAAGATAATCCAAGAGAAGAGAGAGGCCGGTATAAATGTAATATCCTTGAGCATAGGAGATCCCGATTTGCCGCCTCCCCCCTTCATACTAGAAGCCCTTCGGGAGGAAGCCGCCAACCCTAACAACCATAACTACAGCTTCAGTAGAGGAGAAGCGGAGTTCCGAGAGGCCGTTTCGGAATGGATGAAGGGCCGTTTCGGAGTTGACGTGGACCCAGAGACTGAAGTGGCGGCATTGATAGGTTCTAAAGAAGGGATAGCTAACATAGCAAGAGCCTTCGTAAACCCTGGAGACCGCGTTTTAGTTCCGAACCCTGCATATCCAGTCTACGCGAATGGAGGAGCTCTCCTCAGCGGAGGCGTTCCGGTTCCCATGCCTCTCCTAGAAGAGAGTCATTTTCTGCCAGACATAGAGGCTTTAACCGAGAAGACTGCCAAGATGATGTTCCTTAACTACCCCAACAACCCTACCGGCGCCGTCTCGAATAAACAGTTCCTCAAGGAAGTTGTCGACTTCGCCTTAGAAAACAACATCATCCTCTGTTACGATAACGCCTACTCTGAAATCACGTACGGCGGGTATAGAGCACCGAGTATACTCGAAATAGAGGGGGGCATGGACGTAGCCATCGAATTCCACTCCTGCTCAAAAACCTTCAATATGACCGGAGACAGAATCGCCTTTGCTGTTGGAAACAGTAAACTGGTAGAAGGTCTCTTGAAGGTTAAATCGCAGATAGACTCTGGTCCCTCAAAGTACATACAACGCGTAGCCATACGCGGCTTAAGGAGTTATAAGGGAGCTGAACCGCCCGAGTACGTTAGGAAAGTTAACGAGACTTACCGGCGTAGAACTGAAGTCCTGGTCAGAGGGCTACGTAAAGCAGGTTTAGAGTGCGACTTACCCAAGGCGACCTTTTATGTCTGGGCCAAGTGTGGTGGAGGCTCCTTGGAGTTCACTAGACGCCTCATTGATGTAGGTGTTATCGCTACACCAGGAGTGGGATTCGGAGAGTACGGTGAAGGCTACATCCGATTCTCCGTTACTCAACCAATAGAATCCATAGAGAGAGCATGCGAGTTGATATCTAAACTTTAGCACTTCCTTCAGGGGGTAATTATTTCCAAAAAGATTTTAATATCCAAGTTCTAAGCGAAGGTTGAATGTTAAAATGACAGTTTATAAATATAGCGAGGATGTGTGGCGTTTCATAGACCTAAAGGTGAACGATGCCTACACCAACATGGCGATAGATGAAGCCATTGGAAGGCTCAGAGGCTCTGGATTGAGCCCGAATACCATCAGATTTTATCGCTGGAAACCCTCCGCCGTCTCCGTGGGATACTTCCAGATAACTGAACGTGAGGTCAACATCGAAGCCTGCAGAGAGCTAGGCGTAGACATTGTGAGAAGAATGACAGGTGGCGGAGCGGTATACCACGATTATAACGGTGAGTTAACTTACAGCGTAATAGTCAACGAAGATCACCCTCTAATCCCCAGAGAGATCACGAAGTCCTATGAAGTTCTCTGCGACGGTATCGTAAATGCCTTGGGACACCTCGGAATAGAGGCGGAATTCAAGCCCATAAACGATATTGCGGTTTCGGGGAAGAAGATCTCCGGAAATGCCCAGACGAGGAGATGGGGTGTGGTTCTCCAACACGGGACGATACTGATGAGCACAGACATAAGAACGATGTTCAAGGTTCTGCGAGTTGGTTTGACAAAGATAAGCGACAAGGCCATAAAATCCGTTGAAGAGAGAGTTACAACGATAAGACGGGAACTTGATAGATCAATTAGCTTTGAGGAGGTATCTAAAGCGCTGAGAAGAGGCTTCGAAGAGGCTTTAGGAATAAGGCTTGTTGACGGAACCCTCACAAAAGAAGAGCTGAACCTAGCGGAAGAACGGAGACAAACAAAATACTTAACGGAAGAGTGGAACTTCAAACGTCCTAAAAGTAGACTATAAAAAGGGGATTTTTGTTTTTCTGAGGAGCTATTATTTCCCTATCTTTTACTAGCCATTTCCTTCCATTTAGATAACGAGAACTCTGGGTCTTGGAGCAAACGTTTCTCTTCTTCCTCTCTTTCTAGCATCTTCAAGGCGTTCTCTAGGATCTGCGCCATTTTACTCGGAGGAAACTTAACTACGCCATGTCTATCCATGTGAACCATTTCCCCGGGCTTCACTGACATGCCGCCGACGGTCACGGGGACGCCTACAGCCACCGCTTCGAAGTCTCCATGGGAAGGTGTGACACCCGTAGCGTAATATTGTAATCCCGTCTCTCTGATTTCATCTAGATCTCTCATAGGTCCATCTGTAACGACACCTACAACTCCTAACGCCTTATACTGTGTCGACATCATCCCTCCGAAGAGGCCAACCCGGTTTGCTATGCCTGGCGGAAATACTTGCTGTGCTACTAAAACAACGGGTTTTTTCGTCTCTTCTATGTGGTCTAAAAGAGCCCATCGGTCCAGACTAGGTTTTTTCCCATGCTTCAACGAGAAGATAACAGTTGCTACATAACCGACTCTGGGACCGAGCTCAGGAAACATACACTGTATCGTTGAGTCTGTGTACCATCTCCCATACCAGGGGTCGTATAATCCCAGACACAACTCGTGGCCCGGGTAGGTGGCTACAACATTGGAGATTGTGGGCGTATCTATTTGTTTCAGTTTCCCAATTATCTCAGATTCAGAAAGTTTGGGCATTCAAGACACAACCTCATAGCAAACCTTTGGTTCTAGACCTACATAATAGCTTTTTGCTTTAAATCGACTTCTACTCCAAGATTATTCTGGCGTCTACAACCTTAGCTCCTCTTTCATACACAAACACCGGGTTTAGATCCAATTCGTGGACCTCTGGGTGTTCAATCACTAATTTGGAGACTTTCAGTAGGATGTCTTTTATGGCTCCTATGTCTGCTGGAGGCTGATTTCGATATCCTTCAAGTATAGGATACGCCTTAACCTCTCTTATCATGTCTATGGCTTCCAGTTCTGTTATCGGTGCTACCCGGAAGGATACGTCCTTCAGTATCTCAACGAAGATTCCTCCCAATCCAAACATAAGAGTCGGCCCGAACTGTGGATCTTTAGTTGCGCCTACTATAATCTCCAGAGACTGGGGAGCCATCTCCTCAACTAGTACTCCCTCAATTCTCGCCTTCGGCACACGCGATCGAACTCTCTTAAGAAGGTCGTCGTATGCATCACGAACCTCCCGTTGGCTCTTCAAATTTAAGACCACGCCTCCGACATCCGATTTATGGATTATGTCCGGCGAAATAACCTTGAGCACCACTGGGTATCCCACTTCCTCGGCTACCTTTAGAGCCTCCTCCGCCGTCCTAGCAACCCTGAAATTGGTGACGGGGATACCGTACTGGGCACAAAGTTCTTTCGCTTCAGGTTCAAGAAGAATTCTCTTCCTCAGAGTTTCCTCCGTTATTCTTCTTCCGCTCCCTAAGTCCTCATCAATCTTCTCTCAGCATACAACAAATATATAAGAAAATATATAAGAATCGGTTCCATCGATCTTCGGGAATGCATTTTTCAAGGAAAATAATAAACTTCAATAAAAGGTAATATCGACTTCGAAAGGGTTAATGGTCTGATTTAGACTTAAGGGGTTGACCTGCAATGAAGAACAATCCACTTGAGAAACTGAAAACGCAATTAGATATCATCTTTAATCCCTCTTCGGTAGCGGTTATTGGAGCCTCTAGAGACCCTATGAAGGTGGGGCATGTGGTTCTAAGGAATATAGTTGAGGCTGGATATAAGGGAAGGATCGCGCCCGTCAATCCAAAGGCTCATGAGATACTGGGGTTGAAGGCTTATACCTCTCTCTTGGAAGTTCCGTTTCCAGTGGACCTCGCCATAATCGTTATACCGGCTCCCTTTGTTCCACAGGCGATGCGGGAATGTGGAGAGAAGAGGGTTAAGGCGATTGTTGTGATTTCTGGTGGTTTCAGCGAAGTCGATGAAGAAGGAGAAGCCTTAGAGAAGGAGGTTCTTGAGATCGCTGAGGAGGCTGGGATCAGAGTAGTTGGACCAAACTGTCAAGGGATAAATAATACGCATGTAGGTTTATGCGCTACGTGGCCTTTGATCAAGTGTAAAGGTGGCATCTCCCTAATTACTCAAAGTGGAACTCTAGGCGCCGCCTTCTCCTGCTGGGCTGAAGAAGAGGGGATAGGCATCAGTAAATGCGTGAATCTCGGCAACAAAGCCGACCTTAATGAACTGGACTTCCTACGTTACTTCGGCGAGGATAAAGAATCGAGAGTTATAGCCTTCTATATCGAAGGAGTATCCGACGGGAGGAAGTTCATGGATATAGCCTCAGACATCTCAAAAAGGAAACCCCTAATCGCCTTGAAGGGGGGTAGGTCACCAGCTGGGTCAAGAGCCGTTTTTTCCCATACGGGTTCCATGGCTGGAAGCGACGCCGTCTTCGATGCGGTTTTTAAACAGACAGGAGTGATAAGGGCTAAAAGTCTCGAGGAGTTCTATGACTTCGCAAAGGTCCTCGCATATCTCCCGCTACCCGAAGGACGAGGAGTATTCATCGTCACCTCAACGGGAGGATCGGGCATACTAGCCGCAGACGCCTGCGAAGATGCCGGTCTGACCTTGACTGAGCCGTCAGAAGAAGCCCTGAAAAGGCTTCGCTCTCAGCTTCCAAGCCGTTGCACCTTTAGGAACCCCTTTGACCTTACCACTACAACGGCGGATAAATTCAGGTTAGTTATAGAGGAGAATGGAGGAAACCCAGACATCCATGGTTTCATAGCGATCTTCGGTGACCCTATTCCGAATGCCGCTGAAGAGATAAAGGCAGCCTCCGAGAGCGTAAAGAAGCCTATCCTCGTTGCCTATCTGGGAGGAGGAGAAGTGGAGAAAGTAGAGAAGACTAAGATGCATTCCTTAGGTATCCCTGTCTTCCCTTCGCCAGAACGGGCCGTTGCAGCCTACAGCGCACTAGTGAAATACTCCGAATTTAGAAAACGCACTGAAAACTCCCTAATAGATTAAACCGTCCTTTTTCACGGGACTGGAAAGCAATAGGGTTAGTCTCTCCATGAAACGATTCGGTGTGTCGTTACTTATGCAGAGGTGTCCTCTCGCTGGATGGTGCTGATAGCCCCTCTATTTGGGGTCTAATATGCTTGATTTTTACCAATTGATATAAATATGGCTTCTACTACGCTAATAACTTCTAAGTGTAGTATGTAACTCTCTAGGGATTGGTTAAGTATGCCTATGAAACTGCTCAAAAGGGAGAATGAGGAGCAGATTGTTATAGAGAGAGCCATGCATGCACGCCGCGACAGATTGACGCTGGAGAAGAGATGGTGTGTGGGCTGTGGTCTCTGTGTTATAACATGTCCAAGAGAGGCTATAAGTCTCAGGGAGATTACTAAGGACAAGGAAGGAAACGTCCAGAAACCTCAGATAGACATCGACGAAGAGAAGTGTCATTACTGCGGTATATGTAATACCATCTGCATCTTCGGAGCCTTAACCCTCAGTCTAGATGGCGAGGTAAAGATACCAGTCGCTGAGGCGGAGAGTTTCCCTGAGTTGACTAAAGAGGTAAAGGTGGATCCTAGCAAGTGCGATTTGGAATGCATCGACTGCGAGGAAGTCTGCCCCTTCGACCTAATAAGGGTGGAAGTGAGAGACTGGAAAGGAAACAAAATTGAGGATGTTGAAGCTGTTGAAGATAAAGAAGGATTAACCTTCAACATAGAGGTCGACAAAGCCCACTGTCCCTGCTGTAGAATCTGTGCTGAGAAATGCCCTCCAGGCGTTATGAACGTCAAAAAGATCTTCCATGGCAGAATAAAGATAAATCAGGAGAAGTGTCCTGAAGGATGCGACGATTGTCTAGATGTCTGCCCTATACCTGGTGTCCTCTATAAGGGGGAGGATGGGAAAGTATACGTAGATGATACCTTCTGCGTCTATTGCGGCACCTGTAAACTCGTCTGTCCAGTAGAGGAGGCTTTAGAACTCCAGAGGGCGTATATAAGCCATGCTCCCGTCAAATCGGGAGCTTGGAATAAAGCCCTTGAAAAACTCACGTCTACCAGGGGTATGGCTAAGGAGCTCTATTCTAAGGGTCTCTTCAAACTTAAGGAGAGTGTTGAGAGAAGAATGAAATGGAGGGTGAAAGCCGGTGTCTGAGGAACCCAGAATAGGTGTATTTGTCTGTCACTGTGGGCTGAACATAGCAGGAGTTATAGACGTAAGAGAGTTAACCGAGTATGCAAAGACGTTACCTAATGTAGTGTACGCCGAACATAACCCCTACACATGCGCCGATCCTGGACAGGAAGGGATAAAGAAGGCTATTAAAGAGTATAATTTGAATAGAGTCGTAGTCGCTGCCTGTTCACCTCGGATGCACGAACCAACCTTCCGTCGATGTGTAGCCGAAGCAGGTCTCAACCCCTACCTTTTCGAGATGGCTAACATAAGGGAGCATGCATCCTGGGCTCACCCTAGCACCCCGAAAGAAGCCACTGAGAAAGCGAAGGACATTGTTAGGATGGCTGTAGCGAAGGCGAGGCTTCTCTCACCGTTGAAGAGTATAGAAGTTCCCGTTGTGAATAAAGCATTAGTGATTGGTGGAGGAATCGCTGGTATAAACGCCGCCCTCGACCTCGCAGATATGGGCTTCAAGGTGTATCTACTAGAGAAAACGGAGAGTATCGGAGGTCACATGGCGCAACTGGATAAGACCTTCCCGACGTTGGACTGCTCCATCTGTATTGAAGGACCGAAGATGGTAGATGTCTCTCGCCACCCAAACATCGAGATAATTTCTTACGCTGACCTTGAGAGCGTAGACGGTTTCGTCGGAAACTTCAAGGTGAAGATAAAGAAACACCCACGTTACGTAATTGAAGAGAACTGCACAGGCTGTGGTGAGTGCCGTGATGTATGCCCCATAGAGTATCCAAACGAATGGGATATCAATATGGGCACTAGGAAGGCGATCTCCGTACCCTTCGATCAGGCTATCCCCCTAATCTACACCATAAACAGAGACCACTGCATCGAATGCTACAAATGCATCGACGCGTGCGGAGCCCGTCAAGCCATAAACTTCGATCAGAAGGAAGAGGAGATCGAGATAGAAGTAGGTGCCATAATAGTTGCTACGGGCTTTGACGTCTACTTCCCATATGATCTCCCCGTCTACGGGTACGGCAAGTATGACAATGTAATCACAAGTATAGAGTTTGAGAGACTGATATTAGCAGCCGGCCCTACCGGCGGAAAGGTAATTCGAGCTTCAGACGGAAAGAAACCTCACAGCGTAGTCTTCATCCAATGCGTCGGCTCGAGGGACATCAACAAACATGAATGGTGCTCCGGTTTCTGTTGTATGTATTCACTGAAGCATGCGGTGATGCTTAAGGAGAAGTACCACGATGATGTGGACGTCTACATTCTCTTCATGGATATGCGCACCCACTTCAAGGGATACGAAGAGTTTTACCGGAGAGCCCGTGAACTCGGCGTGAGCTTCATTCGGGGGAAAGCCTCGGAGATTATCGAGGATCAGGAGACGAAGAACCTTATAGTGCGCGCCGAAGATGTGACGTTAGGTTCTCCTATAGAGATTGAGGCTGAGATGGTGGTCTTAGCCACGGCAGCCATTCCCGCTAAAGGTTCAGAGGAGATCTCCAGAATCTTGAATGTGACTCGGGGGATGGATGGCTTCTTCATGGAGAGCCACCCCAAACTGAAGCCCTTAGATACAGCGGTTGACGGCATTTTCCTAGCCGGGGCATGTCAAGGACCGAAGGACATTCCCTACAGTGTCTCCCAGGGATGTGGAGCTGCAGCCCGAGCGGCTACTATCCTATCGAAGGAGAAGTGGCCCATAGAACCGATAATCGCGGTTGTAGATCCGGAGAAATGCCGGAATGTGAAGACCAAGTGTGGTATATGCGCGGAGAAATGTCCCTATGGAGCGCCGCAGATAGAGGAAGGGAAGCCTGCCTTCATCGTTCCAGCTATGTGCCACGGTTGCGGAACCTGCGTCGCTGAATGCCCCTCCGACGCCATCACACAGATGCACTTCACAGACGCCCAGATATTCGCGCAGATAAGGGCAGCCCTAGAGAAGGACCCTGAAGATAAAATCCTCGGTTTCCTCTGTAACTGGTGTAGCTACGCCGGTTCTGACCTGGCGGGGACGAGCCGTTTCGAGTATCCGCCGAACCTCAGAGTGATAAGAGTTATGTGTTCCGGGCGTGTAGACAGAGATTTTGTTTTGGATGCTTTTCGTAGAGGAGCAGGGATGGTCCTAGTGGCTGGTTGCCACCTACCTTATGACTGCCATTACATCTCCGGAAACTGGAAGATGAAGGCCCGCATGGAAGCTTTGGCGGCTATGCTCCAGAAGCTCGGAATGAGCCCCGAAAGGTTGAAGATAGATTATATCTCCGCTGCTGAAGGTGTTAAGTTCGCTGAGGTCATAAAGGAGATGACGGCGCAGATGAAGGCTCTCGGTAAAGAACGCATAAAAGCAGAGAATGAGAAGTTGAAGCCTATACTGGAAAGAATGCTGAAACGCAAGGGAATCGAATAACCCCCCTTTTATTTAAGTATCAACTCTCTGCATGATCGAAACTAAGTTATAATTCCAAAGCATTTATCAAAGCAGTTTTACCTCAATTGAATAAGCATAGTGGAGAGTATCTTAATGACTGGACATATTGTTGGAAGAGACCAGTCAGGTCTACGGGTTCTTCTGATGGGGAACGAGGCCATAGCAAGAGGAGCGGTAGAGGCCGGAGTTCAAGTAGCTGCCTCTTATCCCGGAACTCCGGCTTCGGAGATAATGGAAACCCTAGCTGAGGTGGCTAAGGAGCGAGGATTCCATGCAGAATGGTCTACAAATGAAAAGGTAGCCTTCGAGGTGGCTGGAGGAGCTGCGATAGTAGGCTGCAGAAGTTTCTGTAGCATGAAGAACGCAGGTCTCAACTGGTGCATGGATATGCTATGCACCATAACCTATGGAGGCGTAAGAGGGGGATTCGTAGTAGCTGTAGCAGACGACCCCGGAGCGCGCACTTCATCCAATGAGCAAGATACACGTTTCGCTGCCATATCTGCTGAAATCCCATGTTTAGAGCCTTCTGACCAGCAGGAAGCAAAGGAGATGACTAGACAGGCCTTCGATCTATCAGAGAAGTTGGAGCTTCCAGTTATGGTTAGATCCGTAGCCAGAATAAGCCACTCCTTAGGAGACGTAACCTTCGGAGAGATAAAGAAAGACCTTCCTAAACCGGTCTTCGACAAACACTGGAAATTACCCTTCAGATGGAACGTTTACGGTCCCCCAAGCACTCACTCCAAGCATGAATGGTTGAGGTCTAGATGGCCCCTCGTAAAGGAGGCCGTAGAGGATTCAGAGTTCAACCGACTGGAGTGGAAGGGAGAGAGGAAGTATGGAGTGGTGGCCTCTGGAATAGCATACGCTTATGCGGAAGAAGCCTTGAGAACCCTGGGATGGAAGGATAAGGTCTCCTTGTTGAAGGTCGGAATATGCTATCCCATACCGGAGAAGAAGACAACTAAGCTCCTAGAAGGAGTGAAGAAAGTCCTCGTTCTGGAGGAAGGAGAACCTTTAGTTGAGACGCAGGTGAAGGCTTTAGCTAAAGATGTCGCGCCCCAAGTGGAAGTCTACGGTAAAACTAGAGAGGCTATTGTGCCTCCGCTCCCAGAGTTCACCCCTGAGATAGTTACGGGAGCTGTTGCGCAATTTCTAGGCGTTGAATGGGAGGCTGTATCCCCAGAGAGAGCTAGAATTAAGGAAGAAATCTCAAATTTAATCGCTCCTAGGTCGAGTACCTTCTGCGCCGGCTGCCCCCATATTGGAACTTGGTGGGCGATTAAGACAGCCCTCAGAAACCAGAAGGTCGCTGGGAAGGTGCCCGTAATCAACGGAGATATCGGCTGCTACGAGCTGGCGGGTTACGGATTGTTCGCTAAGGATTTGAAACCGAGTTTCTCTGAGGAATCGGTGCGTTACAGGACGGATAATCCCTACGAGCTCATAGACACCAATTATATCATGGGCGGCGGGATAGGCCTAAGTCAGGGCATGTGGCACGCCAACTACAAGGACGGAGCGATCCTCGCTGTTGCAGGGGACTCCACCTTCTTCCACGCCTGTCTCCCGGCTTTGATTAACGCTGTATGGAATAAGGCGCATGTAACCTTCGTGGTTATGGATAACAGTTGGACGGCTATGACCGGACATCAGCCTCATCCGGGAACTGGAGAGACAGCTGTTGGAGAGAGAGCGAAGGCTTTGAAGATTGAGGATATATGCCGAGTCTGCGGAGTCGACTACGTGAAGGTTGTGGATCCCTACAACATAAAGGAGACTATCGCTGCCGTAACGGAAGCGTTACAGCAACCCTCCATCTCCGTCGTGGTCACTAGGAGGCTATGCGCTCAACAGTGGCTGCGGGATATGCGGAAGAGGAAGGTTAAGCCAGAGTTGTATGCTGTGGATCCAGAGAAGTGTGTCGGATGTAAGTTCTGTGTGGAGATTGGATGCCCCGCGGTGACCTTCGATCCGAAGACGAAGAAGGCGGGCATTGACCCCATCCTGTGCATAGGGTGCGGGATGTGCCAGCAAGTCTGTAATGTAGGTGCAATATTGAAGGTGGAGAGGTGAAACGGGATGGAGGAGTTGAACCTTATCGTTGCCGGCGTTGGAGGTCAAGGGAGCATCCTCTTAACGCATATAATCGGTAACGCCGCCATAGCCCAGGGACTGAGAGTAAGAGCGGCTGAAACCTACGGGGCTGCCATGAGAGGAGGCTCCGTCCACGGCCAGATTAGAATAGGCGAGTCCCTAACCGGCCCCCTCATACCCGAAGATAAAGCCGACATTCTACTGGCTCTAGAACCCCTAGAAGGGTTGAGAGTGGGAGTCAGATACCTCTCACCCTCCGCCATGGCCCTTTTGAATTCTAGGCCCTTAAAACCAGTAGATGTCAACGTCGGTAGAGCGAGATATCCCTCGCTGGAGGAGATAACAGAGAGCCTGAAGAGAATCTGCAGGGATGTTTACGCCTTAGACGCTACAAAATTGGCTGAGGAGGCTGGGAACGTCAGAACCCTCAATATCGTTATGCTTGGAGGCTTAGCTTCCACCGGTAAACTTCCCATAACCGACGATATCCTCAGGGAGACTGTAGCAGAGCATGTACCCAAGGGGACTGAGGAGGTTAATCTTAGGGCCTTCGAACTGGGGAAGAAAGCCTTCGGAGAGCTCATAAAATCAGGGATGCCTTAAAATACTCGTGGGATTCGGTGGAGATGATATCTCCGAAATGGATAGCCTTTGATGTCTACGCGACCCTCATAGACAGAGAGGAGGGAGCATCTCGAGCCTTCAGAGAGATCTTGAGGAAGAATGGAGCTGAACATCTGAACTCCATGGAGGCCTTCAATCTCTGGCATTACGCTGTGATCCGTAAATATAGAACCAGATTCGTATCGTGGAAGGAGGCTGGAAGAGAGGCTCTAGGAGAGGTGTTCTCTAGGCTTGGCATCAATGGGAGAGCTGCATCTGGCTATTCAGTAAAATAACAGAAGAATTCTTTTTATTTTTTTAGACCAAAAAAGAAAGAACACATTTGAATTAGCTATTGATCAAAGTCTAGCATTAGGAGGAACGCTATGAAAATTAGTACACGTTCGTTATCTTTGATTGCTATTTTTGCGGCTTTAGGCGTGGTATTGGACGTCATGGTGACTCCAAGTTTTTCAGCTGGAGTCTGGTATGGATGGATTTGTGTGATAAGCCCTCTTGCCGGAATGGTGCTCGGGCCATACAACGGGTTCATATCCACTCTAATAGCCGTTATGGTAGGCCATTCCTTGGTTCCAAGAGAAACAGCATATGAGTTTGTGTTCACGTTAGGCGCGCCTGTGGGCGCTATGGTTTCCGGCTTCATATTTAGGGGGGAATGGAAAAAGGTTCTCGCCCTTTACACGGTTATGTTTGTTTCCTACTTCGCCACACCAATCTCCTGGCGCCTTCCCATTTGGGGAATTTGGGATTGCCTCGTTGCCTATGCCATCATCATAGCCTTAGGTGTTATTATCACTGTACGAGGCTCAGATGAGATTAAACATATGTCCCCGTTTGCGGTAAGCGCCTTCCTAGGCCTCGAAGCCGACGTGCTTTTTAGAATATTCATATTTGTACCTTGCCAAACCTATTATTTCTTCTATGGTTTACCGCCAGAAGCATTAGTGGCGCTCTGGGCAGTTCCAGCGCCTATAATCACCCCATTTAAAGTATTGTTATCCACCTTTATTGCAACATTAATCGGACCACAAATTATGCGCGTTACCGCACAGTCCGGGCATTCTAGATCGATATAATATCTAAGAGTCTATGATCTTCTAATCTAATAATTCGGTGAGTTATGTTAAGAAACATTAAAGGAAGCCAACTTAACATTAAGAAGTTTTCAAACTAGGTTAAAAGGAACTCGAACCTTCATCATGATACCACTTAGAATTTTTATGAATCATGCCTTTTCTCAATGAGTAAGGTGATTTTTGTTAATGGAGAATAGGTTGAGGCGTCTTGCGTTACGGACTTTATGAGTCTCAGTAATCGTCTTCTGCCATTAATTTACAGTTAAGTATATCTGAAAATAACGTTTAGAAACTAAACAGGAAGGGGGAAGTAAGTTAATGAATAGGATTGATCATAAAATAATTTCAGAACTTCAATTAGATGGAAGAACAACTTTCAAGAGACTCGCCGAAATAACCGGTTACAGTAGTATGGGCATCAAGAAGAGATTTGAAAACCTAAAAAAGCGTGGTGTCATCAAGGTTTCAGCTTTATTGAATATGGAGATCGATTGATCGAAGTATTCCTTAGGTTTATTGACTATTTCAGCTCTCTCATCCTCCTATAGTAAGTTACTTAGATTAAAATCTCTTATGTAGGCTTTTTATCGCGTTGACTACGTCTTTACACTTATGAAAGTAATATATGTTAAAGGGTTAAGTTGCGTTACAATAGAATTAGTTGAGAGATGGAAGTGAGAGTATGAGTTACGATTTACTTGTGAAGGGTGGATTTGTAATCGATCCAGCACAGGGAATCGAAGAGGAGATGGATGTGGCAATTTCAAACGGTCGCATCGCCGAGGTTGCGAAAAGCATTTCGAATGCAAAAAAGGTGATAGATGCCTCTGAGAAGGTCGTTGTACCGGGATTGATAGACTTGCATACGCATCTTTACAAATACGTGACTCTGTGGGGTGTAGACGCGGATGCTGACTGCCTAGGTAAAGGGGTGACAACAGCCGTGGACGCGGGTTCTTCTGGTTGTTTAAACTATGAGGGGTTTCGTAAACTGATCGTTGACCAAGTACAGACCAGGGTTCTAACTTTCCTCCATATATCCTCCGTAGGTCTAACGCCCCCATTTCATGTCGGCGAACTCCAAGATTTTCGGAATCTAGACTTCGAGAAAGCCTTAGAGACCGTAAAGGAAAACCGCGGGAATATCTTAGGGATAAAGATCAGGTTAGGAAAGACCATAGTTAACGAGTATGGTCCACAGGCTTTAAGGCTCGCGAAGGAAGTGGCAAAAGGAGCAGGGGTTCCTCTTATGGTTCACCCAGGCGTTCTACCCGAAAATCTCCCCTTTGTAGACGTTTTAAAAGTACTGGAGAAGGGGGATATTGTTACTCATTGTCTTCCGCCACCTTACCCTCCGACTCTGCCTTATACAATGCTCTTCGATGAGAAGGGCGAGGTACTTCAAGAGGTTTGGAAGGCGATTAAGAGAGGTATAATTTTTGATGTAGGACATGGCGCTGGGAGTTTCAGCTTTCAAACGGCGGAGAAAGCTATAAAGCAGGGATTACTACCCGCAACTATAAGTACAGACCTCCACACTTACAGTATAAAATACCCAGTATACGACCTTCCCACAACACTCTCCAAATTCCTACATCTAGGTCTCACCCTCCCGCAAGTTATCGAGAGATGCACAGCTAAAGCAGCGCAAGTACTTGGCCTAGATGGAAAAATAGGAACCCTGAAACCAGGCGCAGAAGGAGACGTAACCATCCTGAAGATGATAAAGGGAAAGTTCGAATTCTGGGACGTCGTGAAGAACAGCCGAATAGGGGAAAGACTACTAAAAACAATAACTGTAATTAAGGGAGGAAGAATAATTAAAAAAGACGCATATTAGACCCCAAATAGAGGGGCTATCAGCACCATCCAGCGAGAG
>CAZOCN010000026.1:0-15819 GCA_964578315.1 uncultured Candidatus Bathyarchaeia archaeon
TTTATCTTCGTTCCCCTCCCGGTGGGGATGTCTATAACTACGTGAGTGGCGCCTATGGCTTTCTTCTTACTCATGATTGATGGGAGAAGCAGAGGGTCTATGGCTAGTGGATATTCAACTTGGATGAAGAGATCATCTGCTGGAGCTAACTCTAGGGCGCCGCCCCAGACCATACAGCCGTTCACCTTATTCACCACAGCCTCTATCTCTTCCACTGTTAAATTTACTGGGCATAACACTTCTACGCGGTCGGCGGTTCCAGCTGGAGAAGTGACAGCTCTAGATGAAGTTTTAGGTATGGCAAAACCAGCGGCGGCGACAATCGGCACAACTAGAATCGATGTTTTATCGCCGGGTATTCCACCTATACTGTGTTTGTCGAGGATCAGGCTCTTGTTGAGTGATAGGGTTTTCCCTGTCTCCACCATAGCCATTGATAAGGCTTCGATCTCGTCCATGCTCAATCCGTGGATGTAGAGGGCTGTCACGAAGGCTGCAACCTCGACATCACTTAGATGGCGTTCAACGACATCGCTAACTATCATCTTTATATCCTTCTCCCGTAGTCTCTCGCCACGTATCTTCGCCTGTACATAACTGAGGGCTTCAGGCTTCTCTGCTGGTTGTACCTCCACGATTTCTCCGGATTTTACCCCTAGCGCTCTCGAGGCTTCCTCATAGAGCCCGATGTAGTTGTGTGGAAAGTTTCCGGCTATGTTGGCTATGGCGATTAAATGCTCGTTTTTATATGTTATCTTCACTCTACCCGAGGAGTGGACGCCTAGAAAGGCAGCGGTCTCATCATCCAACACCGCGATTCTTCTACCTCCAGCTTGAATATCCAGAAGCCTAGCCTTGAGCTTCATGAATTTCACTTCTAAAGTCTTTAATCATCACAATTTTATAATAGTTAAAGGATTTAAAGAACTCTCAATCTTGTTTAGTAACGGTTTAGAGGGTTGATCCGATTTGAAGTATGTGGATTTTGTCGATTTAAACTATGAACCTAAAGAGAGTGATGTTGTCTGTGTGTTTTACGTTGAGCCGGAGGGCATCGATATAGAGGAGGCTGCGGGAGGCATTGCCGCTGAGAGCTCGATAGGGACATGGACCGAGCTCACAACAGTGAAACCTTACGTTGAGAAGCTCGCTGCTCATGTCTTCAACATAGCAGGGAATTATGTGAAAATAGCTTATCCAATAGAACTTTTCGAGGAAGGAAACATGCCTAATATACTGAGTAGTATTTCAGGGAATGTCTACGGATTAAAAACTCTTAAGAATCTTAAGCTCATGGACGTTCATTTTCCTTCAGAGCTCATACGGAACTTCAAGGGTCCAAAATACGGTGTTGAAGGGGTTCGTAGGCTTTTGAGGGTTTATGACCGCCCCTTAATCGGGACGATAATTAAACCTAAGCTCGGTTTGAAGACACTTGATCATGCGGAGGTTGCTTATGAGGCTTGGGTTGGAGGATGCGATTTAGTGAAGGATGATGAGAACTTGAGTAGTCAGAGGTTTAATCCCTTTGAAGATCGAGTGGTAAAAACCTTAGAGAGTAGAGATAGAGCCGAGGAGGAGACTGGTGAGAGGAAAGTCTATATGGTTAACGTAACGGCGGAGACGGAGGAGATGCTTAGGCGGGCTGAATTTGTGCTTGATCACGGTGGAGAATACATTATGGTTGACATCTTAACCTGTGGTTTCGCCGCTTTACAGACGCTAAGGAATCAAGACTTCAACCTTGTTATCCACGCTCACAGAGCAGGACATGCAGCCTTCACTAAGAAACCTGAACACGGGGTCTCAATGCGCGTTATAGCGAAAATCGCTAGGATTATAGGTGTGGATCAGCTACACGTGGGCACCGTTGTCGGGAAGATGTCTGAGACGAGGGAGGAGGTTATGGCGAACCGTGGCGCCTTGACAGAAGAGCTAGGTGGGTTAAAGCCTGTTCTACCAGTCGCTTCGGGTGGTTTACATCCAGGACTAGTCCCGGCTCTCATCGAGTTTTTCGGAAAAGACTTCATTATACAAGCGGGAGGAGGGATTCACGGTCATAGGGACGGGACTATAGCTGGAGCGAAGGCTATGAGGCAGGCGGTTGAGGCGACTTTACAAGGCGTATCTTTGGATGAGTATGCTGAGGAGCATAGAGAGCTTGAAGTAGCGTTGCAGATGTGGGGACCTCACGCTTAGTTTCTGTTACTCGAAGACCCAAGGGTATTTCCTATGTATAACTTCAATTATTGAATGAGGGGAGATTATCCCCTCTTCACATATTATCCCGTGAATGAAGTCTCTTCTCGTAACATCGAAGGCTGGGTTCCTTATAATCAACTTTTCAGGAGGACTCTCCCAGATCTCGTTTGGAGATCTCTCCTCTATCTTTTCATAGTCACCATACATCGTTACTGGATCGAACTTTAAAAGTTCAGAAACCACATAAAAGGGCGTCCTCGCTTCACGGGCTATAAGCGCGATTGTGCTCGTTCCAATCTTATTCACTATATTCCCTTCCGAAGTTATCGCGTCAGCTCCAACGATCACGAAGTCAACTTGATTCATAAAGAAGCGTGCAGCTGAATCCACAATTAAGGTAGTCTTCACGCCTAAATCTAACATCTCCTTTGCAGTGATTCTGCCTTGGAAGAGAGGTCTCGTCTCCGTGCAGATAACTTCGAAGGATTTCCCCTCCTCTTTAGCCTTCTTCAGAAGGTATGTAACGGTTGAGGAGTGGCAATGAGTGAAAATCACATAGTCATCTTTGATTCTTCTAGCTCCTATCTCAGCAATCTTCTCCTTAGATGTCTCGAGATTTTTGAGGAAACATTGTGAAGCCGAGGATACTATCTTAACCAATCCCGTAACTTTCTCTTCGCTGCTCCTTTCCACGTGGCTTATCAGCCATCGAACAGCATTCCTCATAAGGGGTTCCGTCTCTCTAGAAGCGAAGAGAATCTCCTTCGCCTCCGAAAGTTCCTTCAGAAATTCCTCTTTGGTCCTAGCCTCTGTTTCCTTAGTTAAAGTTTCAATCGCTTTTATGGCGGTTATTGCAACATTTCTGGCGCCTTGGACTTTAAGTTCTTTTATCTTCTCTGCAGCCTTCCAGATCGGCTCTAACAATAATCCTTCACCTTTTAGGGCACAGTATTCCTTCTGTTTAAAAGATACTATAAACTTTAGGTGAACACTCTTTTTTCCTTTGTATTACTGTATTAGGAAGAAGGGAGGAGGGCTACTTAACGCTTAAAACTTTATACCACGCAAATAGTTTGTGGTGTTGTAGCTTTTGTTCCCTCTCCGCGACGAGAACCGTTCTGAGAGAACTCCTCACGTGACGCGGGTCCTCATAATACTCAACATAATAGTTTTCCTTCCCTTTTTGTATTCCACACTCTTCCCTGAAGATAAGGGGATGCTTCTCTTTACGTCATCGCTCTTTTACAGTTTCACCATGATCCCCGCCAACATACTCCAAGCAAGGAATCTGTATACCCTCCTCACTTCCATGTTCCTTCACGCCGACATCTTCCACATCGGCGGGAACATGCTCTTCCTTTACATCTTCGGAGATAACGTGGAAGACGCCTTCGGGCACCTCCCCTACCTCCTATTCTATTTTATATGCGGTCTCGCGGCAGACTTCGCCCACATCCTAAGCCTTACAACGCCAATGGAACTTATCATTCCTACCTTAGGCGCTTCAGGAGCAATATCCGGTGTGCTAGGCGCGTACATAGTGATGTATCCGCGTGCAAGGATACTCACTCTCCTCCTCTTCAGGTTCATCTATATCGTCAGAATCCCAGCCATATTCTTCCTAGGCTTCTGGTTCCTACTGCAACTCCTCTACACGTCGGTGGGAATAGGCGGCGGTGTAGCCTACTGGGCACACATAGGAGGCTTCGTCACCGGTATGATAATAGCCTTTGTATTCAAATGCGTCAAACGTCCTTCCATACAGAGAGGTCTCTAAAAGAAAAAGGTTAACGCTGGAGTCCTTTTAGGGAGCCCCTAAAACCTTCCTCTCAGTCTCCTTAACTAGATAATCCAGCTTCTTTTGGACGTGTTTAGGTAAGGGTTCCGGTTGGTGCTCCTTCAGAATCTTCTTAGCTCTCTCTCTGATCACGTCTCTGAGGTCTTTCGCTCCGCCCCTAAACCAGTCTCCTTCACTCCGCCTATCAAAGAGCCTCGGAAGGTAGATCTCCTCCTCAACGAATTTCAGGGTATGCCTATGGGCGAGGAAGTGCCCTCCCGGACCAACTTCCGCTATCACATCCAAGGCTAAAGCCTCATCATCCACCGAGAAGCCCCTAAGTATCCTCTCGATTATACCTATGATCTCCTCTGATAGAACAGCTAATTCAAAGCATCCGGCATCATCCAAATCGATAACTCCTACATCTTGTATCATGTTTAAGCCTCCTAGAGCCGCCGTCAAACCCGTCATCGCCGCCTCAACCGCCGCTTGAACATCGAAGGTCTTCGAGTCAGAGCAGCAGCCACATCCGAAATAGGGAAGACCATAATAATGGCTCATCTGGGCGCTCATAACCTGCTCCAACATCAACTCCGGAGCACCGAGGCTGAAGGAGCCGGTTCTAGGGTCCATTACGGTTGAAGTTGAACCCAACACCACTGGGATTCCAGGCTTCACGAGCTGAGATAAGATTAGAGCGCTTAGGTTCTCCGCGATATTCTGCACTACAGCGCCAGCTAGTGTTACGGGGGCTGTAGCCCCAGCCATGGGAGCATTACAGAGGACTATGGGCAGCCCCTTCTCAGCTGCTACAATTATGTTCTCTTGAGAAGCCGTCAACATGAGAGGAGAAGCTGGACCACTATAGATGCTTATGGGTTTCCTACCGAAAGCCTCCTCAACGACGGAAGCCATCCTAATGATCCTCTCAGCCTCCTCCGCACTAGGCGCCGTTATCAGGAGGTGTTTCTCCGTATTATTGAACATAGCCTGTGCCACATGGTCATACTGAACCTTCTTAGGCACATCCATTGCTTGAGCGAGGTTCTGGATGAAGGAAATCTTCTCCAGAGCGTCTCCAAGTCGCGTCCCATCCTCCACATCCTTCTTTAGAGGCTCTCGGAGGATACCGGATTCTAAGTCGAGAATCCTCGATTTAGGTGAGCCGCCTAGTCCGAAACAGATTCTGTTATCCTCTAGTATAACGTCATATTGTGGTTTCCTCCCCATCAACACCACTCTTTTCGGAGCCTTATGGATCGCCTCCTCTACCATATACTCTGGAAACCTCACGATTCTCTCTTTGAAATCAACGTAGCCTCCTCCTTCATGAAACATTTTTAGCATTAGATCTGTCTCTACCCGAACACCAATGCACTCGAGAACCTCGAGAACCGCCAAGTGCATATCGTAGATCTGCTGCTTAGAGAGGAAATTCAGCCATCTACCCCTAAGGCCTCTTATTGGAATTCTTATCACCTCAACATCTAACTTCATTAATTACATGAAATATTTCATTAAAACACCTTGTTTAATTTGTTGTTTAATCCACGTTTATCTTCAAAATTGTAGTTTCTAGTCTTCTAATCAATTTTTCCGGTCGATTGCTCGACTGGTTTAATTTCGGTTGGTATTAATATGATAAGTATAGACGTAAATATTAACGCGATTGCAAGATAAAATGGCATATAGGCGCTGAACTTATTCCAGATAAGTATGAAGAAGATCGGTCCTGTGACTCCTCCGAAGTCCATGAAGGTTCTGTATAATCCTATCGCTCCCCCTAAATTCCTCTTTTTTGTAATATCAGAAAGCATAATTACTAAAGCTACAGATGCGACTCCCACTCCTGTCCCATCTAAGAACGCGAATAACAGAAAATGTTCGAAGGCTCTGATGGTTGTATAGAAGAAAAGGCATGAGGTTTGCAGCAATAAGCCAATGATTACGATTCTCTTCACGCCTACCTTTTCAGTCAGATAGCCTCCGATGAACGTCGATAAGGTGAAGCCGCCTGTTCTAACTCCTACTATAATGCCAATTAAAGCTACACCTATGCCTACTCGTTGATATAAGTAAAGCTGAAAGATGGTTGACATAACTCCAGCTGATATCAGTATCCTAATGAAGGTAACAATGCAAACAATCATTAGCCCCAGACTACTAAGCGCTGCAAGAGAATCCCGTAAGTTTATCTTTCGAACGGTGCCCGTTGAGCCGCCACCAACTTTCTTTAGGTCTTTAGAGAAAAGCGAAACAAAAAAGCTGAGGGCGGTTATTGTAAATGTTGTATAGAAAACTGAGTAGAAGTCTAACACACTCGCGATTAGAGCTCCTATAGGTGTGCCTATGAAGCTACCTACCCATTGGATTCCTTGAAATACGCCCAATCCAGTCTTCCTATTTTTTGTATTTAGTATCTCGAGGACTAACGCTGTGTTGTTGAGGAAGACAAAGGATGTGCCAAACCCCCATAATGCTCTTCCTACTATCAATGCGTAGATAGAGGGTACTGCGCATAAAAGTGAACCTATGCAAGATAGAAAGATCCCGAATAATAACAGTTTTCTTCTTCCTATCATATCGGATATCAAGCCTGAAGGAAGTTCTATGAAAATTCTAGCTAAGTACCACGCTGAAATGACAAGGCCTACGAGAGTCCCGGTTGGATCTAACTCTTCCGCGAGGATTGGTAGAAACGAGCTTACGAGTCCCATACCTAGGGTGGTGGAAAATCCTATGAAAATTAACTCGAAGTATATGCGCGGATATTTTCCTTTTATCAAATACGTTAAGCACCTAAACGTTTAATTTGGTATGAAGAGAGTGGATTTAGCATGCGAGGTTCTAATTAAATCTTATTCTCTTCTAGAGAACCCCCTAAGTCTTCATTAGCTTAAAGCCTCATCGAAGGTTAAAAAAGGTAACTAATTTCGCAAATGAAAGGCGAGTATTTGTAATAATAAAAGATAAGCAAAACATAAATAACAGAAAACTACCATGTACTAAACCTGGCGATAAAAATGTTGAAGAAAGCATTAAATCTATTAACTTCTAAGAAAGCTATAACAAAAGCACAGGCTGTTGCAGTCGTTGTAATCATTGTTGTTGTGGCGATAATCGGAGGCGCTGCCTATTACTACAGTACATTACCCTCTGCTCCGACTCCAACGCCTACTCCCACAGCTACGCCTACTGCTACGCCTACTCCAACCGCTACGCCTACTCCAACACCGACGCCCACGCCAACCGAGAAGATGACTCTTGTGAGCACCGAAGTCGCAGCTCACTGGCTTATATACGAGATGGGTGCTGACCCGACCTTCACCGGCGGTGCCGGACCAGATTTTATCTACCTATGCTATGAAACACTATTTTACTACCATCCAGAAGACTTGAAAAAAGGGATATTGAACCCTGTTCCATGGTTGGCTGAGAGCTACGAGGTTTCAGAAGATGGATTAGTGTGGACTATAAACTTGAGGAAAGGAATCCATTTTCATAACAGTGGAAATGAAATGACTGCCGATGACGTGAAATATACACTCGATAGATACTTCATATGGCCAACTGATCCAGGATACCCACTCGACATAGTAAAAGTTCAAGATGTACCCCGCCAATACTTCCCAGGGGTTGTCAATCGCACAGAAATAACTGGAAAATACCAAGTCAAGATTTATCTGAACAAATACTATCACGTCGTGCCTGAGATGCTTGCCTTTTGCTGTGTAGGAATAATGGATTCAAAGGTAGTAGAAGCACATGCTGTAACCGGTGCAGGGGGATTAAGTGATCACGGATACAGATGGCTCATGAAAGGTGAGCCAGACGGCTTTACAGACGTCGGTACAGGGCCATACCAAGTAAAAGAATTCACCATTTACCAAAGATATGTGCTTACAAAATACACCGACTATTGGGGCGGCCCACCAGAACTAAATATTCCTGAACCAAAGATAGACGAGATCATCCTCCTTGCTGTAAACGAAGAAGTAGACGCCAGGATGAAATTGATGAAAGGCGAGTTGCATTTGGCCACCGATCTACAGCCATCAACTTGGGATGCCTTAAGCAAAACTCCCGGCATCAAAGTTGCAAAAGCAAGTGCCGGCGGAGGCGGTACAGGCCTTTGGTTCCACTGTTGGAGTGGACCATTGAAAGATTGGCGCGTCAGAAAGGCTATTGCAATATCCCTCGATTACAAGTCTTATGTAGAGGACGTGATGATGGGAACCCCAACGTTATGTCAAGGAAGCGTTTTCTTCCCAGGTATGCCTGGAGTTGAGAAGTACAAGGACTATCTGCCGGGAAAAGATTTTGAGACCGCAAATGCACTATTGGACGAAGCCGGTTATCCAGTAGGACCAGATGGCTGGCGTTTCCAAGTGGAACTTATGGTAAGGCCTAAGCCACGTTCAGGAGTCAACTTCATAGACCTCGGCGCGGCAATCAAAGCTGACCTAGCTAACATCGGAATAGACGTTATAATAACCGTCTATGAAGTTGGAGAGTACTACGCAAGAATCCTAGACACGGCATCAATGGAAGAGTTTATGTGGCTACAACCCTTCGGTCCCTTAACGCATTCAGACCCCGCAGGAAGCCAACTTCCAGTTGACCCGAATAACTATTTCGGTTGGAACTCAACTAGTCAAGGCTTAGATGAGGAAGGGAGAGACATCTACGAACACTTCCTAGAGTTATATAACGCTGCTCAAAACGAAAGAAACCCAACTGAAAGGATAAAGAAGTTCCAAGAACTCAATGAATACTTAATAAACTACGGGCCTCAATATACAATATTCTCTCCGGCAACTACACTTGCAGCATACACAGAGAACGTACATGGCTTATTCCTAAGTCCACAAAGGCAATATCCAGCCATATTCTGGATGACTGTCTCTTAAACCTAAATTCCTAAAAAACCTTTTATTTTTTTAAATTAGGACTATAATGTTACAGATTGAGGTGAGTAAGAGAATGAAGTTAATTGTAGTAGGTTGCGAATACGCAGGTAAAACAACTTTGATAAAGAGAATCGCGAAGTGGTGGGAGGATAAAGTAGGCGCGAAACTACCCATACATGACCACTTCACCTATCCACTGGGAGGAGACGGAGAACACCGAGAGATAAGCGAAGAAGAATTAGAGAAACTAAGTGCCCTAGGACCCGCGGGCAGAGAGATGTTCCAGCGATACCTCATGGACTACCATTTGGGCGCCGGCTTCTCAGGAGACGATGATTTAGTCCTCGTTGGATTCCACATTGAAGATGCCGTATATGCTCCCCTATACTACGGTTACGGCAGACCAAAGGAGTATGGAGATCGCGTACAGTACGCGCGCTATATAGATTACATGATCATGAAATACCGACCCGATACAGTCCTTATCCTTGTTAAAGCCTCACCGGAAACAATTCGGAGACGGATGAAGGAGAACCCTCACCCAAGAGGAGTTCTGCAAGATAAGGATGTCGAGTACGTCCTAGAGAGATTTGAAGAGGAGTATGAAAGATCACTTATACGTAAGAAATTCACCCTCGACACAACCGACGCCACGGTGGAAGAAACCTTCAAAGATTTCCTTAAGGCTATGGAACCACACTTCAGACCCATAGACACTCTAAGAATGCTACAACATAAATTTCTGAAGGAAGAAATCGAAAAATGATCAAAAAAAGTAATGTGTTGAATTTAGAAGATATCGAACTACGTCCTGTAAAAGGGAACTCAGGCCATATAAATTGTAGCTTCAAAACACTTACTACAGACGAAGCTGGACTGAAATTCTCCGGTGTCGGCTATCAAGAATATGGCGTTGGAGGATACGCTGTTCCTCACTCTCATGAAGACATGGAACAGATTTATTACTTTTTGAAAGGAAAAGGAGTTATGACGCTTGGAGAGGAAGAATTTGAAGTAAAGGCAGGAACAGTAGTCTTAATTCCTATAAAAACCAGTCACAGTCTTAGAAACACTGGAACTGAGCCTTTGGCTCATTTACTCTTTGAAGCAAGGGTATCTTCTAAATAAAAAATGGAAAAGGAGGGATAGAATTTGGATTTGGAAGAAATTAAGTTGAATCTCCGAGGACCGGCCATCGCTATGATAACTCCGATGAAGGAAAACTTTGATTTAGACACCGAAGGGATCCGTGTATTAACGAGGTATCTAATTGACCACGGAATAAAGAAGGGTAAAGGGATACTTATGGCTGCAACGGCGATAGGCGAAGCTCCTTCACTCACCACAGAAGAACGAAAATATGTCATGCGAATAGCAGCGGAAGAGGCTGGAGATGAAGCCCTTCTCGCAACATCCGTTCAACACACTAGTCTAAAAGAAGCCATCGATCTTGCAATCTACGCAGAAAAAGTAGGTTATCACTGCGTCCAAGTTTCACCGCCATTCTACTGGAACACCTCACCAGATGAGGTATACCGTTTCGTCAAAGCGGTAGCTGACTCCATTGATATTGGAATTATGGTTTACAATACAACATGGCTCGGCGTACTCAGTGGGATAGGAATAGATGAGAAGCTCATGGGACGACTTGCTGACATAGATAAAGTAATAAGCGTGAAATGGTCTTCGCCGAACTGGATTTGGTATGCGGACATTATGCGAAAATTCAAAGACCGATTTGCCTTCATCGACAACAACTATCACGGATTAGGCGCCATGTTCGGAGCGAAAGGTTGGCTTGCCGGAACCGGAACCTTCTACCCAGAGTATTCCTTAAAAATTTGGGATTTGATGGAAGCTGGAAACTACGCGGAGGGAATCGAAGAGCTCTGGAAGCTGCAGATACCTTTCTACAAATGGATAGGCGAAATACAAAGTGCAGGAATCTGTAATTATCACCTAAAAGCTGCCACGGCCCTAGTAGGTTTACCAGCTGGTCCAGCAAGACCACCCTACAACGATGTTCTAAGTCCTCAACAACTACAGAAACTAAAGCAGATTCTAATAAATGCAGGTCTAAAAATAAAAAAGGACCTCCCTTAAAAAACTTTAAAATGTCTAATAACAGCTCAAAAGCTTCCATCGACTTCGGCTACAGGTTAGTTCCAGAAGGTTGGTATACTCCTAACCAACTTCTGGAACATGCGGTGCTAGCCGAGAAATATGGATTTAAAACTTTAACAGTCAGCGACCATTTCCATCCATGGACTCATTCAAGAGCGCAATGCAGCTTTGCTTGGATATTAATTACGGCAGCCGCTGAAAGAACTAGAAATACTAGGCTAGGCACATTTGTAACAGCGCCAATCCTTCGCTATAATCCAGCAATAATCGCCCAATCCTTCGCAACTTTAGGCGTCTTATATAAAGACAGAATCTTCCTAGCATTGGGGTCTGGAGAAGCCATAAATGAAGTTCCAGTTGGATACGAATGGCCTAGCTTCAAGGAAAGAGTGGAACGACTAGAAGAAGCTGTAAAAGTAATAAAGATGTTGTGGACAGGGAGCTTCGTAAACTTTAGAGGTAAATACTATAGGCTTAGAAGTGCGAATTTATATACGAAACCTGAGAGACCGATACCTCTTTATATAGCGGCGAATGGTCCCACAGTAGCTCAAATTGCAGGGAGATACGCTGACGGCTTCGTAACTACAGTATCCCCTGAATATGCCTCGAAGGTCTTATTCCCAGCTCTTGAAAAAGGCGCAATCGACGTAGGCAGGGATTCTTCATTAATCGATAGAATGACTGAGATCGTCGTATCCTACGATGAAGACTATGAAATGGCGGAGGGAGCATGTAGGTACTACAGTGGCGCATTGCTCCCCTTTGTTTACAAATATGCGATATACGATCCGAGGGAAGTTGAGGAGAATGCTAAATTTATCGGTAGAGAGATACTAGCAAAAAAGATGATTATCGCGACGACACCGGAAGAGCACATCGAAAGGATAGAGAGATACCTAAAAGCCGGGTTTACTAGTATCCAATTCCTAAGTGCTAGTCCAAATGAAGAGAACTTCATAAAACTTTACGGCGAAAAGGTTCTCCCTTATCTCAGAGAGACATACGAGAAAAGATGAGATGTGTGATGTAAGAATTGAAACTTGTAACTTTTCGCGTGAATGAAACAGAGCACATAGGTTTTCTAATAAATGGAAAGGTTATTGACATGAAGGCTTGTTACGATGCCTACCTCTCAAAGACCGAAAAACCTCCGGCTAATTACAACTTCGCTAACATGGTCTCCTTCCTTAGGAGAGGAGAATCCGCTATCGAACTCGCCAAGGATTTGGAATCATTTATATCAGAAGGTTTCAGAGCGAATGAGAAGATACGAGGGCCCAAGGGCGAGAAAGTTGTTTACGATGAGGAGGAAGTTAAATTTAAAGCGCCGCTTATACCGAGTAAGCTAATTTTAATGGGTGGAACTTACCCAACGCATTCTGGAGTTTCGCGCCCTTCAGGAGTAGCGCATAAGATTACCCGCGAAGAGTTGATAAAAGAAGTACTAGAGGGCAGAGTAGTCCGTCGCCCAATAGCTATGTTTTTTCCATCCTCATCAGTCACAGGACCTGATGAGGAGGTATTCATTCCAGCTCCATTCGAGAAGGCCTCAACTCACCATGAGTTAACCTTGGTTATAGGTAAAAGGGGACATAACATTCCCCGGAAAGAAGTTTATGATCACATCGTCGGCTATACAATCCTTAACGACATCACTATACGGGATATATACACAGAGGATCAGGTGAAGAAGCATGGGTGGCATGGTTTCCCAGAGGACAAGGCATACGACACCACCGCCCCCCTTGGGCCTCACATAGTAACAAAAGATGAGATTCTCGACCCGCACAACTTGAACTTAGATCTTAAAGTCAACGGCAAAACCATACTCAAGGGGAACACAGGAGACATGACGATACTTTGGGACATACCGAAAATTGTAGAGCATTGTTCTAGGATATGCACACTTGAAGTTGGCGATGTGATAGCGACAGGAGCCCCTGGTCCGCTGCCCGGCGAAACAGATCTTCTCAAGACTGGTGATACTATTGAAGCAATGATCGAAGGTATAGGCTGTTTAAGGAATACTGTAAAGTTCGAAGTAGACGTTAACCCTTCAGCACGTACACGTAGACGCGCACCCGAACTCGCGTTACCAAACGACGGAAACCAATACGTGTAGTTTATTGAAAAACAAAATGGATGGATTTATCTATTTATAGATAACCTGCTTTGGCGATATAGAGAACGCGTTTATCACATGATATTTCATGTATATTATTATTAAACGGAACTCCTCCTTCTTTTTATTATAAAAAATAGAAAAAATTGTGGAGATTAAACTTAAACTGGTTAAGCTATTATTCGCTGTAGTTTTTAGCGGATCCTTCAAGGTAAAAATGTAAGAAGGTTTCTCAAGAGAGTTAACTTTTCTACTATTCATTATTTAGGAGACTTTATACATTCTTACTTTTTCTTCGTTGAGTTCAACTCCTAATCCAGGTTCTGTTGGGACCTCCATGTAACCGTTTTTGACGGTAAACTTCTGCTTTACTATATCGTCCTTGAAGTGTATGGGTCCTATCAGATCGGAAGGTATCGTAAAGAGTTTTGAAGAAGCCATGAGGTGGATGCCGGCTGCTGTTCCGACGCCGGTCTCTAGTTCGCTTCCTACCATACACTCTATATCGGCGGCTTCTGCGATCGATAGGATCTTCTTGGCGTTGTATAAGCCGCCTACTCTCTGAAATTTTATGTTGAATATGTCACAAGCCTCTTTCTCTACGAGGAGAAGGGCGTCACTTATGGAATGTAAACTCTCATCAGCCATTATAGGTGTTTCCACATGGTCTCTAACATAAGCCATACCCTTTACATCCCATCTTGGGACAGGCTGCTCCACCAGCTGGAGAGAATAACGCTCCATAGCTCTAATCGTTTTAACCGCTGTATTTGGCGTCCAACCACCATTAGCGTCTACTCTTATGTCAACATCATCACCCAAGGCTTCTCTTACGGCTTTAACCCTTGCTACATCCTCAGCAGGGTCTACCCCTACTTTCAATTTGAAATCGAAGAAGCCTTCGGCTGCGAACTTCTGGCCTTCCTTTGCCATTTCCTCCGGCTTAGCAAGAGACAGGACAGCCGCGACGGCTACCTTCTGTTTTGTAGAGCCTCCTAACAGTTTGTTAACGGGAACTCCAGAGGCCTTCCCCATTACGTCGTATAATGCTACATCCAATGCAGCCCTCTCGAAGAGCATCGCTTGGGGTATTTGTTTGAAACCAACCTTTGACTCTATATTATCGAAGATACACTCCACATCGTAAGGGTCCATTCCGATAACCCCGGGTTCGATGAAACGTCTAAGGACTATTTCCATCGTATCCGCATCGTGACCCCAATCCGAAGGAACAGGCGTCGTCTCCCCGATTCCAACTATCCCTTCATCTGTGTAAAGTTTAACGATGACCTTCTTGTTGGTTAGCGGCCCCCCTCTGAACATGAAGACCGTGAACTCTGGAAGCGCAACGGTGAAGACCTCCATTTTTACTATCTTCAAATGAAGCAACACCTCCTCCTAATAGCCAAAGATTATCTCCCATCTACATTTAAAAGGTTTCAAAGCCATACCAGAAGAATCTATTTAAAGCAACCATGAATGGGCGGTTTTGTAGTGGGAGGTATAGCGTATAGTTAAGGTTGTGGGTCCTTTAGGAGCGTTTTATCCTCAAGTTCGGTTTGTAAGACGCCTTCTTCTTTCCCATAAATGTTATGTAGGTTATTGTAAGAGAAGATTCTTGAGGAGGTAACTTTTGTCTACTGTGAAGTATGATTTTAGGGGAAAAGTAGCGCTTGTTACTGGAGCTGCCAGGGGCATGGGGGAAACCGTCTCAAAGATGTTTGCTGAAAGTGGAGCCTACGTTTTTGTTACAGATGTAAACTTTGAAGGTGTAACGCGGGTTGCTGAGGAGATTAAGAGAGGAGGCTGGAAGGCTGAGGCTGTGCAGTTGGATGTTACCGATTACGAAGCCGTCTCGAGTTTGGTGGAGAGAATTGTTCGTGATCATGGGCGAATCGATATATTGGTGAATAACGCGGGGATTCTGAGACGCCGCGCTTCCGTTGAGGAGATTCCAGATGAAGAGTGGGATTTGGTTATGGCTGTTAACGTTAAGGGGGTTTTCAACTGTTCAAAGGCTGTGCTTCCGTACATGAAGGCTCAGAGGAGCGGTAAGATCGTTAACATATCCTCCTCTGCTGGGAGGAGCACAAGTGAGTTAGGTGGGCCTCACTACACCGCCTCTAAGGCCGCCGTTCTAGGTTTATCTAGACATTTGGCTAGAGAAGCGGCACCTTACAATATTAATGTTAACGCCGTTTGCCCGGGCCTAATAGATACACCCATGATTAGGGAGACCACGGCACCAGGGGAATTAGAGAAGTTTATCGAAGCCATCCCTATGGGTAGACTGGGGAAACCAGAAGAAGAAGCTGCCTTAGTTTTATTCCTTGCCTCTGAAGCGTCCTCATATATCAATGGAGCCACAATAGACATAACTGGTGCAAGCCTTCTGATATAGAAGTCGCCACGAGGCACGTTGCCTTCCCTTTATAGCCCCTCTATTTGAAGTCTAATAGAAGGGCTAAATAACTTTCGCTTTGTAAGTTGAATGTATTTGGGTCTAGATTCTTACAACTGGTGCCGGGGAGATTTGAACGACCCAAAGTGAATTATGTATATTTTTGTACTCGTAAGTTTTAAATAAAACATATGTGCTCAATGTTTCAAACCGAACGGTCGAGGAGGCTTCATATGTGAGGGGTTATGTTTGGCTGCAACTCGCAAATCGCTACATG